>NZ_LSRW01000009.1:0-197752 GCF_003104955.1 Steroidobacter cummioxidans | reverse complement strand
TTCGAGGCCGCGCTCGCGGTCGGCGAGGCGCTGCGTGAGATCCACAAGCGCGACGCCGAAGCGCTCAAGGATCATCACATCGAGTTCAATGCGTCGCTGATCTTTGGCGGCCAGATCGGAACCGAAGAGCCGCGGCTGTTTTGTATCTACGCGGCCGGCAATTTCATCGAGGCGACGGCGGAGACGCCATACTTCCAGATCGGCGAATCGAAATACGGCAAGCCGATCCTGGATCGAGTCATCTCACGCAGCACCAGTCTGGCGCAGGGCGCGAAATGCGCACTCATTTCGATGGACTCGACCATCCGCTCCAATCTGTCGGTGGGCGTGCCGCTGGACCTGCTGTCGATCAAGCGGGATGAGCTGAAGATCCACAGTCACGTCAACATCGACGAAGACCATGCGTACTTCCGAATGATCCGCACGCGCTGGAGCGAAAGCCTGCGCCATGCATTTCACGAAATTCCGGATCCGGAGTGGGTGCGTCGCAGCTGATCTCGACAATCATTGCGGGTCGACTTTCACCCATACCGACAGCTCATTGCCGCCGGTGCTGTAGCTGCGGCTGAGAATGCCGCTGCTGGTGCTGCTGGAGGACTCACTTACGCCGCCGAGCTGGATCCACGATCCCAGTCGGCCAATCACCTGGGTATTCAATGACTGCGATTGAATGCCGCCGCCGGTGACGCGCTCATCCTGCTGGGCAATCTCCAATATGACCTGATCGCCATTCACCCGCGGCGTGACCATGAAGCCGCGTTGCAGATTGCGATGCTCGACCGCACCTGCGACGAACGGTCGCTTGCCGCCGCCGACTGCGACGGCCGTCACAATGGGCACGCTCGTGCCTGTAGCAATGAATGCAGCGTTGCCTTCCAGCACCTGGACACTGGAGACGCTCGAGTCCTTTGTCTGCACGTTGCGCTCGCCGGCGCGCACCGTACCCGACACGCCATCGCGAGTGCTCAGCGTGCCCGACGCGGATGCCTGCTCCTGTTGAATGTCCAACGCTGTGCTCCGGCGCACAGAAACCAACATCTGTCGCTGTTGTTTGTCCAACTGCGCCACTGCCGAGCGCAGCTGCGCGAGATTACTGCTGCTGGTACGGACAAACAGCTTGTAATCCTGCCCGGTCAGCGCGCCGCCCTGTTCGAGCAGGGGTTGCAGCACCGGGATCAGGTCCTCGGCGCGGCGGTACTGCAAATCGATGACAGTCAGCGACTGCGCCCAGGCCACCGCCGTCAGCAGACAGGCGCCGACGCCCAACCAGAACCCTCTCAGCAAGCGGCGAAACTGAATATTCATGAAGCCTCGTGGAACGCACTAAGTCCCTGTATTGCGATGACTTGGCAACCGGTTCAGGCAATCTCCTACGGGCAACCCGCGGGATTGTTGCAGGCCGGGTTACTCAAGCCTGCGCCGATTATGCCGAATCAGTAGCTGTGCGGTCCTTGAACCGCGTGCTGATCGTCTCCCGGAACAATAAATGAACCTGATCCTTGGCATCGTGGTGGTGTTTGGCTGCGTGCTGGGCGGCTTTGCCGTCCATGGCGGTCAATTGGCCGCGCTGTGGCAGCCCTCCGAGCTGTTGATCATCGGCGGTGCCGCAATCGGCGCACTGATCATCGCCAAAATCCAATTTCAAGCGTCACCAAAGCGGGTGGCGGCCGGCATCGGCGGCCTGAATGATGAAAGGCGCGCGATACAAGAGGGATCATTACCTCGCGCTGTTCTCGGTGATGTATGAGCTGCTGTCGATCGCGCGCAAGAGAAAGGCATGATTGGGCCTGGAGCGCGTCAATTCGAAAGATCCGGCCAAAGAGCGACCTGTTCAAGAAACGTCCGCTGATCCTCGCCGATCAGCACGCCGTCGAATTCATTCAGGATTATCTGCGCCTTATCATCAGCGGCGACATGGACCAGCATCAGCTCGAGGCGCTGATGGATCTGGAAATCGAAACGCATCATCACGGCGGCGAAGAGCCGGCACAGGCGCTCAACAAAGTGTCCGACTCGCTGCCCGGCTTCGGCATCGTGGCCGCGGTGCTCGGTATCGTAAATACGATGGGCTCACTGGGCGGTCCGCCGGAAGAAATCGGCATCAAGGTCGCGGCCGCGCTGGTCGGTACCTTCCTCGGCATCCTGCTCGCCTACGGTCTGCTCGGCCCGATGAGCTCGGCCATGGAGCGGCGTGCCCGCGACGAGACGGCGTTCTACACCACCATCAAGACCTGCATCATGGGATTCCTGCAGGGTCATCCGCCGCAGGTCGCGATCGAGTTCGGTCGCAAATCGACGCCGGCGGAGCTGCGTCCGAGCTTCAAGGATCTCGAAGCCCAGCTGCGCGGCAAGAAAGCCTGAGGCCACAGCGGACCCGCGTCATGGCCAAGAGTAAGGACGGCGAGGCACTCGCGCCGATCATCATCAAGAAGGTCAAGAAGCGCGGCCATGGTCATCATGGCGGCTCCTGGAAAGTGGCCTTCGCCGACTTCGCCACCGCGATGATGGCGTTCTTCCTGCTCATGTGGCTGATGGGCTCCACCACTCAGCAGCAGAAGGGCGCGATCTCGGAATATTTCAACAATCCTTCGGCGGTGCCGGGCACGAGCCCGCTGCCCTCGCCGACTGCCACTCAAGGCCCGGGCGGCGCCAGCACCAGCATGATTCAGCTGGGCGGCGGCATGGAGCTGCACACCACCAGCAACAATGAGGATGCACCGCCGGCGCAGGTCGTCAACGACGACGAGGCGGAGAAGCGCGCCGAACAGATCGATCAGGAACGCTTGAACGCGCTGATGAAAGAATTGAAGGAAGCCATCGACGCCCGCGAGGCGCTGGCGAAGTTCAAGGATCAGATCCTGCTGGACATCACGCCCGAAGGCGTGCGCATTCAGATCGTCGATCACGATCGGCGCTCGATGTTCCCGCTCGGCAGCGCCAAGCTGGAGGACTACAGCAGCAAGATCCTTTACGAGCTGGCGAACATCATCAACAACGTGCCGAACCGCATCAGCATCAGCGGTCACACCGATATCAAACCTTACGTCGCTATCAACTACAGCAACTGGGAGTTGTCAGCGGACCGCGCCAACGCGGCTCGTCGCGCGTTACTCACGGGTGGCTTGCCGCCGGAGAAAGTGGGCCGCGTCGTGGGCCTCGCTTCGAGCGTGCTGCTCGACACTGCGGTGCCCGATAGTCCGGTGAATCGACGTATCAGCATCATCGTGATGAACCGTCGCACGGAAGAAGCCATCATGCATGAGAACGGCACGTTGCTCAGCGTGCAGCCTCCGGGCGCGACCGAAGCGGGTTCGGCTCCGGTTGCCGAGACTGGCAATGGTGGGTCTGGCGCCAGCTCTCCCACCGCTGGCGGCGGTGCTGTGCCTGTCACGGCTGCTGTTGCTGCCCCGATTGCGGCGATGGTGGGGCAGTAAGGTCCTATAAACACCGCGGGGCGCGTGGCGAACGCCGCTGCGACATCTCCGCGTCGAAGCACAGCGCGGCTCCGTCAGGCTCACCTCTGCGCCGCAAATCGCTCTAATGTTTGCTGCCAAGCGGCAAATCGGCGCTAAATTTAAAATTCAGGGTGGGGTTACAGCTGCGAAGACGTACAGTCCAACGCCAGGTCATCGTCATCCGGGTCTGATGGCACCTCGCTATGGACAACAGGCGTCCACAATCTGCAAATCAGTCGACATCAAGTGCGTGGGCGAACGCCTTTCACGCCAAGTACCAAAGGCGCGTGATTTCAGCGGAGTTGGATCGGGTTGCTGCTGAGAAAAATAGTCTGCAGACGAAGAGCCTTGGTGCGCAGAGAGTGAAGTCGAGTAGGAGGTAGTGATGTACTACTGCATCGTCATCCTGGTCGCTGTTGCCATCCTTCAATTTGTATATGAGTCGATCATTGCGCCGTCGCTGCGGCTCGAATTGCGCTTCGAGCTTTTCAAACTAAGAGACGAGGTCAGGCTCCTGAAGATCGACAGCTCAGGTGCGGGCAATGGGGTGGAGTTCGCGGAGCTGCATTTTTATGAGCTGCAAGACTCGATCAACTCGCTCATCAGTCTTCTGTTCAGGTTTGATCTGGCGACAGTCAGCGCGATCTCGGCGGAAATAGAGCGGGATGCCGAACTCAAACGGCGCGTCGTGGAGCGATCGCGAATTCTCGACGACTGTGCTTTGCCAGAAATTCTTGCGATAAGGGGCGAACAATTTCGGATAGCTACCAAGGCTCTTGTCGTGAACAGTGGGCCGGTGCTGATCTGGCTGGTGTTACCGGCATTGCTCTTTGTCGGCTACAGAGCACTTCGCAACAAGGTCAAGGACTCGCTGACCGTCCCGGAGACTGACCTGAAGCGTTTGCTTCGGGAGCAGAGTCCGATGGAAGTGGGGATGTCTGCTTGACGCCGTCCCTTTGCTGAGGGGCAGTGACCCGTGTATGGATCACATAGCATCGTCGAATGTTGCTTCATTGCCAGCCTTGATGTGATCCGCGCACTGCTGCGGCCGGCGGCCGCTCAGTACTCTGTGCACCATGTTTTCTCATTGGCGAATCCTGGTGGCATTGGGTGCCCTCGGTGCGGGTGTGGCCGCGCTGGTGGAAGGCCGTGCCATCGATCATCCGCCTGGGGTGTTGGCACCGGATGAGCCAACACAGCGTTTGGTGCAGCGGGCGCCGTTTGCTCACGGCGAATATGAGCTGACGCCGCTGGCGGACTTCGAACTCGAAGCGCGCGTGTTGTCGGTCGAGAAGTACAGCATGGATGGCGGCGCGCGCGTCTCGCCCATCGATTTTGCGCTCGGCTGGGGGCCTATGTCCGACAGCGCTGTGCTATCTCACTTTCGCATCAGTCAGGGCGCGCGTTTCTTTACGATTTATCCCGACGAGCAGGCCATCGATCTGCAGACGGCCATGCGCAATGCTTCCAACATGCATTTGATTCCCGCCGACGGCACTCTCAAGGACCGTCTGAAGCGGGTGAAGCCGGGCAGCATCGTGCGGCTGCGCGGTCAGTTGGTCAGCGTGCTCGGCCCGAACAACTTCACCTGGCGCAGCTCGCTCAGTCGCACCGACACCGGCAATGGCGCGTGCGAACTGTTCTATGTCGAGGCAATGGAAAAGCTGTAATTGCAGCTTTATGCACGAGAGCCGGCATCCGCATCGCTGGCATAGTCGGCCGAGAGCTGTTTGCGTACCGGCAGCACACACCGCACCAACAACCCTGGATGATTGTCGAGCAACTCGATCGTCGCTCGATGCAGGCGCATTACCGCGGCGACGAGGCTCAGGCCGAGGCCGCTGCCTACTTGATCGCGGTCGCGCTCCAAGCGTACGAAGGGTTGCAGGATGCGGGCGCGGTCGGCTTCGGGGATGCCAGGGCCGTTGTCGGCGACGGACAGGGTCAGTGAGTCGCCGAAGGCACGGACGCTGGCCTGGACCTTGCCGCCTTCCGGCACGTATTTGATGGCGTTCTCCAGCAGATTGACCATCGCCTGCGCGAGCAGCTGGCGATTGCCGTGCACGGAGGCAGACGCGTCGCCCTGATAATCCAGGTTGATGTTTCTATTGCCGGCTTCGGGTTGATACAACTCGACCAGTTCCTGAGCGAGTGCGGCGACGTCGACGTCCTCGGTGGGTACGTCGCGGCCGCGGCCGTCGGTTTGGGCGATTTGCAGCAGCGTGCCCAAAGTTCGCTGCACGCGATCGAGCTCAGCGAGTGTTGCGTCCATGGTCTCGCGAACGCCTTCGGTGAGACCTTCATGTTGCAGCGACTCTTCGATACGAACGCGCGCTCGATACAAGGGCGCGCGCAAATCGTGAGCGGCGCTGTCGAAAGTCGTGCGTAGAGTCTCGGTCTGTTGCTCGATGGTTTCGAGCATGCGATTCACGGCGGTCGCGAGCGCATCGAACTCATCGTGCGCGGGCTCGACCGGCAGGCGTTGTGACAAGTTGCCGGCCATGATGGATTCGCAGGTTGCCGCGACCGCTTTGACGCGCCGGCGGATGCGGCGGCTGTAACTCAAGCCAAACAACGTGGCGAGCAGCACACTCGCGCCGACGCCCCAGAACATTGCGGTCCGCAAGCGAGAGGCGAGGCGACTGCGATCGAGAATGTCCGTGCCGACGAGCAGCCAGCGATTGCCGGGCAAACGAATGATTTGTGCGCGCACCGGATGGGCGACTGCGCCGCCTGCGTCGCTGGCATCGATCTCGAACTCCACCCAATCGTTGTAGCGACTGACGACCTGCGGCCAGCGCGCAAGATTGCCGGCGATGGGGAAGCCGTTGTTCTCGACCAATAGATACACCGCGCCGGAACGACCCCAGCCATCGGAGCGACGATGCAGCGTCGCCACGAGTTGCAGCAGGCCGCCGCGCGAATAGTCATCGACGAGATTGTTGACCTCGGAGTTGATGACGACATCGACTTCGTTGTCGAGCACGCGCGCGGTCAGGAAGTACACGGCGGTCAGCACCAGCGTGACGCCGACGGCGAAGATCACGATGAACAGCGTGGCGAGCCGCGACGTGGACAGTCGCATGCGCGGTCGCGGGCGCGAGGTCGGCCCGGCGGCATCCGGATGGCCGGCGTCGGTCATGCGTTAGCTGCTTCCGAAGAACCGTTGAAGTGGCGGCCATTGTACGACGTCTCCCGTCGCCGCCCGCCAGCACTGTCGAAACCGGCTACTCCTTCAGAACATAGCCCGCGCCGCGCACCGTATGGATCAACGGCCGGGCGAAGCCTTTGTCGACGGCATTGCGCAGGCGGCTCATGTGCACGTCAGTGATATTGGTCTGCGGATCGAAGTGCAGGTTCCATACGCCCTCGAGCAGCATGGTGCGCGTGACCACCTGGCTGGGCCGGCGCATCAGGAACTCCAGCAGCTGGAATTCCTTGGTGGTGAGGTCGATGTTCTGGCCGGCGCGCGTCACTTTGCGGGCCAGCAGGTCCAGCTCCAGGTCGGCGACTTTGAGGCGGCTCGATTCTGCCAAGGCGGTCCCGCGGCGGCTCAATGCCTCAATGCGCGCGAGCAGCTCGGCGAATGCGAACGGTTTGGTGAGGTAGTCGTCGCCGCCGGCTTTCAGGCCATGCACGCGGTCGTCGACCGTGCCAAGCGCGGACAGGATCAGCACCGGGGTGCGATCGTTGCGCTCGCGCAGGGTGGTGATGATGGTCAGTCCGTCGACGTGTGGCAGCTGGCGGTCGGCGATGATCACGTCGTAATGACGTTGCGTCGCCTTCTCCAGGCCGTCACGCCCGTCCGGGCTGTGATCGACGCTGTAGCCAATGTCGCGCAGGCTTTTGATCAGGTATTCGGCGGCCTGCAGATCGTCTTCGATGAGCAGTAGTTTCATGCGGTGCGTGAACGTTGAGCTGACCGGCGACGGCAAGGGGGATTGCCGAGGAACACGAGGGGAAGTGTCCGCCATCGCCGGTCAGCATTCAAACGTTAGCCGATCCGCACCGGCACGAAGATCTGCGCGCTGTCTCGTTCGATCAGCAACGCCACGACCTTGCCCTTGGTATTGCGTGCGGCGGTCTTCAGCTCTTCCACCGACTTCACCGGCTTGCCGTTGACGCCGAGGATGATGTCGCCCCGCTGCACGCCGGCGGCAGCCGCCGGGCCATCCGAGTTTTCGACCACCAGATCGCCGTTGGTCTCGACCTGCTGCTTTTCCTGCTTCTGCAGCGGGCGTACCACCAGGCCGAGCTTGGCAGTCTCGTCGGATTGCGCGCTGTCGCGATTGGCGACCTTGGTGCCTTTCTCGGCGATCTCGACCGGCTTCGCGCTCAGGCGCTTGATGCTGCCATCGCGCCAGACGTCGAGGTTGACGGTGCTGCCAGGCTTCTTGCCGGCGATCAGGCCCGGCAATTGCGAGGACTGCTCGATCTCGGTGCCGTCGACCTTGAGGATCACGTCGCCGGCCTTGATGCCGGCCTTCGCGCCCGGACCGTCGTCTTCGACCATGCCGACCAGCGCACCCTTCGGGCGGTCCAGGCCGAACGACTCGGCCAGCTGCGCATTCACGTCCTGGATCGACACGCCGATGCGGCTGCGTGTGACCTTACCGGTCGACACCAGCTGCTGCTGCACGTTGCTGGCGACATCGATCGGAATCGCGAACGACAGACCCATGTAACCGCCGTTGCGGCTGTAGATCTGCGAGTTGATGCCGACCACTTCGCCATTCATGTTGAACAGCGGGCCGCCGGAATTGCCCGGGTTCACGGGCACGTCGGTCTGAATGAACGGCGCATAGTTGCTGCCAGGCATGGGGCGCGAGGTGGCGCTGACGATGCCGGCCGTGACGCTGTTCTCGAAGCCGAACGGCGAGCCGATGGCGATCACCCACTCACCGGGCCGCAGCTTGGCAGGATCGCCGATCTTCACGGTCGGCAGATTCTTGGCGTTGATCTTCAACACGGCAACGTCGGTGGCTTCATCGACACCGACGACCTTCGCTGTGTATTCGCGCCGGTCCGTGGTCTTCACCGTGACTTCGTCGGCATCGGCGACCACGTGTGCGTTGGTCAGAATGACGCCATCCGAGCTGACGATGAAGCCCGAGCCCTCACCGCGCGCCGGCTGCTGATTGCGGGGCATGGGTTGACCGAAGCGACGGAAGAAATCGGAGAACGGATCGTTGGGCGACATGCCCGGGATATCGGACGTGGGCTGCGACTTGCCGACCACGGCGACGTTCACCACGGCGCCACCATACTGTTCGACCAAGGAAGCGAAATCGGGCAGGGCGGCGGCGGTAGTGCGCGGCGACGCCGTGGCAACGGCGGGCGCGTTGGCGGCAGCGACCTGGGTGGCTGGGTTGTTATCGGCAAAGCTGCCGGAGCAGCCTGCCAGCGCGATACCCAGCACCGTGGCTGCCGAGACCACGGTCGCGCGAGCTCGATTGAAGGGCGCTTGATTCTGTCTGACAAGCATGGATGGCTCCTCCCACTATGGGTTTCCAATGCAATGCCAGTAAGACGCCCTATCGCACGCAAAGTTTGCGTGGAAGTCGCTCTATTACGAGGACTTAATGCTACCGCGTAGTTCTTCCAAGTCCTGGCGTAGGGCAGCGACCTGCTCTTCCAGCGTGGCGACGCGCGCTTGCAGGGAGCTGCGGGAGTCGGCGGCGGCGTTTGGGTGGGGTTCAGCTCCGCCCTCCGCGTCGAGCCTGGCTTCGGTCGGGGTGAGCGGGATGGTCTCCTCACCACTGAATAAATGCGCATAGCGCGAATCGCGGCGCCCCGGCTCGCGCGGCAGCTGCTTGACAAAGGGACCATCGGGGCGCGTGGCAAGGTCCTCGAGCGCCGACTCGATCCCGGCGCCATCGGGCACTTCTGCCATGCGCGGCACGCGGGTGCGTAGCTCGCCAGGAGTCTGTGGCCCGCGCAGGAGCAGCTCACAAATGATCGCTGTCTGCACGGGCGTGAATTCGAGCGAGCCGAAACCGGTGTTGCAGAAGCGGTGCTGATACTTGGGCACGCGGCTGCCAAAGCCCGATTTTTCCAGCACCAGGTGCTTCTTCACCAGCCCGTCGACACTCTCCTGCACGGTGCGCTCGTCCAGGCTCAGCACCGGATCGCGATTGCTTTTCTGATTGCAGGCGTTGGTCAAAGCATTCAGCGACAGCGGATATTGGTCCGGTGTGGTCAGGGCCTTCTCGATCAGGCTGCCGATCAGTCGGGCTTCCAGGGCGGTCAGATGGGTATTCATGACGATGCTCGGAGCGTGCGCTTATGCAGTTTGGTTTGGGGAATATAAAGGATTGCCAGGATCGAGGGCCGCTCCGGCGCCATTGTCGGACGTGCTGCCTTCTTAGACCGGACGGTAACCGCGTACAATTACCGTCCATACCTCGCATTGGCTCCTAGCCTTACTATCTTGCGCAACCTGTCCCTGCCGCTTGCTTCTACGGAGCCGGACACCGCCGTTGCGGGCCCGGCTGCGCGTCTGCGCGAAATCCCTTACAACTACACCTCGTTCTCGGATCGCGAAATCGTGATCCGGCTGTTGGGCGAGCCGTTGTGGACCACTTTGGACGAACTGCGCGGCGAGCGTCGTACCGGGCGTTCGGCGCGCATGCTGTACGAAGTGCTCGGCGACATCTGGGTCGTGCAACGTAATCCCTATCTGCAGGACGACCTGGTCGACAACCCCAAGCGTCGCAGCCTGCTGATCGACGCCTTGCATCACCGGCTCAGCGAGGTCGAGCGGCGTCGCGATATCTCCGATCCGGAGCGCGATCGTAAAGTCGGCGAGCTGCTGCGAGCGGCCCGTCGCGCCGTTGAGTCGTTCGCCAACGATTTCGAACGGCTGGTGCAACTTCGCAAGCGCGCACGTCGTTTGCTCGAGCGTCACACGCGCGACGACAACATTCGTTTCGATGCGTTCGCTCGGGTCTCGCATGTGACGGACGCGACCGACTGGCGCATCGAATATCCATTCCTCGTGCTGGCGCCGGACACCGAGGCGGAGATCCCCGCGCTGGTACGCGATTGTATCGAGCTTGGCCTCACGATCATTCCGCGCGGCGGCGGCACTGGCTACACCGGTGGCGCGATCCCGCTCACGCCGCTGTCGGCGGTGATCAACACCGAGAAGCTGGAGCAGCTGGATTCCATCGAAACCATCGACATTCCCGGTGCGAGCACGCCGGATGCGAAAGTGGCGACGATTTTCAGCGGCGCCGGCGTCGTCACTCGTCGCGTCTCCGATGCGGCCGAGCGTGCGGGCCTGGTGTTTGCGGTCGATCCGACGTCCGCGGATGCCTCGTGCATCGGCGGCAACGTCGCGATGAATGCCGGCGGCAAGAAAGCGGTGCTGTGGGGCACGGCGGTCGACAATCTCATCTGGTGGCGGATGGTCGATCCCGATGGCAACTGGCTCGAAGTCACCCGCCTCGAGCACAACTGCGGCAAGATTCACGACGTCGAAGTCGCCAAGTTCGAATTGACCTGGAAGGACGGCCGCGACAATCCCGAGCGTGCGCGAGTGCTGCGTTCGGCGCGCGTCGATATCGAAGGTCGCAAGTTCCGCAAGGAAGGTCTGGGCAAGGACGTCACCGACAAATTCCTGGGTGGCTTGCCGGGCGTGCAGAAGGAAGGGTGCGACGGCGTGATCACGTCGGCTCGCTGGATCCTGCATCGCATGCCGAAGCACACGCGCACCGTGTGTCTGGAGTTTTTCGGTCACGCGCGTCACGCGATTCCGTCCATCGTCGAGATCAAAACCTTCCTCGACAACGAGGCGCGCACTACCGGCGTGCAGCTCGCGGGCTTGGAACATCTGGACGAGCGCTATCTGCGCGCGGTCGGCTATGCGACCAAGTCCAAGCGCGGCGCTCTGCCGAAGATGGTGCTGCTCGGTGACATCGTCGGTGACAACGAAGATGCGGTGGCACGTGCGACTTCCGAAGTCGTGCGTATCTCCAACAGCCGCGCGGGCGAAGGCTTCGTCGCCGTCAATCCCGATGCGCGCAAGAAGTTCTGGCTGGACCGCTCGCGCACGGCCGCCATCGCGAAACACACCAACGCCTTCAAGATCAACGAAGACGTGGTGATTCCGCTGGATCGCATGGGCGACTACACCGATGCCATCGAGCGCATCAACATCGAGCTGTCGTTCGCCAACAAGATCAAGATGCTCCGCGAGCTGCGGGACTTCTTCGAAACCGAGCTGCCGTTGGGCAAGGTCGACGATCCCGATCTCGCTGGCGTGTCGCGTGCCGAGTTGCTCGGCGATCGGCAGATTCAGGCGCAGCAGGTGATTGCCGATACGCTCGCGCGGTGGACCTATCTCGCCGAAAACCTGGATACCCCGGTCAGCGAAGCGCTGTCCCAGCTGGCGACGCTCGGCTTCGCGCCGCTGCGTGGCGACTTCGAGCGACGCGTCGAGCGCGAGCCAAACGTTCGCGTGTTCGACCTCGTGCAGGATCGCTCGCTGCGCACGTCGTGGAAAACGGAAGTGCGCGCGCATCTGCGTCGCTTGTTCGTGGGTGGCGCGTGTCTGCCCATCCTCGAAGCGGTCGAGGTCATTCATAAGCGCGTACTGCGTGGTCGCGTGTGGGTCGCGCTGCATATGCATGCCGGCGACGGCAACGTGCACACGAACATCCCGGTGAACTCGGACGACTACGAGATGCTCCAAACGGCGAATCGCGCCGTCGAACGCATCATGCAGATCGCTCGCGGGCTGAATGGCGTGATCTCGGGCGAGCACGGCATCGGCATCACCAAGCTCGAGTTCCTGACCGACGCGGAGACCGAGGAGTTCCGCCGCTACAAAGATCGAGTCGATCCGGACGGCCGCTTCAACAAGGGCAAGCTGATGCCGGGCGGCGATCTGCGCAACGCGTACACGCCCAGCTTCAACCTGATGGGACACGAGTCCCTGATCATGCAGCAGTCCGACATCAACTCGATCTCGGACGCGATCAAGGACTGCTTGCGTTGTGGCAAGTGCAAGCCGGTGTGCGCGACCCATGTGCCGCGTGCGAACCTGCTGTATTCGCCACGTAACAAGATTCTCGCGACGTCGCTGCTCATCGAAGCGTTCCTTTACGAGGAGCAGACGCGTCGTGGCGTGTCGCTGCGTCACTGGGACGAATTCTCCGACGTTGCCGATCACTGCACGGTCTGTCACAAGTGTGAGAAGCCGTGCCCGGTGAACATCGACTTCGGCGATGTGTCGATGGCGATGCGCGATCTGCTGCGCCGGATGGGCAAGAAGCGCTTCAATCCTGGCACTGCCGCGTCGATGTTCTTCTTGAACGCGACCAACCCGCAGACCATCAAGGTCGCGCGCACGGCGATGCTGGAGTGGGGCTTCAAAGCACAGCGCATGGCGAATCGCGCGCTGAAAGTCGTGGCCAATGCGCAAACGGCGCATCCGCCCGCGACGACTGGCAAGCCGCCGTTGCGCGAGCAGGTCATCCACTTCGTCAACAAGAAGATGCCGGGCGGGCTGCCGAAGAAAACGGCGCGCGCGTTGTTGGATATCGAAGATCGGAACTACGTGCCCATCATTCGCGATCCGGCCAACACGACGAGCGACTCGGAGGCGGTGTTCTACTTCCCAGGCTGCGGCTCGGAACGTTTGTTCTCGCAGGTGGGCCTGGCGACGCAGGCGATGCTGTGGAAGGTCGGCGTGCAAACGGTGCTGCCGCCGGGTTATCTGTGCTGCGGCTATCCGCAGCGGGGCTCGGGTCAGTTCGACAAGGCCGAGCAGATCATCACGGACAATCGGGTGCTGTTCCATCGCGTCGCGAACACGCTGAACTACCTCGACATCAAGACGGTGGTGGTCAGCTGCGGCACCTGTTTCGATCAGCTGCAGGGCTACAAATTCGACGAGATCTTCCCGGGCTGCCGCATCATCGACATTCACGAGTTCCTGATGGAGCGCAACGTGAAGCTCGAGGGCGTGACGGGCGTGCGTTACATGTATCACGATCCGTGTCATACGCCGATGAAGAGCTACGACCCGCTGAAGGTCGTGAACACGCTGATCAACGATCAGGTGAACGGCAAGGTCGAGAAGAACGACCGCTGCTGCGGCGAGTCCGGCACGTTCGCTGTGACGCGCCCGGACGTGGCGACGCAGGTTCGATTCCGCAAGGAAATCGAGATGAAGAAGGGCGCGGAGAAACTGCGCGCGGATGGGTTCAAAGGTGACGTGAAGATATTGACGTCATGCCCGTCGTGTATGCAGGGTCTGAAGCGTTACAACGATGACGCGGATATCGATGCCGATTACATCGTCGTCGAGATCGCGAAGCATGTGCTCGGTGAGAACTGGTTGCCGGAGTATGTGCAGAAGGCGAATGCCGGCGGTATCGAACGCGTTCTCGTTTGATGGTTGGTTGCGGCCGGGACTGGGCTGTCGCCCGTCCCTCGCTGCTTGAGGCTCTTAAGGCTTAAGAGAAGAGGCGTCGGTTCCCGCGCGCCGCCGAGGTGGGGTACCTCTTCCCGGCACCGGGCACGGCCGGAGCGCCAGCGCTCCTACACCGCACGTCCATGATGAGCCCTGCTGTTTCGGCCCCATCCATGTGCCGAAAAGCTGCCGGGAGAAGGTACCCCACCCCGGCGACGCGCCGACAGGTGTGATGTAACCGTTGAGGGGCAGCACGCCGATGCGAGTGCTGCATTCATCCGCCCAATGGAGACTGGCCAAAGCCAGTCTCCACTTTCAAATTACCGCAAACGTTGAATACGCCAAGCCTGCACCGAACCTTTCAGCACGACGTCGAGGCGGGGTACCTCCTTCCGGCAGCCTCGAACAAGAGGGACCTTGTCGGGGCAGTGCGCCCAGGGATGGGACCAACGGGCCTCGCGATAGCGAGGCAGTAGGGGAGCACGGTGCCGGAAGGAGGTACCCCGCCTCGGCGTCGTGCCGCACTGGCGCCTCTCCGCCTAAAGGAAGGAAGCAAGAGCCGACACCTCTTGGCGCCGACTCTTGCCCCTCTAACCTCTTAGCGACCCCAAAGCCGATTCAGCAGATTCGTCTTCCGCTGATCGAAGGTTCGCCACTCTCCCCACCCAGCCTCATTCGACACCGGGTCATATGCATGGCCATACCAGCCAGCCGTATCGCCCGACTCCGGGTTGATCGACCAATAACACCCCTCGATATTCTTGCTCACGAGATAGTCGACGAATGCGTTCTGCCACTGCCCATCGACGCCCGGGGTGATGTGACTCCAGCGATCTCGATCGCGAATGCTGGCCTGGCCCAGCGGCCAATCCAGGTTGCCGCCGAATTCGCCCACCACGATTCCGTAGCCGAGTTGCTTCAGATAACCGAAGTGTTCTTCCCATCCAGCCGCCAGCTGCGTCGAATTGATCACGATGTTGCAGTTGGCATCGCCAGCCGCATCGCCTTCCAATCCAGCACACTGCGGTTGTGCCGGATCCATGAACATCCGTTGCACGAACACCGACGGACCATACGTGTGCGGTGAGAACACCAGTCGTTCTTTGGGAATGTTGATCGGATTGCTGTTCGCTTCGTACAGGTTCTCACCCCAGTTCGGATTCGACGCTGCGCTTCCATGCGGCACCTGAGTCGTCGTATTCGGCGTGCCGTCCTGCGTGCCTGCGACCGTGCCGATGCCCTGCACGAACAGCAGGGTGTTCGGGTTCACTGCGTTGATCGCCGTATAAGCGGCCTCGACCAGCGACTTCCACTCAGCCCACGTGTAGTCGTGCGGCTCATTGTAGATATCGATGCCGATGATGTTATCGACGCCGAGCTGCGTGCCGAGTCCCGCGAGCGTGCGCAGGTTGTCCAGCCACAGCGTCTGATTGTACGGATGCGTGGTAGTCACTGTGCTCGGATTGCCGGAAGCCGCGCACGAATAGTTCTCGCGCTTGTAGTCATAGTTCTCGCGCGTGGCATCGACCCAAGGTGGGCGTGCATCCAATCGGCCCTTTCTCCAGCCGACGTAGTTGGAGCACGAGTGCACGTCGAGCATGACCTCGATGTTGTTCTGATCGGCTGCCACGATGAACTGTTCCAGCGCCAGCCGGGAATTCGCTACGCGCACCGATTGATGATTCTTCAGGTACGGGTCGCGACCTTGCGGGTCGTTGGCATTGAGCGTCTGCGGTACCACCGGCAGGCGGATGACATTGATGCCCATGCCGCTGATCTCAGTCATCGTCTGTTGAATGGTACGCCCCGTGCCCGCGTTGTTATTCGCCCAGAAAGTGTTGCCGATGTATTGCTCCATCGGTGCGCCACTGGGATTGGTTGGATCGTCGGAAGGCTCATGCCGGCCTTCCAGACCAAACCAGGATCCGCAGCGGACTGGAAACACTGTGCCGTTCTTGGTGATCCGGCCGGTAGGATCGACACGGAACACTGCGCCTCCGGAACTCGTCGTCCGCGTGGCAGTGATAGTCGCAGAGGTGTATCCCGAAGCCGCCGCCGTGAAGGTCGACGTTGCTGTGCCTGTGCCCGCAGCAGCGGTGAAGGTCACATTGACGCCAGTGCTCCAGTTCGAGCTGTTGAGGGTGACGCTCGTGGGCGAGTGCGTGATCGCGGTGCTGCCTGATCGAGTGAGTGCCACCGTCACCGAGCTTGTTGGTGCCGCGCTCAAGCGAATGGAGGAAGTACCAGTCGAACCGCCAGCCAGCGACAACGTGCTGGGAGTCGCGGTGATCGACAGCGTCTGCGATCCGCCAATCGTGAATGGCACAGCGGCGGTCGCCGTGCTCAACGAGGGCGAACCGTTGTCGAACGCAGTGGCTTGCGCCGTGTGGCTGCCGGCAGCGAGGCCCGTCACATTGAAGCTGTAGGGCGCGGTCGTGTCGGTGTTCACCAGGTTGCCGTCCACGCGAAATTCAACGCGTGTCACGGCACCGCCCGGATCGCTGGCAGTCGCAGCGAGAGTCACTGTCGAGCCGGCCGGAAACGTTTGTCCGCTCGTCGGGCTCGTCAGGCTGATCGTCGGCGGCGTATTGCTGGTGCCGCCGCCCGTGCATGCAGTGCCATTCAGCCTGAAGTTGGTCGGTGTCGAGTTCGTCGTCGTGAACGTGCCGTTGAAACCGATGGTGAACGTCGCACCGCTGCCGATGCTTTGGTTCCACGCCGCGTTGCTGGACACCGTGGCCTGTGCGCTGCCGGCCGGCTGTGAGAATGTCACGGGCCAGCCGTTCTGGATGCGCTCGCCGTTGGCGAACGTGAATTGGAGTGTCCAGCCGTTGGTGATCGCCGGACCGGTGTTCAAGATCGCGATGTCGGCGCCGTAGCCGTTACCGCCTTCCCAGCTTTTTGTGTAAGTAATCTGGCAGCCGGCGCTCTGCGCAAACGCGCCTGATCCGGTAACCAGATAACAAAGGGCCAACGCCATGAGCCAAAGGATCCAGCGCAACGGACTCATGTCGGAATGTCGCCGCCAAGAGACTCGTCTGTCGCTCGGCGGCAGCGGGATTGCTGCCGCCTCATGAGCATATGAATGAAGCATGTGACTTTCCCCCTGTTGATGCCTCAGAACGTGCCGGTTTGCGTGTACTGAACTCCGCCGCTGGTGTAGTTCACCGTGTAGGTGTCACCCGCGGTGGGATGGGCGGTGCCCGTGCCACCGAACTGCGCGGCGAAAGTGCGATTCGTTCCAGCACTGAGCGTCTGGCCGGAACCAAGCGTGTATTGATAAGTGATCGCAGAGCTCGTGCTCGAGTTGGTCTGCTGGACCTGGCTGCCGAGCGTGTTGTATTGGCCGCTGTAGCTCACACCCGTCGTTCTCTGCACAACGATCGTGACAGACAGCGCGGTGACTGCGGCAGTATTTGAGATCCGCAGCTGATGCTCGTTGTAATACGGGCTGGCGGAAGCGATGACTGGCGTCGCTGTCAGTCCGCCATTGCCGGTGGTCGCCGGTGTGACCTGCAGGAACGCACTCGTGATGCCGGCGGAGTTCTGCGCATACACGCGATTGGCCGTCGCGCTTTGCTGAGGCACGACCTGACTTGATGTATTGAGCACGCCAACGCGCACCGCACCGTTCGCTGCATTCACAGCCTGTCCCAGCGCCAGAGGCCACGCAGTAGCAGCTGCATTCGATGAGGTGATGACGAGCGGGCTCGTCGGCCAATAGGCATCCTGACCAGTGCTCGACACCGTGCGCACGGAAACACGATCGCCGACCGTGAGCGTGCGTGATTCCGAAGTCAGCGGACCGAGATCGAACCACTGCGACGCCGTCGCCGGTCGATGCACGAACGTGCGTGTGGCGCTGTCGGACGAGCCGCTGCTCGACACAACCAACGAGACCGTGACGTTCGAGGATGCCTGCGGATTGGCGAGGGTCAGTGTCGCGACTGATTGATTGGCATTAGTGAGCGTGTAGAGCGACGGGTTTTGAGAGCTGACGGTCCACTGGTAGCTCAGGTTCGAGCCGGTCGAGGTGCGCCCATCGAGGGTGATCGAGCCAGCGCCTTCGAACTCGGCGACGTTGGGTGACAGCACGATCTGCGCATCGAGGGTCGGTCCGGTGCCGCCTTGGAACATTGCGTCGATGCAGCCGTGGAAGCGCTCGTATGTCCACTGGTTGCGGCCCCACTCGGCGTAAATCACGTGCCGGCCGGTGCGCGCTGGGACGTTACAGCGAGTTTGAAACGTGGCAGCGCCCGGGTTGGGAATCACATCCGGATTGGCGTTCGGCGTGGCGTCGTTGTAGTTGAGGACGCAGAAGGGCGTGTCCTCGAAATCGCTGAACGACAGCGCCTTGCCCGTCTGGTACTGGAAGCCGGACTTGGTGATCCAGTAACGGAACTCCTGCGTGTCCGAGAAGTGCGGGCCCCATGAGATGTTCCAGGTGAACACTTTCGACCCGGCAGCCATTGGCGTGGTCGGCCAGTTGATTGGCTGATCCCATGGCGTTGCGGCGCCATTCCACGTCTCCGAGTTGAAACTGCAAACGTTCTGGCGCACGCCGACGCCGGAGCGGCCAGTCGTGTGCGTGAGCACGCTCATGAAACTGTAACCGGCATTCGGGTCGACGCCGGTTGCGCTGAAGGCCTGGCCGCAGACTGGATACTGCGCAGTGCCGTTGTTGACTTGATCAGGCTTGGTGAGGGCGCCGCAGATCCAGTTGCGCGATGGCGGGTCCTGGATGAGTCCGTGCCCGTAGGCGCCGCCCATCATGAGCAGCAGCGCGCCGAGCAGCATCGTCCGTAATGCATCGAGCTTCATACATCCTCCGTTGAACATGTGAAGTCCCGTCCCTCGCTTGTCCGCGAGACCCGGCGCACGAGGTGACGCCGGGTCTCATGTGTGTTGCTTACAGCGGTGGATACGCGTTCTGTAACAGTTCCTGGAATTGCGCCGGGAACCAATGTCCCGACAGCGGCGCATTCGGCTTCGCGCCGGTCATGTTGTTGTTATTGCGTGGATTGCCGCCGTATGTCGGATCGCACATACGGTCGAAGCCTTTGCCTTCGTCATTGGGAATTTCCTGGCTCGCGCCGTCGGACTCGCCGGGCGGCTTGATCCAGACATAGGCGTCGATGCCGGCGGCAGGCGCTGCACGCGGACGCTCACCCAAGCCCGCACCGCTGGGATTGCACCAGTTGCCCTTGTGAATGCGACGATCGATGCGCGACGCGTCGATGCGAGTGTTGAGATCGGCAGCGGTGCTCGGACCGGTCGGTCGGTTCGGGCCGCCCCAGCCGTTGCGTGAGGTATCGATCAGCATACCGATGTTCGCATCGAAGCCGGCCTGGACGGCGCGCTGGCGGAACGCTTGCGCGTACGTCAGTTCATCGTTGAATTGATTCCAATCGATCCAGCGCGACGGACGCGTGGTGTTGTCGACGACGATGTACGGCTCCTGCAGCGCTGAAGTATTTGCAGTGTTGGTGATGAAGCCGTGCACGTTGGCCAGCGTGCTGCCCGAAGCAGTTGCCGCAGTCCGCATCATGTCCACGGTCGGGCCGAAGTTGGTGTCCCACCCCAGCCAGCCGTGATGGCCTGCATCGACATAGTTATAAACATTCGGGATGGCACCGAATGTCGCGAGCGCGTAACCGACGCCATCGACGTAGCCGCGATTCTGGAGCATCGTGTCACACATCGCCGTGCCGGTCGGGCGGCTCGTGACATTGGTCACCAGATTCGGCAGCGAGTCGATCTCGATGATCAGCACGATGCGCAGGTTCGCGTACGCTGGCCGGCGCAGAATGCCGGCGATCACGTCGATGTACTCCGTCTTGTAGCGGGGCAGATCGTTGGGTCCGAGTTCGCCATTGGACGCAAGCGCGGAGCAGTCGCGGCCGGGCAGGTTGTAGATCACGATCTGAATGGTCATCGGCGTGGCGCCGTTCGCCTGATCTTGCGTCAGTGCTTCATTCAAGTGATCGACCAGTCCCATGCTGCCCGTCGTGGGGCTGCTGTTGCCGGCGATTGCGCTGATGCGATCCAGCCACACGCCGGTGGGCTGCATCGAGATCGCGCTACCGCCGGACGCGGCCGCATTCGCCCGCCACTGCGGATTGTTATAAACACCGGAGCCGACATATGGATTGTCGACTCGGCCGGTAACGACGCCACTGCGTGTCACCGAGACCGTGGCCGAGGTGTAGCCGCTCGCGGCGGCCGTGAACGTCGAGGTTGCGGCGGCCGTGCCACTCGCAGCGCTGAACGTCACATTCACGCCGCTCTGCCAGTTACCGCTGTTGAATGTGATCGACGTCGGGCTGGCGGTGATCGCTGTGCTTCCGGAACGGGTGAGCGTGACGGTCACGCTGCTCGCAGGCGCGGCGTTCAGTCGTAATGTCGCCGTGCCGCTCGCGCCGCCTGCGACCGTCAGCGACGTCGGGCTCGCAACGATCGTGGGCTGCACTGTTCCTTGAATCGTAAATGGCACAGCCGCAGTCGCCGTGCTCAGCGCGGGCGAGCCATTGTCGAATGCGGTGGCTTGCGCAGTGTGATTGCCGGCAGCGAGGCCGGTCACGTTGAAGCTGTAGGGCGAAGTGGTGTCGGTATTCACCAAATTGCCATCCACGCGAAACTCGACGCGAGTCACCGCGCCACCTGGATCGCTTGCATTGGCCGCGAGCGTCACGGTCGAGCCGGCAGGAAATGTTTGACTGCTGGTCGGGCTGGTCAAACTCACGATGGGCGCCGTGTTACCGCCGGTGCCGCCGCCTGTGCAGGCCGTGCCGTTCAATGTGAAATTGGTCGGCGTCGAATTCGTCGTCGTGAAGGTGCCGTTGAAACCGGCAGTAAAGGTCGCGCCGCTGCCGATGCTTTGATTCCACGCCGCGTTACTCGAGACGGTGACCTGCGCGCTGCCGGCGGCCTGCGAGAACGTGACCGGCCAACCGTTCTGGATGCGCTGGCCATTGGGGAATGTGAATTGCAATGTCCAGCCGTTGGTGATGGCCGGACCGGTGTTCAGGATGGCGATGTCGGCACCGAAGCCGTTACCGCCTTCCCACGTCTTGGTGTAAGTAATCTGACAGCCAGCCGCTTGAGCGAAGACTTGCTGTGTCATGCCCAGGCTGCAAATCAGCAGTAGGGCAAACAACCAGCGCGCGGCAGATCCTTCGGACCTTTGTCGTCCTTCCATGTTACGACCCCCTGATAGAGCGCCGCTGCACCAGTGGCGCGTGACAATCCTTGTTCGAGCGGGCGCGAACATGGGGCAATTGGCCAACGCTGTCAACATGGAAATCCTTGCCATTCGAGCCAACGCGAGACATGCATGGCCGCGCGCCGAGGTGGGCTTTTCAAGGCAAATCAGTGGACTTATTTGCCGCTTCGTCGAGTCATTGCGGAGTCAATTGTGTCTGGTCAGAAATTGCGCGGACTACAGTCTCGACGGCGCGGGTTTGTTGAATTTCGCGCACGGCGACAGATGTCGCCGATTCTTTGCAGGCCGCGGGCACGTCGTTACACTCGTGCGGTTGCAATCATCGAAGCAGGGGAATGCCATGAGCCGGGATGTGCAGACCGATATCGTCAACGTGTTCTCGCGCCTGGAGCTGAACCGCCGCCACATGATGGCCGGCAGCCTGGCCGCCGCCGGCTTCGCACTTGCCGTGCAGCCGATCGGCGCCGCGACCATCAGCACCGACAGCAAAGGTCTCGACGCCGGCGACGTGAAAATCCCGGTCGGCGATCAAACCATTCCCGGCTATCGAGCCATGCCCGCCAAGGGCGGCCCGTTCCCCGTCATCCTGGTGGTGCAGGAAATTTTCGGCGTGCACGAGCACATCAGGGATATTTGCCGTCGCTTTGCCAAGCTGGGTTATTTCGCGATCGCGCCGGAGCTGTATTACCGCCAGGGCGATGTTTCCAAGCTCAAGTCGATCGACGAGATCCGTCCCATCGTCGCCCAGGTGCCCGATGAGCAGGTCATGGGCGATCTGGATGCGACCGTCGATTTCGCGCAGAAGTCCGGCAAGGGCGATGTCGCCAAGCTCGGCATCACCGGGTTCTGCTGGGGCGGCCGTATCGTGTGGCTGTACGCCGCACACAGCAAACAGCTCAAAGCGGGTGTGGCCTGGTATGGGCGCCTGGTCGGCGATCCCACCGACAATCAGCCGAAACATCCGGTAAACATTGCCGCTGATTTGCAGGCGCCGGTGCTCGGCCTGTATGGCGGCAAGGATCAAGGCATTCCGCTGCAGAGCGTCGAGCAGATGCGTGACGCGCTCAAGAAGGCAAAGGTGGGCTCCGAGATCATCGTGTATCCGGACGCGCCGCATGCGTTCTTCGCCGACTATCGGCCGTCGTACGTCGAAGCCGACGCCAAGGACGCCTGGCAACGAGCGTTGGCCTGGTTCAAGAAGAACGGCGTCGCCTGACCAATTAACCAGGGATTGAAGCGGAGGATGCGGATGAACTGTCGCTCGCTCGTGGCTGGCGCCTGCCTCACTGTTTTGCTCATGGCGTCGGTCGACGCCGCGGAAAATTCCGCTTCCAACGTGATCCAGCGCTACGGCTTGCAGGAGGCCGACGCGCCGGTGAAGGATCGCAAGGGCTGGCGCAAGCCCAAGCGCATTCTGATCGGCGGACAGGCGGCGCGGCTCGGTCCGGCGCTGCAGACCGCTGCGCCCGATGTTGAATTCATCGTGGCGGGCACGCCCGAAGCCAAGGCAAAGATTGCCAGCATCGATGCGACCATCGGTGTGTGCGACGCCGAAGTGCTCGAGGCCGGCAAGTCCATTCAATGGATCCAGCTGGTGAGCGCCGGTGTCGAGAATTGTGTGTCCGTGCCGGGCGTCAGGGAACGAAACATCCTGGTCACCAACATGCAGCGCATCTCTGGCCCGGTCATTGCCGAGCATGTGATTGCAATGACCTTGGCGCTCACTCGCGGATTCGACGTTTATATTCCCGCGCAGGCGCAAGGCAGATGGCTGCCGCGGCTGCCGGCGGGTCGTGCTGCGGTGGTTGATGGCAAAACCATGCTGGTCGTCGGTCTCGGTGGTATCGGCACTGAAGTCGCGAAGCGTGCGCATGCGCTGGGCATGAAGGTCACAGCGACTCGCCACAGCGGTCGCAGCGGTCCTGACTTCGTGAGCTATGTCGGGCTGGCCGATGAATTGCCGAAACTGGCCGCCGAAGCCGATTTCGTGGTGAACACCGCGCCGCTGACGCCGGAGACGCGAGGAATATTCAACGCCGAGCTGTTCGCAAAGATGCAGTCGACGGCGTATTTTATCAACGTCGCGCGTGGCGCCAGCGTGGTGACGTCGGATCTGGTCGCTGCGCTCAACAACAACACCATTGCGGGTGCCGCGCTCGATGTCACCGATCCCGAGCCGCTGCCGTCCGATCATCCCTTGTGGAAAGCGCCGAACCTCATCATTACGCCGCACGTGTCGGCGGCCTCGGACCTGGGTGCCGAAGCCCCGCTGCAGGTCGTGAGCGAGAACGTGAAGCGCTATTCGACCGGCGACAAAATGCTGTCAGTGGTGGACGTAACCCGCGGCTACTGATCGGCCAAAACGGCGGCTCGCGTTGATTGTTGGAACCGGCCCGGCGGTGCAAGCGTTTCGCCGACACCCTTTGCCATTTTTGCAAACCGCCAGCGATCATGACCGTGCCCGCTGCACCATCGACATTGCTTCAGCCCGGCCGCAATTGCTGGCGTGTGGAGCAGGCGCGGCGCGCCGCGTTTGTGGTCGATGGCGATAACTACTTCCGCGCATTCGTCGAAGCTGCGCGCCATGCCAAGCGCTCCATCCTGATCTCCGGCTGGGACTTCCACAGCCGCACGCGCCTGCTGTGCCGGGACCCGAGCGATTGCGAGCTGGAACTGGGCGATTTCCTGAACGGCCTGGCGCGCCGTAACCGGCATCTGCACATCCACATCCTGATCTGGGACTACCCGATGATCTTCGGACTGGATCGTGAGTGGGCGCCGTTTTACGGTCTGGGTTGGAAGCCGCATCGCCGCGTGCATTTCCGCTATGACAACACGCATCCCACCGGCGGCTCGCATCACCAGAAGATCGTGGTGATCGACGATGCAGTCGCGTTCAATGGCGGCATCGATCTGACTTGTCGCCGCTGGGACACCAACGAGCACTCGCCGGACAATCAGCATCGGAACATGAAAGGCGCGGCGTACCCGCCGTTCCACGATTTGATGATGGCCGTCGAAGGCGACGCTGCGATGGCATTGGGCGATCTGGTGCGTGAACGCTGGCGCAAGGCTACCGGCGAGACGCTCCGGCCGCCGGCAGCACAGCGACGAGTGTTTCGGCGCAAGGCCGCGGCGGAGGAGATGAAAGCGTCCCGCTGGCCGCAGTCGTTGACTGCGCATCTCAACGATGTGCAGATTGGCATCTCGCGCACCGCGCCCGAGGTCAATGGCGATGCCGGTGTCAGAGAAGTCGAGGCGCTGTATCTCGACATGATCGCCGCCGCCAGAAACAGCATCTACATCGAGAACCAGTATTTCACCGCCGATAAGGTGGGCGATGCATTGGCTGCGCGGCTCGCCGAGCCCGAGGGGCCTGAGGTCATCGTCGTATTGCGCGAGCTGAGTCATGGCTGGCTGGAAGAGCTCACCATGCAGACGCTGCGCAAGCGCCTGATACAGAAGCTGCTCGATGCCGATCGATACAAGCGTTTCCGCGTCTACTATCCGTTCATCGATGGCCTGAAGGCCGGCACCTGCATCGACGTTCATTCCAAGATGATCGTGATCGACGATGACATGGTGCGCATCGGGTCGGCGAATCTGGCGAACCGTTCGATGGGGCTCGACACCGAGTGCGACCTCACTGTCGAGGCGCGCGGGCGAGAAGACATACAGGAGCAGATTTGCAGTCTGCGCTCGCTGCTGCTCGCGGAGCACCTGGGCTTCGAGGTGGAGGTGGTGAGCGAAGCGATTGCGAATGCCGGCAATTTGCGTGATGCGATCGATCGGCTGCATCGCGACGACCGCACATTGAAGCCGCTGACCGATTTGCCGCAGGTGTCGGACACGCTGCTTAGTGTGATCAGCGTCGCCGATCCCGAGAAGCCGGTCGGGCTTGCGGATCTCGCGCAGATCTTCAGCGCGCCAGACCCCGAGACGACCATGGCGGATCAGCACGCGGACGCGTTCGTGACCAGCCGGTCCGAGGATGCCGAGTCGTCGGCGGGGCCCACCGGCCCGTCGTGGGGCAAGCTGGCAGGAATCGCGGCCCTGGTGATTGCACTGACCGCGCTGTGGAAGTTCACGCCGCTGTCGGTCTATCTCGAAGGCAACCGCATCATGGGGTGGGCGCGCGAAGTCGGTCAGACCTGGTGGGTGCCGATTGTGACAGTGCTCGCGTTCACGCCGGCGTCGTATGTGATGTTTCCAAGACCGCTCATCACCTTGTTTGCTGTCATTGCGTACGGTCCGATCTGGGGTTTCGTCATCGCGATGACGGGCATTCAAGTGGCCGCCTGGACCAGCTACGTCGCGGGCAAGCGGCTCAACCCAAGCACGGTACGGCGCATGGCCGGTGCGAAGCTGGACAAGATTCTGCAGGTACTGCGTCGTCGCGGTCTGCTCGCGATGACGGCGCTGAGATTGGTGCCGTTGGCGCCCTTCGCGGTGGAAGGCGTGGTCGCGGGCGCGATTCGCATGCGTATGTGGGAGTTCTTGCTAGGGACGGCGATCGGGATCCTGCCGGGCACGCTCACGTCGACGGTATTCGGCGATCAGCTGTCGACCTGGCTGGATGATCCTCGACGCATCAACTATTGGGCGATCGCCTTCGTGCTGTTGTTGCTCGTCGGCGCCTCATGGCTGGTGCGCCGCTGGCTGCTCTCAGCAGCATCAACGTCCACGCGACATGGCGTCAGCGACGCGCGCATTGTCTGAGGCCGAAGTGCCGAACGAAGCGGCCGAGGCGCCAGCGCCCGGCGTGCGCCGCATTTCCATCGGTTCGTACAACATTCACAGCTGCGTCGGGCTCGACCGGCGTTGCTCGCCCGCGCGCATCGCGGAGGTGCTCAAGGAACTCGACTGCGACATCTATGCGCTGCAGGAAGTCGACAACGAGCCTGGCGACGAAGAGGACTCGAAGCAGCTGGAATACTTATCCGAGGCCATGGACATGGCCGCGATTCCCGGCCTGCGCATCGTGCGACATAGCGGCGAATACGGGAATGCATTGCTGACCCGGTTCCCCGTCGTCAGTGTGCATCGACATGATTTGAGCTTCGGCAAATGGCTGGAGCCGCGCGGTGCGATCGATGTCGAGCTGGATGTCGGTGGGCGCGCACTGCGCATCATCGCCACGCATCTCGGGCTGAGCCGCTCTGAGCGTCGCTTTCAATGGCGGCAGTTACTCGCGGCGATCGCATCGTCACCGCCCGAGCATCCAACCGTCGTGCTCGGCGACATGAATGAATGGTTTCCGCACGCGGGCACGTTGCGAGATGCACATAAGATTCTGGGCGAAGCGCTGGCGCCGCCGGAATTCCCGTCGTTCTGGCCGTTTCTGGCGCTGACCAGGATCTGGGTGCGGCCGGTGCAGGCCATCGTTTCAGTGAAGGTGCACAGCACGGCGCTCGCCAAACGAGCGTCGGATCATTTGCCGCTGCGTGCGGAGATCGACGTGGAGCGCTTCGCTCTGCGCGCTGCGCCTTAGTGTGAAGCCAGGATGCGCGACTTGCTCATCTCATACTGCGCTTGTGTCAGCACCCCCAGCTCGCGCAATCGATGGTGCTCGCGCATTTCATCGCGAAGGAATTGATGAGGCGGCTGCGGCCGCGCAACCTTCGCGGCATTGATGCTCTTGATGAGCTCGATGAAAAATTTCTTGCCCTCGCGCGCGCTGCCGATCGCGCCGGTCACACTCACCAACGTCACACCGCCGTGCACGCTGATGAACTCGAGCGATTCGGTGGTGCGCCGTAGAAACATCAGCACCGCTGCGGCGGATGCGAGCAACGCGATCACTGCGGTCAGTGGCACGGGATGGATCCATTCGGCGGCGCTCTTGGGCCACAACAGCCACAGGGCGCACGTAGCGAGTGCCGCCAGGCTGATGGCGAGCGCCAGCCAGAACCAGGCGATGTGACGCACGATCACCGGCTTGGCATTGGCGAAACGCAGATCGAAATCGTATTTGCGCGGCTCGATGTCGGGCCGCGTCAGCTGCACGGACAGGAAATGCTCGTCGAGCAAGCCCAGGTGCGTAGCGCAGCCACGCAGCTTGCTGGTGAGCGTGTAGCTCATGCGGGTCGAGCGATGCGGACGTTTCTTCGATGCAACGAGACCGTCGTCGTCATGGCCCGTGTCGAGGGAGATGTGCTCGGCGCGTACTCGGACGGGGTGGGGTTGAGGGTCCAGCATCGTCGTCTCGGCCGCCGCGTTCACATCTGACCTCTGCATCCGATCGTCGTTGTTCTACGAAGCCAACGGTTCGGGATGCTAGGACTGTGACGGAGTTGCAAACGAGAACGCCGTCACACTCGCGACGTGCTCGCCAGGAATTGCGGGACTCCCTGAGGCCGAGTGTTAAATGTGCGCCGCCGACACTAGGTGTTGGAGATGTCGATGAAGCGCAGGAACTCGTTGCGGGTGCGGGCGTCTTCGCGGAAGTCGCCGAGCATTTTGCTGGTGATCATCGACACGCCGCGCTTGTGCACGCCGCGAGTGGTCATGCATTGATGGATGGCTTCGATCACGATACCCACGCCCCGCGGCTTGAGCACGTCGTTGATGCAGCGGGCGATTTGCGCCGTGAGCTTTTCCTGGACCTGGAAGCGCCGCGCGTAACCGTCGACGACGCGAGCCAGCTTGCTGATGCCCACGACCTTGTTGGTGGGCAGGTAGCCCACGTGCGCGCGCCCGATGATGGGGGCCATGTGATGCTCGCAGTGGCTTTCGAACTCGATGTCCCGCAGCACGATCATCTCGTCGTAACCTTCGACTTCCTCGAAGGTGCGGCGCAGATAGTCGGCCGGGTCGCTCAGGTAGCCGGAAAACCAGTCACGATAGGCGCTGACGACGCGCTTGGGCGTGTCGCGCAAGCCTTCGCGCAACGGATCTTCGCCGGCCCAGCGCAACAGGGTCTCGACGGCCTGGCGCGCGTCCTGCTCGCTCACCGTCGGAGTCTGCACGTGCGCCTCGGGCAAGGCGGCATTGCCTGACTTCTTGGGTGTGTGGCTTTTTTTCTTGCTCATGGGCGCTAGCGTACCATCCTTGACTGGCAGGGATTA
Organism: Steroidobacter cummioxidans; assembly: GCF_003104955.1. NCBI lineage: Bacteria > Pseudomonadati > Pseudomonadota > Gammaproteobacteria > Steroidobacterales > Steroidobacteraceae > Steroidobacter > Steroidobacter cummioxidans. The sequence goes on along the minus strand of NZ_LSRW01000009.1, from coordinate 169,588 downwards.
CCATGCGCGCCCTGAAGCGGTTGCCCTGGAGAGGAAACAATAATGCGAGCATGCCTGATCGCAGTGGCTGTCCTGGGTGCCTGGTCGGTGGCCGGCGCAGCGCGAGCGGAGATCGTCAGTGCCGGGCCGAATGGCTTCAATCTGCGCCACATCGCCGAGGCGCCGAATGTCGCGCCGCCGGTCATCTGGGCCGCGCTGTCGGACATCGCGAAATGGTGGGATCCCGAGCACACGTATTCAGGCGATGCGCGCAATCTGTCGCTCGATCCCTTCGTGCGCGGTTGTTTCTGCGAGAAGCTGAGTTTGTATGCCGGCATCGAGCACGGCACGGTCGTGTATGCGCAGCCGGCGAAGACGTTGCGAGTCCATGGCGCGCTCGGGCCTTTGCAGGAGTTCGGCGTCAACGGCGTGATGACGTGGCAGATCGAGTCGGCGGCGGGCGGCTCGCGCATCACGTTCACATATAACGTGGGTGGCTTTGCCGATCGGCCGCTGGCGGATTGGGCGCCCATCGTCGATGAAGTGCTGGGTGGGCAGCTGCAGCGCCTGGCGCGCTACGCGACCAACGGCAATCCCGAGGCGCCCAAGCAGGAAGCGCCGAAGCAGGAACCCCCCAAGCAATAGTGACATTAGAGGGGACAGATCTCGGGGACAGATTTAAAATCCGTCCCCACCGGAGGATTCCCATGCGCATACGTTCCCTGCTCGTTGTCGCCGCCGCCATCCTGGTCACGGCCTGCCAAAGCGTCCAGACCACTCAGCCGGGCGCGATCGGTGTCACGCGCAAGCAGCTGATGGCAGTGTCGTCCGAGAAGGTGGACGAGGGCGCCAAGGTTGCTTACGACCAGGAACTGAACAAGGCGCGCCAGGCCGGCTCGTTGAACACGGACAAACAGGCCTACGACCGCGTGCAGAAGATTTCGCAGCGGTTGATTCCGCAAACCGCGATCTTCCGTCCGGACGCGCCCAGCTGGCATTGGGAAGTCAACGTGGAGACGTCCAAGGACGTGAACGCGTACTGCATGCCCGGCGGCAAGATCATGGTCTACACCGGGCTGATCGATACGATCAAACCGACCGATGCGGAGCTGGCCGCAGTCATCGGTCACGAAATCGCTCACGCCCTGCGTGAGCACTCGCGCGAACGCTTGTCTCGTGCGTATGCCGAACAGGCTGTGCTGGCCGGCGTGGCCGTCGCGACCGGCGGAGAGGCGACGACCATGCAGATCGCCAGTCAGGTTTCGGCTGTGACGTTCACGCTGCCGCACAGTCGTGAACAGGAAGCCGAAGCGGATCGCATTGGCCTCGAGCTGATGGCGCGCGCGGGTTACGACCCGAACGCGGCCGTCACGCTGTGGCAGAAGATGAGCAAGGCGGGTGGCGGCGGTGGACCGGAATTCCTGAGCACGCACCCCTCGGGCGAGTCGCGCATTCGGGATCTCGAAAAGAATGTGCCGCTCGTGCTGCCGTTGTATCAGGCGGGCGCGAAGTAGCAGCTACGGATCGATTCAGCGGCCGGCGGCCATCCCGATCGCAATCACGGCGACGACGATGGCCACCACTGCGGTGCCACCCAGCCACAGCGACTGCCGGTGCAGGGCAGTCAGGGCACGCGTCAAATTCGCCAGTTGCTGAGCCATCTCGCTGACCAGCTCGGCCTGACGCCGCTCGTTTTCTTCCAGCCGCAGGATGCGCTCGACCAGCTCGCCGCTGTCTTGCGATAGCGGCACTGCCTCGGGCGGCGGCATTTGTTTGGTGCGTTTCAAGAACTCGCGCGACACATCGAGGATGGACGGCACGAGCTGCACGATCTGTATCCAGGGTACGGCCATGGATCAAGGGTAGCAGAGACGACCCGACCCTACCGCACTCACGGGTGCGGTAGGGGGAGTTCATTGAGCGCAGCGGCCGATCAGCTCTTGGTGCGAGCTGTGTATTCCGTCTTGCTCAGATAGCCATCGCCATTGGTATCGGCCGAGGCGAAGCTGTCCGCCAGGGACTTGTCAGCCGCGGCTTCGGTCTTGCTCAACTGGCCATCGCCATTCTTGTCGAGCGAATCGAAGGTCATCGCGGAGGATTTCATCGAGTGGTCCTTCTTGTCCTTGTTGTCGCCGGCGTACGCCGTCACGGTCAGCAAGGCGGCCGCCAGGAATGCAATCGATTTGGTCATGATCGTCTCCTTTTTGATCCGAATAAGCCTGTCTCGTCGCTATTGTCTGTCGCGGGCCCGCAAGTGAACGCGGCGCCGTAAAACGGGGTTCCGCCGGCGGCCACGGACGGAAAATGTTGCTCGGACGCTGTAGGGCAACGGCTTGCATCGACGCAGTTGCGTAAAACCAAGTATCGTCCGGCGGGGTTGTAGACAGAACTTGACGAAACTTCGCAACCGACGCTTTTTCGATATGCCATGGTCCAGCGGCGCCCGCATCCCGGGCGGGCTCCGGACTTCAGCCGCGCGCCTATGGATCGAACCATGACCTTGCCTGCTTCTGTACTGATCGTTGATGACGACCGCGAGCTGGGTCAGATGCTCACCGAGTATCTGACCGGCGAGGGTTTTCAGGTGTCCATCGTGCGCGATGGCGCTGAGGCCCTGGAGCGCCTGACCGGCGAGTCGCATCCGTTCGATCTGGTCATTCTGGATGTGATGTTGCCGTCGCTCAGCGGCTTCGAAGTGCTGCGCCGTCTGCGTCACAGCCTGTCGGTTCCCGTCATCATGCTGACGGCACACGGTGCGGACGTGGATCGCATCGTGGGTCTGGAGCTGGGTGCCGACGATTACCTGTCGAAACCCTTCAATCCGCGCGAGCTGGTGGCTCGGGTGCGTGCCGTGCTCCGGCGCTTTTCGCCGCGTGACGCCGATACGCCGGCGCATCCCGTGAGCGTTGGGCCGCTGCGCCTCGATCCCGCGACGTTCGAAGTCACGTTGTCGGGCCAGTCGGTGCGCCTGACCGGCACCGAGCTGCGGTTGCTCGAAGTGTTGATGCGAGCGGTCGGACAAGTGCAATCGCGCGAGTCGCTGACCGAGCGCGTGCTCGGTCGGCGCCTTACGCCTTACGACCGAAGCATCGATACTCATGTGAGCAACCTGCGTCGCAAGCTCGGCCTGGGCGAGAACGGTCTGCCGGAGATTCGTAGCATTCGAGGCGCGGGCTACGTGCTGATCGCCATCGGCGAAGCGCGTGCCGAGCAACGTGTTTGAGCGTTTGAGAACGCAGTGCGCTCGCTGTTCCTACGCATCTTTCTGTCTTTCTGGGTGGCGACCCTGCTGGTGCTCGCCACCACCGCAGCGGTCGCCTGGTATCGTTTTCAGCGCGATCAAACGGCTTCGCCGAACATTCGACAACTCGCTTCGGAAGCATCGAATCGGCTGCTGGTCGGCGGCATGCAGGATCTCCATCGCTGGATCGACAGTGCCGAGGACCGTTATCCGGGTCGGCGCATTTACGTCGTGCGTCCGGACGGTCAGGACATTCTGCAACGGCCGTTACCGCCCACTTATCGCAGCTACGCGAACCGCCTGAAGGACGCGGGCTTCTTCGGTCGCGAGCCGCCGCCCAACGGTCGCGACGATCCGCTGTTGCTGACGCCGCTGTTCACCGATCGCGACGGTACGGTTTATACAGTAATGATCGGGCAGCGCTCGCCAATCAGTCCGTTGCAGGCGTCGGACGTGCGACTGGTCGTGTTCGCGTTCGCCTTGGTGATCAGCGGCCTGGTGTGCTGGTGGCTGGCGCATTACATCAGCAAGCCACTGGAGCGATTGCAATCGAGCGCACGCTCGCTGGCGGCGGGGAATCTGGATTCCAGAGTAGGCGAGGACTTCTCGAGTCGGCGCGACGAGCTTGGCGTGCTGGCGCGGGACTTCGATGCCATGGCAGATCACATTCGCACGCTGATCGCGTCGCGAGAAGATTTGCTGCGCGCGATGTCACATGAGTTGCGCTCACCGTTGGCTCGGCTCCGAGTGGCGTCGGGTCTGGCACGCCGGCCGCAAGCGGACATCGTCAAACAGCTGGACCGCATCGAGCTGGAAGCCGAGCGTCTGGATATTTTGATTGGTCAGATCTTGCAGCTGTCGCAGCTGCGCTCGTACAAGCCGACGCTGCCGCTCGAGCCCATCGACGTCACTACGTTGGTGAACGAGGTCGTGGATGACGCGCGCCTGGAAGCAAGCGCCGCCGATAAGAACGTGGACTGGACGCCGGGCGAAAGCCTCTGGCTCAACGGTCATCACGATCTCATGCGCAGCGCCATCGAGAATGTCCTGCGCAACGCCGTGCGCTTTACCAAGCCGGGCTCGGCAGTCGCCGTGTCGCTGGTCCGTGAGCATCGCGATGCTTTGATCACGATCCAGGATCATGGCCCGGGCGTGCCTGAGACGGAACTGGCGCGCATCTTCGAGCCCTTCTATCGAGTCGCTGAGTCGCGCGATCGAGATTCGGGCGGCACCGGCATCGGGCTGGCGATTACTGCACGGGTGGTCGGTTTGTATCAGGGCCAGGTGCGGGCTCAGAACGTAGCTACTGGCGGTTTGCAGGTAGAGATTCGTCTACCGCTGCGGCGGGATTGAAATCTGCTCGTGTCCCTTCACGCTGTATTGAGAGACTGCGTGACTGCGTAACGATTGGGCGCGATCACGAATAGCCGTGATTTCTTCAGCGCTCACGGCTTTATCACCGGCTCGTGCCTGCAGCACTTTGCCTTGCTCATCGAACTGCAGCTCGATGCTGTCGTTCGAGTTGAGCGCGGCGCCCCGATACGACATCAGACGCGCGCCGAGAAATTCATAGGTGCCGGTTTGAGACGTGGCCGGGCGTGTTTCCTCCAGGCTCTGAATCTTCCCTTCCTTGAATCTGGCGCGATAAGTCGCGGCGATGCCGCCGGGCGCAGACGAGCCACGAAACTCTTCGTTCGGTGCTGGCACGGGATCGGCAGCGCTGCGTTCGACTAGCGGTTGGCTTGGTGCTGTCGCTGGCGAGGGTTCTTTCGAACAGCTGGCTGCGAGCAGCAGCGTTGCGATGAACAGCGGAATTCTCGAGGTGGGCAACATTGGTGCAACGTTCTGTATTTCAGGGCCGAGCGCAAGAGGGTGCGTCGTCTGTCGTCGGCGACAAGCGCACGACATAAAACTGCACGGCTTCAGGATGCCGCATTCGAGCATCGCGCGTGACGTGCGAACGTGATTTGCCTCACACGGCGACTCGATGGGTTCCTCTAGGCTGCGCGCGACTCTCCCCATGGATCTCTTTGGAGGAATCGATGAGCGCCGCCAGTCCCGCCCAGCCCCAGGTCCGTCGCCCTGCTGCGGCGACCACTCGGGTGTATGACTTCTCCAAGCCGCGCGGAGAGGACGAGATTCGCGTCAATCTGGCCGATGTGCCGGTCATGCACACGACCATGGACGTCGATGTATTCGAGCCGACGCTGTTGAGCCGACTGTTCGATCTGTTCGGCCCGCGCCGCTAAGCAATCCAAGATTCGATTCGAACGAACCCGCCGGCCGTCCGGCGGGTTTTTTGTTGGCGTGAAGTGCTACATTTCCTCGTCTCGAGGAGGGGGCATGTCTCTGCACAAGCGTATTTGCGTGGCGCTGGCGATGTTGTTCACGGCGAGCGTTGCCGCCGCGGCGAGCTTTACCGGGCCGAATGAAGTGGCGCGAGTGTTCGATCTCATGCAGCAGCGCCTCGAGCTGATGCGTGCGGTCGCCGCGTGGAAGTACGCCAACAACGCTCCCGTCACCGATGCGGCTCGCGAGCAGCAAGTCCTGGACGCGACTGTCGCCCAAGCCCAGCGCCTCGGTATCGATGCCGCGTCGGCTCGTGAGTTGTTCGCACTACAGATCCGCATGGCCAGCGAGGTGCAGGAGCATTTCATTGCGACGTGGCAGGCTCGGAAGTCGACCGATGAGGCCGTGAGGGATTTGCAGCAGGAGCTGCGTCCGCAGCTGGACCGCTTAGGTAACGAACTGCTGCACGCCATCTATCTCGCCCTGCCCGAGCTGATGAGCGATGACTTTGCCGCGCGCTATCAATCGCAGGCCGCGAAGATTGCCATGCCTGGTCTGCGACAGGACGATCAACGAGCGTTGCTGACAGCGGTGAGTAAGTTGCGTCCGGCTGCGATGCCGGCGCGCGAGCGAATCAAGGCGAGCAAAGTTCTTCGCATAGGCATGACCGGCGATTACGCGCCGTTTACGTTAGAGCGCGGTGGCGAGCTGTCCGGCGCGGATGTGCAGATGGGCGAGGCATTGGCAAAGTCGCTGGGCGCGCAGCCTCAGTTCGTGAGCACGACTTGGAGCACGCTGATGCGGGACTATCAGGCCGGGCGTTTCGATGTGGCGCTTGGCGGAGTCAGCATCACGCCCGAACGTACCAAGGTGGCGGCGTTCTCCGTTCCCTATCATCAGGGCGGCAAGACTCCCATCGTCCGCTGTGGCACCGAGTCGCGCTTCGACAGTGTCGAAGAGATTGACCGGCCCGACGTGCGTGTCGTCGTCAATCCGGGCGGGACCAATCAACAGTTCGTGCGCGAGCGGCTGAGTCACGCACACGTCACTGTGCACCCGGACAATCGCACGATCTTTGCCGAGATTGCGGGCGGTCGCGCCGATGTCATGGTGACGGATGACGTCGAAGTCGACTTGCAGACGCGGCGTGATAAGCGCCTGTGTCGCGCAACTTCGGCTACGTTCACGCGCGGTGATAAAGCGATCTTGCTGCCGCAAGACGAGGCGCTGCGCGGCCGGGTCGATCGATGGTTGCAAGGTCAGATCGCCAGCGGCGCGGTGCAGGCCTGGTTGGAAAGCGCGCTGGCGGCCGAGGCTCGCCTGCAAGCTGTGAACTGAGTCACTCGCCGGTGCCGGCGAGCGCCGTTTGCCGGTCGCCGGCGGCCATTGGCCGGCGATGCTGCTGTGAGCCGCGCGCATTCGGTATGCTTTGATGCGGCATTTGCCGTGGAGGTCGTCAGATGGGCTGGATCGTTTTCGTCGTCATCGTCGTGATCGCGATTTTCTTCGTTTCCATCTACAACCGACTGGTTGGCGGCCGGAACGCGTACAAGAACGCGTTCGCGCAGATCGACGTGCAGCTCACGCGTCGGCACGACCTGATTCCCAACCTGGTGGAAACGGCGAAGGGCTACATGAAGCACGAGCGCGAGACGCTCGAAGCAGTCATCACGGCTCGTAACGCCGCGGTCACGGGCTTGAAGAACGCTGCCGCGAATCCGACCGATCCCAATGCCGTCCAGCAGCTGTCCGGCGCCGAGAACGCGCTGAGCGGCGCGCTCGGCCGACTGTTCGCGCTGGCGGAGGCGTATCCGGATCTCAAGGCCAATCAGAACATGATGCAGCTGTCGGAAGAGCTCACCTCGACCGAAAACAAAGTCGCGTTCGCACGGCAGGCGTTCAACGATGCCGTCATGACGTACAACAACACCCGCGAAATGTTCCCGAACAGCATCGTCGCGAACATGTTCGCGTTCCTGCCGGCGCAGTTGCTGGAGATCGAATCGCCCGAGAAGCGCGCGGTGCCGGTGGTGAAGTTCTAACAACGACCGGTCGGCGCAGGTCACGCGCATGAATTTTTTCGAGCGACAGGAACAGTCGCGACGCACGTCGCGCTTGCTCGTCGTGCTGTTCGCGCTTGCGGTCATCAGCGTGGTCGTGGCCGTGAACCTGGTGGTGGTCGTCGTGTTCGTGCAGGCCGAAGAGAACCTGTACGGGCACGCGCCGACACTGATGGAGTGGATCGGCGCCCATCCTCGTACGGTGGTGGTGACCACCGCGGTGGTCGCAGCCATCATCGGTTTTGCGAGCATGTACAAGTCGGCGCTGCTCGGTGGCGGCGGTGGCGTGGTCGCTCGTTCGCTGGGTGGCGTGCGAGTCTCGCCTGACACCACTGATCCACAGCAGCGACGACTGCTCAACGTGGTCGAGGAAATGGCCATTGCCTCCGGCCTTCCCATGCCGGAGGTTTATCTGCTGGAGCAGGAGCGCGGCATCAACGCGTTCGCCGCCGGTCACAATCCTGCAAACGCGGCGATCGGTGTCACCCGCGGCACGCTCGAGACGTTGAGTCGCGCCGAGCTGCAGGGCGTGATCGCGCACGAGTTCAGTCACATCCTGAATGGCGACATGCGGCTGAACATTCGCCTGATGGGACTGCTGTTCGGCTTGCTGGTGATCGCGCTGATCGGGCGCACCGTGTTGCGCTTCAGCGGCGGCGGTCGCGATTCGAAGAAAGCGGCGCCGGTGGTTGTCGTGGCCTTTGCGGTGTTGACCATCGGCTACATCGGGCTGTTCTTCGGGCGCTTGATTCAGGCCGCCGTTTCGCGTCGTCGCGAAGCGTTGGCGGACGCGTCGGCTGTGCAGTTCACGCGCGATCCCACTGGCTTGCGTGGCGCGCTGGTGAAAATCGGCGCGGTGTCGGGCGGTTCGAAAATCGGCAATCCGGAAGTCGAGGAAGTCGCGCATATGTTGTTTGCGCCCGGCATGAGCCGGTTCTTCGCTACGCATCCGCCGTTGGAAGCGCGGCTCAAGGCCATCGATCCGCGCTTCGATCCGAAGGAGTTCGAGCGTGCCCGAGCGGAGATGGCGCGCGTCGCCGAGCAGAGGAAAGCTGACGCAACTACGAAACAAACATCGGCGGAGCGGTTGGATTCGCTGATCAATGTGCCCGGTGTAATGGCGTCGGCCACGGTTGCTGGATTGGTCGGCAATCCCGGCACGATTCACATGCAAGTGGCGCGGGACATTCGCAAATCGCTGCCTGCCGCCGTCGTGGCCGCGAGTCACCATGCGTATCCGGCGCGCGCGTTGTTACTCGCCCTGGCGCTGGATTCGAATGCCGAGGCGAGAGAGCGGCAGCGGCAATTCATCGGTCAGCAGCTGGGCCATCAGGCGGCGGACAGCATTGCTGAGTTGTTGAGTGCCGTGGATTCGCTCGAGCCGGAACAGCGCATGCCTGCACTGTTGGGGGCAATTCCCGCGCTTCGTCAGCTGACTCGCGATGAGCGCATGCAGCTGATGTCCACGCTCAACGGCATGCTGCAACGAGAGGGACGCGTGTCGTTGCAGAGCTATGTGCTTCGCAAGCTGGCGCAAGTCCACCTGAACGATGATCTGAATCCCGTCGTCCGCACTCGGCAGCTGCCGTTGCGCGCCGTGCAAAAGGATATTCAGGTGTTGTTCTCCGTTATTGCGCAGCATGGGCACGCCGATGCGACGGCGGCCCGTCGGGCCTACGAAGTAGGCGTGCATCACCTGCTGCCCCGGGAGCGGCCGTCGTTCGTCACTCTGGCGCAGTGGGCCCAGCCACTGGATCTGGCGCTGAGCCGGCTCGATCAGCTGGCGCCCATCATGAAAGAGCAACTGGTGGAGGGACTGGTCAAGACGGTGACGCACGACCAGAAGCTGACCCTGGGCGAGGCCGAGCTGCTGCGGGCCGTCTGCGCGACGGTCCACTGTCCGTTGCCGCCGCTGGTGACCTCCGGGCCAGACGCCTGATCCAATCGCTCGCCGCTGGTGTTTTAACCAGACAGTGCCTGACAGATTTCGGCGATTCAATGCGCCCCCTGAGTAAGCGCGTGGTTGAAGCTGCGCTTACAATCCGCATCTACTCCTCCCGGGTCCCCGGTTCGGTTTTTCCTACAATGTTCATGGCCTTTGGCCATTGGTGAGCATGTCCCAGTCCATCGTCATCCGTGGCGCGCGCCAGAACAATCTCAAGAACTTGCACCTCGAGTTGCCCACCGGGGAGCTGATCGTGGTGACCGGCGTGTCCGGTTCCGGCAAGTCCTCGCTGGTATTCGATACCTTGTACGCCGAAGGGCAGCGCCGTTATGTCGAGACCTTCTCGCCGTACGCGCGCCAGTTCCTCGATCGCATGGACCGTCCGCAAGTCGAGCGCATCGATGGCATTCCGCCGGCCATCGCCATCGATCAGACCAACCCGGTGCGTACCTCGCGCTCCACCGTCGGCACGATGACCGAGCTCAACGATCACTTGAAGCTGCTGTTCTCGCGCGCCGCGCAGGTGTATTGCCGTCAGTGTGCGGCGCCGGTGAAGCGCGACTCCGCGCAGAGCATCTATGAAGAGCTCAGCGAGCGTCTGCAAACGCTCGGTCGCGCCGATGCGCGGGTCATTGTCACTTTCCCGGTGCCGGTACCAGCGAACTTCGCAGAGGGCGAAGTGCTGAGCCTGCTGGAGAAGCAGGGTTACACGCGCCTGTTTCAGCGCATTGCGCCTCGAGTCACCGAGACCTCGCCCGCCAAGGGCAAGGGCGCCAAAAAGAAGGCTGCAAAGAAGCAGGCGAGCGAGAGCCCTGAGGAAGAGCAGACGAGCGTCGTTCTGGAGATGACTCAGGACCGCTTCCGTTTCGACAACACCGATCGCGAGCGCGTGATCGAAGCGCTCGAATCCGCATTGCGCGTCGGGCGTGGCCGCGTCGCGGTGCATGTGTTGGAGGCGTCGAATGGCAGTGCTCGCAAGAGCGACAACGAGACTGCGCCGCCGGCCACGGCTGCGACATGGCGATTCTCGTCGGATCTGCACTGCGCCGATTGTGACATCCACTATCGCGAGCCCACGCCCAGCCTGTTCTCGTTCAACTCGCCGCTGGGTGCGTGCGAGTCGTGCCGGGGCTTCGGTCGCATCATCGGCATCGACTTCGGTCTGATCGTTCCCGATGAAAGCAAGACGCTGAAAGGCGGCGCGATCCGTCCCTGGCAGACCGAGGCCTATCGCGAGTGCCAGGATGACCTCATCAAGTACGCGCGCAAGAGAAACATTCCCATCGACGTGCCCTGGCGCGAGCTGACCGAGGAGCAGCGTCAATGGGTGCTCGAAGGCGAGGGCAGCTGGGAAGACAAGCTGTGGTACGGCGTGCGCCGCTTTTTTGCCTGGCTCGAAACCAAGTCCTACAAGATGCACATTCGCGTCTTGTTGTCGAAGTATCGCGCATACACGCCATGCACCGCGTGCGAAGGTGCGCGACTGAAAACCGACGCCTTGCTGTGGCGTCTCGGCACGAAGGCGGACGCCAAGGCGGTGATGTCTGAGAAGCTGCGGTTCAAGCCCACCGGTGTGCAATGGAACGACGCGCAGTTGGCGGAACTGCCGGGCATCGGCATTCACGAGCTGATGTTGCTGCCCATCGATCGCTGCAAACAATTCTTCGACCGCCTGGCGCTGCCCGCACCGTTGGACGAAGCGAGCGATCTGGTTCTGCGCGAGATTCGCGGGCGCTTTGGATATCTGCTCGATGTGGGGCTTGGCTATCTCACGCTCGATCGCCAGTCGCGCACGCTGTCCGGTGGCGAGGTGCAGCGGATCAACCTGACGACGGCGCTGGGCACATCGCTGGTCAATACCTTGTTCGTGCTGGATGAGCCGTCGATCGGCTTGCATCCGCGCGACATGGGTCGCGTGATCGATGTGATGCGTCGGCTGAAGGCCGCTGGCAACTCTCTGGTCGTCGTCGAGCACGACCCGCAGGTCATGCAGGCTGCCGATCGGCTCATCGATGTCGGTCCTGGTCCGGGCGAGAAGGGCGGCGAGATCGTGTTCTTCGGCGAGCCCTCCGAATTGAAGAAGGCGGAACGCTCGCTCACCGCGGATTATTTGCTCGGGCGCAAGCAGGTCAGCGAGGTGTCGCCGGCTGCCGCTCAGTCCTCGCCCAGTGCCGTGCTCACCGTGAAAGGCGCACGACAGCACAATCTGAAGGGCATCGACGTCTCCATTCCGTTGCAACGCCTGATTTGCGTCACGGGTGTCTCCGGCTCGGGCAAATCGACCTTGATTCAAGATGTCCTGTATCCGGCGCTGCTCAAACACTTCGGCAAGCCGACTGAAGCGCCGGGTGAGCATGACAGCATCAAGGGTGCGGAGAGCATCAGCGCGGTCGTGATGGTCGATCAGACCTCGATCGGCCGTACGACGCGTTCCAATCCTGCCAGTTATGTCGGCGCGTTCGACGCCATTCGCAAGCTGTTCGCGCACGAGCCGCTCGCCAAGGAGCGCGGCTATACCATCGGGACCTTCAGCTTCAACTCCGGCAACGGTCGCTGCCCGACCTGCGGCGGCAACGGGTTCGAGCACGTCGAGATGCAATTCCTTTCCGACGTGTATCTGCGCTGTGCCGATTGCAACGGGCGGCGGTATCGCGGCGAGATCCTCGAAGTCACATTGAATCGCGGGCCCGGTCCGGGTCGCAGCATCGCCGACGTGCTCGACATGACGGTGTCGGAAGCGGTTGAGTTCTTTGCTGGCGAACGCGAAGTGTTGGCGACATTGCGTCCGCTCGCGGAAGTGGGCTTGGATTATCTGCGGCTCGGCCAGCCCGTGCCGACGCTGTCCGGTGGCGAGGCGCAGCGCTTGAAGCTGGCGGGCCATTTGGCGGAAAGCGCGACCGCGAGGCCCGACGACACCACTCCGGGCAAATTGTTTCTATTCGACGAGCCCACCACGGGCCTGCACTTCGACGACATCGCGAAGCTGTTGCGGGCGTTCCGTCGCTTGATCGCGGCCGGCCATTCGTTGCTGGTCATCGAGCACAATCTCGATGTGATCGCCGCGTCCGACTGGCTGATCGATCTGGGGCCCGAAGGCGGTGAAGCCGGCGGCGAGATCGTCGCCGTCGGTACGCCCGCAGAAGTGATGAAGGTGCCGGGATCTCACACCGGCAAGGCGCTGCGCGAGGTGGAGAGCGGCTGGAAGATTGCCGATCAGCACAGTGTCGTGCCGCTCGCCGCGTCCGCGCATCGTCCGCGTGCGAATGCCATCAGCATTCATGGCGCTCGCGAGCACAACCTCAAGAACGTCGACGTCGAATTGCCGCGCGACAAGTTCACTGTCGTCACCGGTGTGTCCGGTTCCGGTAAGTCGACGCTGGCCTTCGACATCGTGTTTGGCGAAGGGCAGCGCCGTTATCTGGAATCGCTCAACGCCTATGCGCGTCAGTTCGTGCAGCCGTCGTCGCGCCCGGATGTCGATGCCATCTTCGGCATTCCGCCGACTGTCGCCATCGAGCAGCGCACCAGTCGCGGCGGCCGCAAGAGCACCGTGGCGACGCTGACCGAGATCTATCACTTCCTGCGTCTGCTGTACGTGAAGCTGGGCACTCAGTATTGCCCGGATTGCGACGTGCCGATCGAGCCGCAGAGCTTCGAGTCCATCTTCGCTCGCATCAGCCGGGACTATCGCGGCAAGAGCGTGACCTTGCTGGCGCCGCTGGTCGTGGCACGCAAAGGTTTCTACACCGATCTCGCTGCTTGGGCGGCGAAGAAAGGTTACGAGCAGCTGCGTGTCGACGGCGAGTTGCTGCCGACGCAAAGCTGGCCGCGCCTGTCGCGTTTCCAGGAGCACACGATCGAATTGCCCGTCGCGACCGTGCAGGTGTCGGCACGTAACGAGCGAGCGTTGCGTGAAGCGCTGACGACGGCGCTCGACTTCGGCAAGGGCGTCGTGCACCTGCTGGACGAGAGCGTCAAATTAAAGAAGGCGCCGGTAGCGAAAAAGGCTGCCAAGGGCGGTAGCGCAGTGGCTGCGAACGCCGGCCTCTCGATCTTCTCGACGCGTCGCGCCTGTCCGTCGTGCGCGAAGAGCTTCGCGGAGCTCGATCCGCGGCTGTTCTCGTTCAATTCCAAGCACGGCTGGTGCGAAGATTGTTACGGCACCGGCTTGGAGATTCGTGGCTTCGATGAGGAGCAGAGCGGCGAGGAGATCTGGTGGAACGAGTGGTTCGAGCAGGAAGCTGACGTCTGCGGCAGCTGCGAGGGCGAACGGCTCAATCCGATTGCCCGCAACGTGCGTTTCCGCGATCAATCCATCGCGTCGGTCACGGGGCAGTCGGTTTCCGACATGCGCAAGCAGTTCAATACCCTGAAGTTGAAAGGCCGCGACAGCGAGATTGCGCGTGACGTACTGACCGAGATCAACTCGCGTCTGGCATTCCTCGAAGATGTCGGCCTGGGTTATCTGGCGCTGGATCGCTCGGCGCCGACACTGTCTGGCGGCGAAGCGCAGCGCATTCGGCTGGCTGCACAGCTGGGCTCGAACCTGCAGGGTGTGTGTTACATCCTGGACGAGCCGACGATCGGCTTGCATCCGCGTGATAACCGCATTCTGCTGGATACGCTCGACAAGCTCGCGGCCAAGGGCAATTCGTTGCTCGTGGTCGAGCATGATGAGGAAACGATTCGTCGTGCCGACTACGTGCTCGATCTGGGCCCGGGTGCGGGCACGCGAGGCGGTCGTGTCGTGGCGGCGGGTACGGCCCGTGAGCTGGAGCGCTCGCCTGAATCGGTCACCGGTCGATTGCTGGCGCAGCCGTTACAGCATCCCATCGGCGAACGTCGCACGGTGGCCGCCAAGTCGCCGGCGTTGGTCGTGAAAGAAGCCTCGCTGCACAACTTGCGCAAGCAAACCTGCAAGGTGCCGCTGGATCGACTGGTCGTCGTCACGGGCGTGTCCGGGTCGGGCAAGTCGACCATGGCGCGCGACGTGCTCCACGACAACATGCGTGCGGCGTTGGGCCGGCGCAAGGGCGCGAAGCTCGAGTGGCGGGGTTGCAAAGAGATCTCCGGGTGGGAGCAGATCGAGCGCGTGCTGGAAGTGGATCAAACGCCGATCGGCAAGACGCCGCGCTCGTGTCCGGCGACGTACATCGGTTTCTGGGATGCCATTCGCAAGGTGTTCGCCGAGACGCCGGAAGCGCGCATGCGCGGGTACACGCCATCGCGATTCTCGTTCAACACTGCTGGCGGCCGCTGCGACGTGTGCGAAGGGCAGGGCATGCGCAAGATCGAGATGAGCTTCCTGCCCGACGTGCGCGTCGTCTGCGACAGCTGCGGCGGTCGTCGTTTCAATCGTGACACGCTCACAGTGCAGTACAAAGGTCGCAGCATCGGCGATGTATTGATGATGAGTATCGATGAGGCGGTGGAGTTCTTCAGCGCGCATCCGCGCATTCATCACTGTCTGCGGCTGCTCCAGGATGTGGGTCTCGGCTATCTCACATTGGGACAACAGAGCCCGACGCTCTCCGGCGGCGAGGCCCAGCGCATCAAGCTGGTGACCGAGCTGTCGAAGGTTCGGGAGTCCAGAGCGTTGCGCACTCCGGAGCCGGGCGAGGTGGTCGAGAAGCTGCCGGGAACGCTGTATGTGCTCGACGAGCCCACGGTCGGCTTGCACATGGCCGACGTCGAGAAGCTCATCCGCGTGCTGCATCGATTGGTCGATGCCGGCAACACGGTAGTCGTCATCGAGCACGATCTGGACGTGATTGCGGAAGCCGACTGGATCATCGATCTGGGCCCGGAAGGTGGCGCCGACGGTGGCAAAGTGGTCGTGCAGGGTTCTCCGGATGACATATTGCGAGCGGCCCGCGAGTCACATACCGCGCGCATCCTGAAGGAGTTCTTGCGCGATCGTGCGCAAGCGACCGGTGCCAAGCCGGAGATGGAGCGGCGGCGTACGGCTTGTTAGAGGCAGGCGGCGGCGGATGCCGGTATACGAGCAGGCGCTCGTGCCGGTACCAGCCGCCGATTGTGCTCAGTCGCTTTACTTGCCTGCGTGCATCGCTCACGATTGCGACGCTCGCGGAGCATGGACCCGTCGCAAGTGACCAGTGGCGCCGACATCCCCTGCCGATGGCGACCCTGAACAACAGCAAACAAACATCGCCTGACAATATTTTTTATATACCGGCGAGTAATGCGTTGCCAGCCGATGCGCTGTTGTGAACAGGCAACGTGTATACATTCACCGAAGCGGTGCAGCGATTTCGGTAACAATCCAGTCGCACCCGTAAAACCATCGATTTCATAGCGATTCTTTATCTATGCGGGCGTGGGTCGCCGTGCATATTTTTACTTCCTTTGCCGTTTTTACGGTTGTATGCTCCGAGCCACGCTTGGGTCGATAGTTGTGAATTTGTCCATCGCTGCGACCCAGGAAGGGAGCGTCGCGAACACCCCGAAACTGCAACTGACGGGTGTTTGCTTGGGAACAAATTAAAACCCTCTCGCAGGAGGATCATTCTAATGTCGACGAATATTTCGATTCGGCGCGCGGTGAAGTACGCGCTGCTGACGGGCTTTGCGGCAGCGGCCGCAACCTCGTTGCCGGTGGTGGCCGCGGAAAACCAGGACATGGTTGCCGAGGTCATCGTCACCGGCTCGCGCATTCAACGCCTGGATTACATCGCCAACAGCCCGATCACGACGGTGTCGTCCGATGCGATCACCGCCAACACGGACGTGACTCTCGATACGTTCATGAACACGTTGCCGCAGGTCAATCCCGCGGGCACGACGACATCGAACAATCCGAGCAACGGCGGTCAGTCGAACGTCAACCTGCGCGGTTTGGGAGCGAACCGCAATCTGGTGCTGATCGACGGGCGGCGCCCGATGGTGTCGGCCAGCGATCTGACGGTTGACCTCAACACCATTCCGCAGGCGTTGGTCGAATCGATCGAAGTGATCACCGGTGGCGCGGGCGCCGTGTACGGCGCGGACGCGGTTGCCGGCGTGGTGAACATCAAGACCAAGACCAACTTCAACGGCCTCGACGTCCGTACCGGGTTCTCCAACCACCTGGCGAACTGGGACTCGCGTGAGTACAACCTGTCCGCATTGCTGGGCAGCGACTTCGCCGACGATCGCGGTAACGCGGTGATCGGCTTCGACTTCAGCCAGCGCGACGGCTTGATCAAGAGCCAGCGGCCGTTCTCGGCGATCGCCACTTCGACCACCGGCGCCATTCCCGAAGGCGTAGTTCGCAACAACGGCGCCAATTCGTACGACCAGGCGGTCGTCGATCAGGTGTTCGCCGGCTACGGCGCCGCGCCCGGCTCGGTGCCGATCGCGACCTCGCCGGTCGGCTTCAACATGGACGGCACGCTGTTCGGCTTGGGCGTGTTCAATCGCCCGCAGGACGTGGTGAATTTCAAGTATCCGATCGACCTCTCGGTCAACACGCGCTTCTACCCGGACGTTTACAGCTACAACTTCGACGCTGTGAACATCCTGACTCTGCCGCTCAAGCGCCGTTCGTTCTTCGGTAAGTTCGACTACGAGATCGGCGGCGGCGTGGAAGCGTTCGCACAGGTCGGGTACACCAGTTACAACTCGACCACCGGCATTGCACCCACCCCAATGCCGACCGGCAACGGCACGCAGTCGCTGACTGGCACGGATCCGTTCAGTCCGACCAGCGCACTCGTGACGCCCGGCCGACTGGTCAGCGGCAGCCTGGTGGTGCCCGTGACCAATCCCTTCATTCCCGCCGATCTGCGCAGGCTGCTGGACAGCCGGACGGGCGACGATGCGTCGCTGGTTGGCTCGGGGGCCAACGAGCCATTTCTCATGAGTCAGCGCACGCTGCCGCTGGGTCTGCGTACCAACGACTATGAGAACGAAGTCGTGCAGTACTTGCTGGGTTTCCGCGGCGATCTGCCGTTCCTCAAGAACTGGCGTTGGGAGGCTTATGCCTCCGAAGGCCGCACCGAGATCGATCAGCTGCAGAGCGGTAACGTCAATGCACAGCGCCTGCAGACGTTGCTCGAGGCGCCCGATGGCGGAAACAGCATCTGCGCCGGCGGTTACAACCCGTTCGGTCGTCAGGCCATTTCGCCCCAGTGTCAGACTTACCTCGAGGCCATCACCGCGTTGAAGCAGGAATTCCAGCAGCGCGTGATTCAGGCGTTCGTCGGCGGCGATACGTTCGAATTGCCCGCAGGACCGGTCGGCCTGGTGGTCGGCGCGGAGTATCGCGACTTCGACTATGAGCTCGATCCGGGCGCTGCCGGTGGTGCGATCTACGGCTTCAACTCGCAGTCCCGGGCCGGCGGCAGCAGCACGTTCAAGGACGCGTTCGCCGAGGTGTTGATCCCGCTCGTCAGCGATGCGCCGTTCGCGCGCAGGCTGGAGCTCAGCCTCGGTTACCGCTATTCGGAGAGCTCGTTCGAGAACATGATCAATCCCGCGCAGCGGGGCGATGGCTCCAACGATGCCTACAAGCTCGAGTTGAGCTGGCAGCCGTTCGATTCGCTGCGAGGCCGCGCGTCGTACCAGCGCGCGGTGCGTGCGCCGAACTTCAGTGAACTGTTCGACGGCAGCACCTCGGCGCCGCAGTACTTCGATCCGTGTACCTTCGCCAGCGGCATTCGTAACAGCGCGAACGCAGCGGCGGTGCGAGGGCTGTGTACTGCCAACGGACAGGCGACTACGCCGGCTAACGGCCGCGTGCCTGTGGCCGCGTATGACAACTTCGCGCCGCTCCCCGGCGGTCAGATCACCACGACCCAAGGTGGCAACACTGCGCTGAAGCCTGAGACCGCCGATACGATGACTTTCGGCCTGGTGTTCAGCTCGCCTTGGGAAGGTGCGTTGTCGTCGCTGCGCGGCTCGATCGACTATTACAACATCAAGATCGCGGATGTGATCCTGGCGCCGGATCCGAACATCTTCATCGCGGATTGCTACAACTACTTCGGCAACAACCCGACCTACGACTTCAACTACTCGACCTGTCAGCAGATCGTTCGTAACTCGGCCGGCACGATCGCTCGCGTCAACGGGCCCAATGGCATCGTGTTCCCGGGCGAGAACGGCACCAAGTTCAACACCGACGGTATCGATGTGCAGGTCGACTATGGCATGGACATGCCGTCGCTGTTCGGTCAGTCGAGCCGGCTGAACCTCAACATGTTCGTGAACTACCTGCTGAGCTTCGAGCGGCAGGATCGTTCCAATCTGCCGACGCTCGACTACAAGGGCACGGTGTCGTACTTCGGTCAGGGCCTGGGCTCGAGCTTCCCCGAGTTCAAGGTCAACCTGACGGCGAACTACATGGTGGGCCCGGTGGGCCTCAACGTGCGTGCGCGTTGGATCGACTCCATGCAGAACCGTGCCTCTGTGCAGTTCGCGGGCGAGCCGAGCTTCAGCGGCGTGCCTTCCGTCACCTACCTCGATGCCTCGCTGTCGTGGGAATTCATGGACGGTGGCCTGGCGCGCATCGGTGTCAACAACCTGACGGACAAGGAGCCGCCGCTGTACGCCCCGAGCGTGCAGTCGGGCACCGACCCGTCGTTGTACGACGTGGTCGGCCGGCGCATCTTCGGTCAGCTGAACTTCAAGTTCTGATTCGATCGAGGCTCCCGACGATGCTCGAGGGCGGTCGCAAGACCGCCCTCTTGCTTTGCGAGCCTGGCGTGCGTAGATGAAATTATCTTTCGTTGAGCACTAACCAAAGTTAGCCGTCAGGCGCTCGCAACCAGCCGGTAATGCTGTAGCGAGCCTGTCCCGCCGCCGCGGGCGTAACGTAGCTCACGCTATGTTTCTGCGGCACGCGGAATAAATTCAGCACATTGAATTTGGGCACATAGCCCTCCGCGACGTGACCGTCGCGGTCGATGAATTGCAGAGTGCCGCCCCAGTCGGCGCGCCACTGCGGGGTGAAGCCAAAAACATAAGCCGCCAGGCGGCGCTTGCCCGCGATCGCATCGTCGTGCTCGGTGAGAAAGTGGCCGGGCAGATATCGGGTGGCCTGGCTGTCGGCAAAGGCGATGTCCTGCAGGCCAGTGGCATCGCGTGCGAATTGCAGGAATTCCTGAGAATTTAAGAACTCGTGCATGGCCAGCAGCGGATGCGCGCGCTCGCCGGCCTGATAAAGGTCGTAAATTGGAAAATTCTCGAAGACGTACTGAAAGCCGCGCTGGGACTGCTCCAGCATTTGCCGCGACATTGTCTCTCTTTGCTCTGGCGACAGGAGCATCAGCTGTTGATGCGCGAGGTCCAGGTGCCGCTGGCCTACGTTGAGCGATAGCTGCCAGGGCGTGTGAGCGCTGAGCTGCGTAAACAACGCTTCGGCGCTCGCTGGCGCGAGCGTGTCGGGAATGTGGACTCGGCCTTGCGTCTTGAAGACTTGGGCGATCAATCGCCGGTCCAGTTCGGGGCGCAATTTGATCTGCATGGGTCAGGGTCTGGTCGTTGTACGCGTAAATCTTACAGATCGGGGTTTTCGAAAGGCTGTGCCAATTGCGAGACTGACGTTGCCTGTGTACAACGCGCGCGCCCGACGCATCACTTTGTGCTCGCCATCCCTTACTTAAGTAAGTGATTTACAACTGACAGTGCCGCGGAACTTCCGCGAAATCCGCTTGTTGCCGCGAAACCATCAGTTGTATGCTCCGCACACTTCGGTCCACCGCTGTCGGCTCGTCAGTCCGCCGGCTGTTGCGCATCGATCACGATCAGCCTCATTCACGCAGCTGAAAGGCTCTACAAAATCTTACCTCTTGCAGGAGGAGCGGAAATGAAATCGACCAGTAATTCCCTGCGGTACGCAGTTCATTGCGTGCTGCTGGCCAGCGCGGCAACGGCGCTGCCCGCCTTGCCGGCGTTGGCACAGGAAAGCGACCCGGCTGCCCGAGGCATGGAAGAGGTGGTGATCACCGGTTCGCGCATTCGTCGCGTTGATGAAGAAACCGCGAGCCCCGTATTCGTGATGGATCAGAGCACGATCGCCAACAGCGGCGTGCAGACGATGGGCGATCTGATGATGCGCGTGCCGGCCATCTCCGGCGCGGCCACCAACCCGCAGGTCAACAACGGCGGCGGCACCGGCGAATCGAACGTCGAGCTGCGCGGCCTCGGTGCCCAGCGCACGCTGGTGCTGTTGAACGGCCGTCGTATCAACGTGCTCGGCGCGAACGGCACGACCTCGGCCGTCGACATCAACATGATCCCGATCAACATGATCGAGCGTGTCGAAGTGCTGAAGGAAGGCGCGGGCGCCGTGTACGGCTCCGACGCCATTGCCGGCGTGGTGAACTTCATCACCAAGAAGAACTTTCGAATTTGGCGCCGAAAGTCAACGTCGAATACGGCCAGACCGGCAAGAGCGACGGCGAGCGCGAGTCCGCCAGCCTGACGCTCGGCTCGAGCGGCGAGAAGTTGAGCGTGGTCCTGGGTGCCAACTACAACAAGCAGAAGTCCGTGTCCGCGGCCGATCGCGACTTCTCCTCGGCTGCGTTGTACCTGTACGGTGGCGAAGTGATCGCGGCTGGATCGAGCCGCACCAATGTGGGTCGTATCCGCCTGCCGTCCGGCTCGGCGCTGCGTAACACGTTCGCGACCCCGGATGGCCCTTGCACCAGCGTGGCCCGTAACCCCGGCGCCGCGGGCAATGCGGCCGACCTGGCGAACTATCACTGCTTCGGCGGTTCCGACTTCTACAACTATCAGCCGTACAACCTGCTGATCACTCCGTCGGAGCGCAGCAGCTTCTTCACGATGCTGAACTACAAGATCAGCGACAACGTGGAGGCGTACGGTGAGGTGGTCTACAACCGCACCACCGCCGGTTTCGAGCTGGCTTCGCTGCCGTTCGACGCCAACGCCGATGACATCATCATTTCCTCGCAGAATTACTACAACCCGTTCGGCTTCGACTTCGGCGGCGTCGAGGGCTTGAACCCGAACATGCAGTCGCGTCTGGAAGCGCTCGGCAATCGCCGCAGCGAAGCCCAGACCGACAGCACGATCGCGAACATCGGTCTGCGCGGCGACATCGCCGGCAGCAGCTGGCAGTGGGACGCGGGTGCGCAGGTCGGCCGTATGGGTCAGACCGTCAACATTTCCGGCTATCTGCTGGGACCGCAGCTGGCGCAGGCGCTCGGCCCATCGTTCGACGCGGGTGGCGGCAACATCGTCTGCGGTACGCCGGGCAACATCATTGCCGGCTGTACCCCGATCAATATCTTCAACGTCGAAGATCCGGCGCAGATCGCAGCGCTGCGTGACATCTCCACCAACTATCGCACCGACTACGTCTACGAGAGCCAGGGCTTCTCGCTCAACGCCAACGGCGAGTTGTTCGACCTGGGCGCCGGCTCGGTGTTGATGGCGGTAGGTGCGGAATACCGCACTCAGCGCGCCGACTTCGAGACCGACGTGCTGACGCGCGGTAAGCCGCCGTTGTATCTGTCGTGCTTGCTGGCGCAGGAAACCTGTACCGGCGATTCGCACGCCAGTTACAACGTGCGCGAGGTGTACACCGAGTTCTTCGTCCCGCTGCTGAAGGATCTGCCGGGCGTGCAGTCGCTGAACCTGACCGCCGGCGTGCGCTACTCGGATTACTCGATGGACTCCATCGGTGACACCACCAACGCGCAGTTCAAGGTCGAATATCGTCCGACCTCCGACCTGATGATCCGTGGCTCGTACGCGCAGGTGTTCCGCGCCCCCACCCTCCTGGACTTGTCGAAGGCGCCGACGCAGGACTCGCCAACGTTCAATGATCCTTGCACGGGCCTGACTCAGGCGGCTATCAATGCCAATCCGAATCTGGCGCTGGCCTGCCAGGGCGTGCCGCTGCATACGCCGGATCTGCCCGACACCGATCCGAACTATGTGGAACCGTTCGAACAGCCGAACAGCCAGATCACCGGCTTGATCGTCGGCAGCCGCGACCTGAAGCCGGAGACTGGCGACGTCGTCACGTTCGGCGCGGTCTTCGACCCGAGCTTCGCCCCGGGCCTGTCGCTGTCGGTGGACTACTGGCAGTACAAGATCGAGGATCTGATCACGGCCCTGGATCCGAACTTTGCCAGCGATCAGTGCGTGCAGACCGGCAACCCGGCGTTCTGCGGCCTGCAGTATCGTTACCCGCTGACCAGCAACAACGCGGGCCTGCACCAGGTCTTCGTCGAGCCGATCACCAATCTCGGTAAGCTGAAGACCGACGGTATCGATTTCGGCGTGAAGTACGCGCTGCGCGATACGCCGGTGGGCTCGTTCAACATCTCGTTGGACATGACCAGGATCAACAGCTACCAGAACACGCCTTCGCCGGGCGCCACGCCGGTGGAGATCGCCGGCACGTTCGATCGGCAGTTCGGCAACTACGCCAAGTGGCGTGGTCTGATGGGTGTGGGTTGGGCGATGGGCGGCTTCGACGGCCTGCTGTCGCTGCGTTATATCCACAGCCTGAAGATCGTCGGCCCGGATGGCGGTTTGACGGATGAGCCGCCGATGAGCATCGGTTCGATGACCTACATCGATGCGACCGTGGGTTACACGTTCCCGACCGACACGAAGATCCAGGTCGGTGGCATCAACCTGGGCGACAAGCAGCCGCCGATCATGTTCCAGAACAACGTGACCAACGCGAATACCGACGTGTCCACCTACGACCTGCTGGGTCGTCGCTGGTATGTCGGCGTGACGCAGAAGTTCTGATAAGCGATCGAGCTTGCCGCCTGCGTGAGCGGGCGGCGGCGATTGAAGGCCGCGCGGCTTTGCCACGCGGCCTTTTTTCTATGTAGTGTGTCCCCCATGACTGAAGCATTACTGCAGCGGGCTGCGCTGTCGTTCGAAGCGAATCAGCTGGCGGCGGCCGAAGCGCAGTGCCGGCAGCTGCTGAGGCTGCAGCCAGGCCATCTCCACGCGCTGGGCCTGCTGGGCGCGATCCTGCACGCGCAGGAGCGCTATCCCGAGGCGGAGGCGGTATTCGCCGATCTCACCCGCAGAATGCCTCGTGAAGGCGCACACTGGATGAATCTTGGAACGGCTCGCCGAGGCGCAGGGAAGTACGAAGAGGCGCTGCATGCCTACATGCGCGCCGCCGAGCTGGGCTGCACGGACGCCGATTTCTATTTCAACGTCGGTCTCACACACCTCGACCGGCGCGACTATGAATCCGCGCGCGTGGTGCTCAAAAAGGCCCTGGATCTCGCGCCCGGCGATGCGCTGATCCGGTCCGAGTACATCAAGGCTTGTTACGAGTCCATGCAGACCGAGGAGGCGCTGGCGGCTGTCCAGGGCTGGACCGATTTCTCGCAGCTCTCGCCTCATCAGCTTGCCGATCTCGGGCAACGCCTGACGAATCTGGGCGATACGGCACGGGCCGAGCGCGTGATCGGCCAACTCGCGGTCAGCGAGCTCGACGTGCACGCGACGCTGACGCTCGCGCAGATCATGGAGCGCACCAATCGTTTGGCGGAAGCCCAGCGACTGATGGAGCGGCTCGCGAGTCATCCGGGTGCCGCCTCGCTGGGCATGGAATTGCTGATGACCCAAGGCCGGATCGCGCAGCGCGCGGGCGATCACGAACAGGCAATCCAGTTGTTTCGGCGCGCACTCGAAGGTGTCACGCAGTTTCACGACCGGCACTTCGCTTTGTTTTCGCTCGCCAGGTCGCTGGATGCAGTGAAACGGTATGACGAAGCATTCACGGCGTTGACCGAAGCGCATGCGTCGCAGGTCGCGCATCTGGACCTGACCGCGCCAACGGCGGTCGCGCGGGGTACGCCGACCTGGGAAATCACCAAATGGAGTTGCGATCCGGCGGATATAGCGCAGTGGGATACGACGGATGCGCCGTCGCTGGAAGAAAGTCCCGTGTTCGTCGTGGCTTTCCCGCGCTCGGGCACGACACTGCTGGAACAAACGCTCGACGCGCACCCGCTCCTGAAATCCATGGACGAGCAGCCCATCGTCCAGGCGGCGCTGGACGACATGCTCGCCGAGGGCGTGAGTTATCCCGAGCAGCTCGGCAAGCTCAGCAGCGGACAGCTGCAGGCAATCCGCGCCCGATATTTCGAGCGTGCGGCGACCAGGATCGAATTCGCTGCCGGCCAGCGTGTCGTCGACAAGAACCCGCTCAACATGTTGCGCCTGCCGGTGATTAAGCGCCTGTTTCCGAATGCGCCCATCCTGCTGGCCATTCGCCACCCGTGCGACGTGGTGCTGAGTTGTTTCATGCAGCATTTCCGCGCGCCGCATTTTGTCCTGCTGTGCTCCGATCTGCAGACGCTGGCCGACGGCTATCGGCGCTCGTTCGATTTCTGGTATCAGCAATCGGCCTTGCTGTCGCCGAACGTGCTCGAGGTCCGCTACGAGAATTTCGTGGCCGACTTCGAGCGTGGCGTGCGCGAGATCGCAGAGTTTCTGCGGCTGCCCTGGCACGACGGCATGCTGGCGCCGGCCGAACATGCGCGCGCCAAGGGCTACATCAGCACGCCGAGCTACTCGCAGGTCGTGCAGCCGGTGAATCAGAAGGCGGTGGGGCGCTGGCGTGCCTACGAGCGCCACCTCGCTCCCGTCATCCCTCAGCTACGGACTTATCTACAGCGGTGGGATTACTCGGATCGATGAACAGCAGGTACGTGGAAATGATGTACTTGTCGCCCGAGGTCGGCGGCATGCCTTCGTGCTGGTACATCCAGTACGGAGGAAACATCAGCAGGCGGCCGGCGCGCGCCGGGATGGCTACGTCCAGCTGCGGAAAACGCGTTTCACCGCCTTGCTCGACATCGTTCAGATACCACAGCAGCACCAGATAACGATTCGCCACATGGTTGATGGAATCGAAATGCAGCTGAAACTGCTCCTGTTGCCCGGCGCGGTAGCGCTTCA
Organism: Steroidobacter cummioxidans; assembly: GCF_003104955.1. Lineage (NCBI taxonomy): Bacteria > Pseudomonadati > Pseudomonadota > Gammaproteobacteria > Steroidobacterales > Steroidobacteraceae > Steroidobacter > Steroidobacter cummioxidans. Next base: position 144,162 of record NZ_LSRW01000009.1, on the reverse strand, counting down.
AGGTCAGGTTGGAGAACAGCGGCGAGTTGGGGATGGGAATGGCCAGCTCGACGTCGCGGTTGTAGCGCTCCAGCGCTCGATCGATGAGCTTGCGGAACATGCCCTGAAAGGCGGCGTCCGCCAGCCGGCTGACATTCAGCTCGGTCCAGGCCGAGTCCTCCAATCCTCTACGCACGCCGCGGCCGTTGCGCAGCTGGAAGCGCTCCAGCCCGGCGAACGAACCGATCATTTGCTGGCACAGCTGCGGCTCCAGGTCGTGGTCGTACGTGCGGATGTAGCGGCGCAGGTCTGCGTGGCTCATAGACAGCTATAGTAGCGCGGAATGAATTCACCAGACGTCCAAACCCTGTTACAGCAAGGTCGGCTCGATGAAGCGGAGCGGCTGGCGCGCCAGTCATTGCAGCTGCGGCCGGGCGATGTGGAGTCGCTCAATGTCCTGGGCTTGATCGCTCTGCGCCGGGGGCAACTGCCACGCGCGCAGCAGTTGCTGGAATCGGCCATCGAGTCTCATCCCAACCATGCTTTGAGCTGGCATTACCTCGGGCGGGTGCACGACGCGTCCGACAATGTGGAGGGAGCGATTGCCGCTCACGGTGCCGCGATCAAGCTGGCGCCGGGCATGTTCATCGTCCGCTTGCACTATGCGATTGCGCTGGAACGCGCCGGCCAGAACGAGCAGGCGGCCATCCAGTATTTTCGCGCCAGCAACGACGCGCAGGCGCAAGGCCGCTGGACCAGTCCCGATACCACGGCGCCGGCGTTGCGACCGATGGTGGAGCACGCCGTGCGCATGGTGAGAGCGACTCGCAAAGAGACTTTCGCAAAGCTGCTCGAGCCGTTGCGGCAAAGATTCGGCGCGGATTCGCTCGAACGCATCGAGCAGGCCCTGCGCATCTATTTCAGGGAAGAAGCCCCGGTGTTCCCGGACCCGCGTCAGCAACCGACGTTCTTCTATGTCCCAGGCCTGCCGCCCGCCGCCTATCTGGATCGAGCACTGTTTCCCTGGATCGAACAGCTCGAAGCGCAGACCGACGCGATTCGTCAGGAGTTGTTGCGGCTGCTGCCGAGCGCTGCCGGGCGAGAGCGGGTGTTCACGACCGAAGCCATCGAGCAACAGAACCTGCGAGGGTTGCAGACCCCGCCGAGCTGGAACGGTTATTACTTTTACCGGCATGGCGAGCGTCGCGCCGACAACTGTGCGGCGTGCCCGGTGACTGCAAGCATGCTCGAAATCCTGCCGTTGTCTCATGTGCGCGCTCACGGGCCGGAGGTGTTGTTCTCGGTGTTCACGGCGGGCACGCATTTGTTGCCGCATCGAGGCGTGACGAACACGCGCTTGGTCGGGCATCTGCCGCTGCTCGTGCCGTCCGACTGTGCTTTGAATGTCGGCGGCGAAGTGCATGAATGGCGCGAAGGTCGTGCCGTGATTTTTGACGATACTTATGAGCACGAAGCCTGGAATCGCAGTGACCGCACGCGCGTCGTGTTGATCTTCGATATCTGGAATCCGCATCTCACTGCAGCAGAGCGCGCTGCCATCGAGCAGCTCGTGCCGGCGATGGGCGATTTCCGGACCGCGGCGGAGGCGGCGTAATCGTGCGTCTGCCCAGACCGTTTTTTCGTTTGCCGTTGCGTTTCGATGTGGAACGGTTGCGTGCTGAAGCGGCGGCGCTGCCTGCTGAGGCATGGGTGCGCCATCCCAACGATCTCAAGGGCAATAGCGCGGCCCGCTTGATCAGCGTCGACGGCGGTGAGAACGACGAGGTCAACGGCCGCATGCAGGCGACGGCGCACCTTCAGCAGTCGCCATACATTCGCCAGATTCTGGCGAGCTTGGGTGTCGTGTGGAGTCGCTCACGCTTGTTGCGACTCGCGCCCGGTGCAATCGTGCCCGAGCACGCCGACATCAACTATCACTGGTTCACGCGCGTACGTCTGCACATTCCCATCGTGACGCGCCCTGAAGTGCGCTTCTATTGCGCCGACCAAGTCGTGCACATGGCGGCGGGCGAGGCGTGGGTGTTCGATAACTGGCGCTCGCATCGAGTCGAGAACTTCACGCCCGATGAGCGCATCCATCTGGTCGCCGATACTTCGGGCAGCGCCAACTTCTGGCAACTGGTGGCGCAAAGTGACAATCCCGCCGCGCAGATACAGCAGGTCCCCTACATTCCGGATCGTCAGATGGCGCCGCTCCTGGAGCGCGCGAAGCTTGCGGCGGTAATGACGCCGGGCGAAGTGGACTTCTTGATTCTCGATCTGCGCGCCGAGCTGGTGGCTCAGGACAATGGTCCGGACGGTCGCGCACGTCTGGTCCGATACCACGGCATGTTGGAAGCATTCTGCAAAGACTGGCGGCAGCTGTACGCGTTGTATGGCGACGAGCCGGAAGGTTGGCCGGAGTTCACTCGTCTTCGCGACGGCATGCGGAACACGTCGCGCGAGTTGGCGGAAGGGTTGATGATGCGCACGAATCGCGTGGCGGCTCACCAAGTGCTCGAGGGGCGAGTGCTACGCGCAATGCTTTCGTTGCCCCAGGAGTCAGTGAGCGCGTCGGCGCCGATTCAGCCGTTGCGTGTGCGCAAGCCGAAGATCGAAGCGCCCATTTTCATCATGGCGGCACCGCGTTCCGGTAGCACGCTGTTGTTTGAAACATTGGCTGCGAGCTCACAACTATGCACGGTCGGCGGCGAGGCGCACTGGTTGGTGGAGGGCATCGAGGGGCTACGGCCGGGGACGCCGGGCATCGACTCGAATCGTCTGACCGCGGAACATGCTACGGACGCCATTGCTGAGGACATCCGTGAGGAGATTCTGTCGCGGCTACAGGATCATGCCGGCCAGGTTTTGCAGCAGCCCGGTGAGCGCCGCTTCCTGGAGAAAACGCCGAAGAATGCATTGCGGATTCCATTCTTCAATCGCATTTTTCCCGATGCGCGTTTCGTGTTCCTCTGGCGCGATCCGCGAGAAAACATCAGCAGCATCATGGAAGCCTGGCGTTCCGGCCAGTGGCGTACGTATCCGAAGCTGGAAGGCTTCGACGGCCCCTGGTCGATGCTGTTACCCCCGGGCTGGCGCAGCATGAACGGCCGCCCACTCGCCGAGATAGCTGCGTGGCAATGGCAACAGACCAATGCCCGGATCCTCGACGATCTACAACTATTGGGCCATGAACGCTGGGCGGTCGTGCAATATGATGACTTGCTTCGCGATCCGGCCGGCACTATCGGTAAGCTATGCGAGTTTCTGCGTTTGCCGGTAGATTCAGCGCTGGCGCAACGTTTATCTGTGCCTCTGCCGCCGTCCCGTTACACATTGACCGCGCCTTCGGCGGACAAGTGGCGCGCGAACGAAGCGCAGATTGCGCCGGTGTTACCGGCCGTTCAGGCCACGTGGGATAGGTTGCGAGCATTGCGTTCGGAGTAGGCTCAAGGAGAGTCGGTCATGATGCTTCGTCAGGTCTGGTTGCTGGCCGTCGCGGTTGCCACGACGGGTCAGGTGTTTGCACAGCAGGTCGCCCCGGCCCAGCCCGCGGCGCCGCAATCCGCAACCCCGGCGCCGCCGCCTGCGGGCGCCAAGCCGGTGAGTGAGACACCGGTCGCCGCGGCGACCGACGCCAAAGCAAATCCGCTGGAAGGCGAGATCGACGCCGACAAGATCATGGCCATGCAGAAGGCCGGCTATCAGATCAAGAACGAGAACGGTCAGATTCTGCTGTGTCGCCGGGACCCGCAAACCGGCTCCCGTCTGCGTCACAAGACTTCATGCATGACCGCGCGCGAATGGGAGCAGCTGCGGGCAGACAACGAGCTGCAGCTCAAGGCGCTGGAACGTCGGCCGCGCATGACCAAACAATGATGGCCAAACAATGATGGCCAAACAATGATGGAATGAGTCGCGGCTACTCGAACGAGTAGCCGTGACGCTCGATGACGAAGCGATCGCGCTCGGCCACCAGTTGCGCCAGTTCGGCATCGTAAAGCTGGCGATGCGGCGCATGCTCCGAAGTATTCAGCGCCGGCGCGGTGTTCATGTAGTCGCGCAGCGCGGCTGTCACAGGCTCACCTGCCGATTCCAATAGTGGCGGCACTTCATCGCGCAAGTGCTCCATGCGCGCCAGCTTTACGGCTGCGACGTCCGGCCCGTACAAGTATCGATACAGAAACGAATAGAACCCGAGGCCGCTGCCGCGAATCGGCGCCAGCGCAAAGCTCGGCAGATTCAGTCCTTGATTGATGTAGGCCGCGGGCAGGGCGGCGAGCGCCCGATCCAACAGTGTCGGGTCGCGGTCCAGATTCAGCATGTTCCGAATGGTCCCGGCGAAATCCAGCGTGCCACCCTCGCTCAGTGTTTGAAACAACGCATTCGGCCGTGGCCGCGAGCGCTGAAAGCTGTACCACGAGACGTAGTAGCTCCAGGGATTTCTCACCAGTCCCAGCAACGGCAATGCCGTGAACTGCGCGGGAAGCATGCAGCGGGGCAGGTGATAACCGATATGCCTGGCGCCAGCGACGTGCTGCAGGAGACCGGCGTTTACAAATGTACCGCCGGACTTATGCAGGTGCAGGAAGACGCAGCGAGGGGTGACGATCATCCCGCGGCGTGCGTGGCGAAATGTTGATCGACCGCGTCGTTGTGCCGGCCGAGATTGCGCTCACCCGACGCCATGAGTGCCAACAGCGCGGGCGTCGGCAGGAAGTCACAAATCATGTGGGTGCGCGATCGATTCGGGTCCGCATTCCATACTGCGTGCGGTGAGCTGTTGTTCAACACCCAGATCTCACCGGGCTGCATGCGGTAGGTGAACTCGCCCGCGATCATATAGACGAGCTCATGCGATTCGATCGGGAAATGCAGCCGCAGCGTCTTGGCGAAATACGGCGCACGATCGATGTGCGGATCGATGGATACCCCGCCTGGCATGCGAGCTAGCAAACATCGTTGCGGTGGGGCCGGGATCAGTTGTTCGATGATCTCGCGCGCATACGGCAGCAAGGCGAGCGGCTCACGATCCTCGATCGGCAGTGCTCCTTGCGCTGGTGCATACCCCCGAAGAAACAAAGCCTCGGCGTTGCGATGGACGCCGACGCGTCCGCCGGTCGAGCCCCACAACGTCGTCGGTAAGGCCGCGACCTCAGCTGCGAGCCGCTGCGCATCGAGCCGCACAGGCAGACGCAGACAGCCGCCCACCAGCGCGGTCTTGTCGATGATGGGATGGCCGGGAAGGTCGAGCATCGTTCGTTAAGGCTGGGCCGCTGTGAGCGCGGCGTGAATGACCTGGGCGCCGGGCGTGATTTTCAGGCGCGCCGCCGTGCCGGCGGGCAACTCGACCACGCCCAGCACGATACCGCCGGATTCGATGGTCTTCAGCGACAGCGGCTCGGTGTTCTGGACGACCTTGATGACCTTGCCGTCGGCGGCGACGAACAGCATATCCAGCGGGACGTAGGTGTTCTTCATCCACATGGCCACCGACTGGGGCTGCGGATAAATGAACAGCATGGAGTCGTCGGGCCGCAGCTGCCGGATGAACATGAGGCCACGCGCCCGGCGCTGATCGTCGTCCGCGAGCCAGCTGTTGAAGCGATGCAGGCGCGCGTCCGGGGTTGCGATCTGAATGGTCGAGCGTTCGAAGACTCGATCCAGGTCGCCGACCGTGACTTGGGGTGCCGACTGGCCGCCGGGCGCCTCGGTGCCATGGGCCTCGCCGCCCAGGAGCATGCAGATCGCAAACGCCGGGGCGAGCCGCCGCCAGGCAGACAGGGTGAACGTTGTGGTCATTGCTGTACCGTCCGGCTTTGTGCCGTCATCGCTGCGCCTGCAAGTGTTTCATCGTCGTCCTGATCCTCGCTGTCGAAGTCGACCCGGCCTACATAGTCGAAGCGTGACAGCAGGATGACACCCTCGCCCCGCACCGCCCGGGCGGGGTGTGTACAAAAGCCGCGTGCGGTGATGCGGTACGAACGGGACCGATGGGGAATACCGACCAGCGGCTCCTGCCGTACCTCATCGAGCGTGCATTTGTTATCACCCTGGGTACTGTAAAACTCGCCCAGGCCCTCTCGTATGACAGTCACGTTGACTGGCAGCGTCCGGGCCGACTGGCCTTCGCGCAATCCGGCAACGCCGAACAACAACACCAGACGGCCGCCGTCGGCGCCGTCTTTGTGACTAAACCGTACTCGGATACCACCGTCGGGTCGCACGGCGCCGGTGCACTCGGTGCCTTCGTTGCCCCAAACGAGTTCTGCCTGTACCGCGCCCGACAGCCTGGCCTTGAGATAGCCACGCCCGTCCGGCAGGCAGGTGGCTGCCACCGGCCCATTGTTAGCGTTGTCAGTGACTTCCGCCGGCGACTGTGCATGGACCTTGCAGGATAGTCCCAACGTTAATCCTGAGATGATCGTTACTGCGGGCAGGCAGCGACGCCAGCCCGCAAGGTGCGAGGAGCCGCAGTAATGTCCGAGCGCGAGGACGACGTCGTTATAGAACCGTTGCAGCATGCCAGTATGCTTACTGTGGATGCGGGGTTCCGGCAAACTGTGGCGCCGGAGCCGCACCGTCCTGGGTCCTTCGAGGAAGAGGATGGCGAGCAACCCACAATGCCGAAGCCGCGCCCGCGAGGCAAGCGGCTGCGGTCGTCGCCGACACTGAAGTCGGCCAACCCAACGGCTGGTCTCCGTGCCAACGGGACTGCCCGACGCGAAGCGAGATTTCGTGATATGGACGATAGAGCAGAGCCCGCTCGATCGAAGGAAGGCCTGGGTCAACGACGCGCCGAGACGCAGGCCAGGACGCGTCGCTACGTCAGCCGGATCACCCGCAATACGCTGGCGGTGATCATGGCCGGCGGCCGCGGCGAGCGCCTGAAGCATCTCACCGATTTTCGCTGCAAGCCGGCCACGCCGTTTGGCGGCAAGTTCCGCATCATCGATTTCGTGCTGTCGAACTGCGTGAACTCGGGCATCCGCCGCATTCAGGTGATGACCCAATACAAGTCGCATTCGCTGATTCAGCACATCCAGCGCGGCTGGGGCTATCTGCGCGGTGAGTTCGGCGAGTTCGTCGAGATCATCCCGGCGCAACAGCAGATGGGCGATTTCTGGTACCGCGGTACGGCCGATTCGCTGTACCAGAACCTGCAGATCATCAAGCTGCACAATCCCAAGCACATCCTGGTGCTGGCGGGCGATCACATCTACAAGATGGACTACGGCGTGATGCTTGCGTCGCACGTGGCAAAGCGCGCGGATATCACGGTTGGCGTGGTCGAGGTGCCGCGAGAGCAGGCCACGGCGTTCGGCGTCATGAGCGTCGATCCGGACTATCGGATCACCAAGTTCTCCGAGAAGCCCAAGGAGCCCGAAGGCATCCCGGGGCGCGAGCACGTGGCGCTCGGGTCGATGGGCATCTATGTATTCAAGGCCAGCCTGCTGTATCGATTGCTCGAGGAGCAGGCCAAGCGACCGGGCACCTCGCACGACTTCGGCAAGAACATCATTCCCGGCGCGCTGAATTCGCTGAAGGTGTTCGCCTATCCGTTCACGGACAATGAAACGCGCGTGCAGCACTACTGGCGCGATGTCGGCACGGTGGATGCGTTCTATGACGCCAACATGGAGCTGGTGCACGTCAATCCGGAGCTGAACATCTACGACGAGCAATGGCCGATCTGGACCTACCAGCGCCAGTACCCACCTGCGAAGTTCGTGCTCGATGAGGACGGACGGCGCGGCATGGCGATCAACTCCATGGTGTCCGGCGGCTGCATCATCTCCGGCGCGACGGTGAATCAATCGCTGCTGTTCTCGAATGTGCGCGTGAATGAGCGCAGTTATATCGAGCGGTCGGTGATCTTCCCGGACGTGGCCGTCGGCGCCGGCAGCACCATCAAGCGTGCCATCGTCGATACCGGTGGCGTCGTGCCCCCCGGCACTCAAATCGGCGTCAATCGCGAAGAGGATGCGCGCCGCTTTTATATGAGCGAACAAGGCGTCGCGCTGGTGACGCGGGACATGCTGGCTCGGCTGCAGCAGCCGTAGGCAGGGATTGCGGCGAGGGTCTGCGTCACATAATCCGGGCGCGGCCCTCTGCTATCCTCCGCCCCCAAGTCGCTCTTGGGGGAACAGATGAACAAGCTTCTCGCCCGTTGCCTGCTGATTCTCTCGCTGGTCATCGGCATCAATGGCTGCAGTGCCCTGCGCCCCGAGATGCAGGCGCCGCGGCTGGCGCTGGTCAGTGTCGCGATGACGTCCGCGGACGTTTTCAATCAGCAGTTCCTGGTGCGCATGAACGTCGAAAACCCCAACAATCGCGAGCTGCCGATCACGGGCCTGGACTACAAGCTGTTCCTGGAAGGCGACGGCTTTGCTGAAGGCATGTTGAACAGGCCGTTCGTGGTGCCGGCCAATGGCGAGACCGATTTCGACGTGACGGTGCGGACCAACTTCGTCAGTGGCGTCGGCCGATTGCTGTCGCGGCTCAATGGCCGCACTCAGGTGAACTACACGATCGAGGGCAAGCTGCTCACCGACATTCGGTTCCTGAAGAAGATTCCGTTCTCGGAATCCGGCAGCGTCAATCTCGCGGTCGTCAGGTAACTAGTCCCACTTCCCGGTGAGGTCGCGATACAGCTGCACGTACTCGCCGGTCTGCCGATCCCAGGAGAAATCCTGGGCCATGCCGTTGCGCATGAGCTGGGTCCAGCCGTCCTGATCCTTGAAGAAGTCGAGCGCGGTGTGGATGGCCCACTGCACCGCCGGCACATCGAAATCGTTGAACACGATGCCGGTGCCCTGGCGCGTCGCCGGATCCCACATCTGTACCGAGTCCGCCAGGCCGCCGGTACGCCGGACGATGGGGGCCGTGCCGTACTTCAGGCTATACATCTGATTCAGCCCGCACGGCTCGTACTGCGACGGCATCAGAAACATGTCGCTGGCCGCTTCGATCAGATGTGACAGCTCTTCGTTGTAGCCGCGATGGAACACGACGCGGTCCGGGAAGCGCTGTTGCAGGTGGACGAAGAAGTTCTCGTAATGCGCCTCGCCGCTGCCGAGCGCGACCAGGCTCATATCGCGCGTCTCGAGAATCTGGGGCAGCGAGTCGAACAACAAGTCGAAGCCCTTCTGCACCGTCATGCGCGAGACCACGCCGATCAGCGGCGCGCTGTCGCTCACCGACAGATTCAGCCAGTCCAGCAGCGAGCGCTTGGTGAAGCGCTTGCCCGACAGATTCTCCGGCGAATAGTGGTGTTTCAGATAGCGGTCGGTGGCGGGATTCCAGTCGCTGTAGTCGACGCCATTCAAAATACCGACGACGCCATCGGCGCGTGAGCGCAGCACTCCATCGAGGCCGTGGCCGCCGATCGGCGTGCAAATTTCCTTGGCGTAAGTCGGGCTGACCGTCGTGACCCGATGCGCGTGGCGCACGCCTTCGCGCAGCCAATTGAATGCGCCTCCCGCCAACGTCTCGGGCGACAACAGATAACTCACGTCACCGCCGAGGTCGTAAGTCGTGCTCGCCGGGAACACGCCCTGATAGCCGATGTTATGAATCGACAGCACCGAGCGCGTGGCCGCGAACAGGCTGTCCCAGGCGTACAGACTTTTGAGCATCATCGGCATGAGCGCCGTGTGCCAGTCATTACAGTGCAGGATGTCCGGCGCGAACTGCATGCGCTGGCAGGCATCGAGCGTGGCTCGTTGCAGCACCAGGAAGCGCAGATGCTCATCGACGTCCGACGTGTAGATCGAGGGCCGATCGTAAACTTCCGGACAGTGCACTAAATACAAAGACACCGAGGAGTTCGGCAGCCGCGATTCGAGAATCGTGAACGAATAACGATGCGCGCCCAGCGCCAACGACACGTCGCGCGCTGCGGCCATCGGTGGCGCGTCTCGCAAGGCGCCGTGGCTCATGCTCGAGTACAACGGCATGAACACCCGTACATCGTGACCCAGCGCATGCAGATGACGCGGCAAGACGCCGGCCACATCGGCAAGCCCACCGGTCTTGGCCAGCGGGGTGATTTCCGAAGCGACGAAACAGATCTTCAGCGGCATGCGTGCGCGGGCGGAGCGTCAGGACTCGTCGGCGTCGCTCTCGGGAGCCTGGTCGCCCTTCTTGCTCTTGGTGTTGTTGGTTGGAGTGTCGCGGCCTGGGTCGCGGGGCGGCGCGAACGTCGCCAGCAGCGTCTCCTGCATCTTGGCCCACAGCTCGAGGTTCTGTCGAGCCAGCTCGGCGAGCGGATTGGGCGCGCCATTGTTCGGGCTCATGGTCCGATTCAGCTGCGCCTGCATGACTTCCTGCTGGCGGATGAAGGTCTCGACGCTCTTTTCGAGGTAGCTGCTGAAGTAGCCCTGCATGGAGTTGCCATAGAAGCGGATCATCGATTCGAGCAATGAGGTCGAAAGGATGGGGCGGCCGAATTGTTCCTGATCGGCAATCACCTGCAGCAGCACGAGGCGCGTGATGTCCTCGTTGGTCTTGTCCTCGATCACCTTCACGCGCGTGCCGGCGATCACCATGTTGCGGATGTCGTCGATCGTGATATGGCGACTCTGCGCAGCGTCGTACAAGCGACGGTTCGCATATTTTTTGATCAGTCGTTCTTCGCTCATGCTCAGCTCGACAGGCTTTTGGCGCGCTCCGGCATGTTGGACACAATGCGACCCGCGCCACGGCGCTGGGGGCGGGCTACTGTAGCGATGCCCATTTGGCGGTGCAACACGCTTGCACCACGCCAGATGCGCGGGACCGGTAGACCATTGATAATGCCTGGCGATGAGCGACGGGAAGCGGCAATGACCGAGTCGAAAAACGACGGATCCGACTGGATCCAGGCCTGGATCCAGCAGCAGCGCGAGCAATTGCGTCGTGCCGGCATGCCAGGCGCGGACGCAGCAAGCGCGGCGGGCGGCGCTGGCGTCTCGGATCAGTACCGTGATCTCGGCATGCGTTGGCTGGAAGCAGGGCAGGCTTACATGCAGGGTTGGCAGCAGTTCGCGCAACGAAGCGCAGGCGGCGCCGCCGCTGGCGAGACCCCGCTGAAGTTCGGCGAAGAGATGCTCAATGCCTGGCAAGGCACCTGGGCGGGCGCCGCTTCGGCGGGTGAGGGCGCGACTCGTCAATTTGCCGACCTGATCTCGCGATTGCCGGCCGTGGGGCTGGCCCGCGAGCAGACCGAAGCGTGGCGCGAGCTGCTGGCCGCGCAGTCCGAATATCAACACCTGGAACAAGAGCTGCGCACGGTGTGGGCCAAGGTTCAGACCGATGCGCTGGCCATGCTGGAAGTGGCAATTCGCGAGCGTCGCCAGAATCAAGGGGGCGCCGCGCCGGGCATCGAGGATTATCGAGAGCTGTATAACCTGTGGGTGGAGTGCGGAGAAAAAGTGTTCGCCCAGCTGGCGCACAGCGAGTCGTACTGCAAGCTGCAAGCGCAACTCGGCAATGCCGCCATCCGCTTGAAGGTGCGCCAACAGGCCGTGTTGGAGCGCGCGCTGAAACAATTCGATCTGCCGACGCGCTCCGAATTGAACACGGTGCATAAGCAGATGCGCGAGTTGCGGGAGCGTATCGCCACGCTGGAAGCGCAGTTGGCCGCCGCGCGTGGCGAGGAACGATCATGAGCGAATTCACTCCGGGGTCGGCCGCGCTTGCGGCTGTCACCAACGATTTCATGCGCCGCATGTCGCAGGGCCTCGCGGCGCTCGCGAATGCCGGCGATGTCACCATTGGCAGCTCCGCCAAAGACGCGGTCTTCACTGAAGACAAAGTTACGTTGTATCGCTATCGGCCGTCGGAAGTTGTGGCGCCCGAGAATCGAGTGCGCGCGCCGCTGCTGATCAGCTACGCGCTGGTCAATCGCCCGTACATGATGGATTTGCAGGCCGATCGTTCCTTGATTCGCGGTCTGTTGCAGCGGGGCGTCGATGTTTATCTGATCGACTGGGGTTATCCCGACGGCGCCGATCGGTATCTCGCGCTGGAAGACTATGTGTTGCGTTACCTGCCGCACTGTGTGGACTTCGTGCGCCGGGCGAGTGGGCAGGATCGGATCAATCTGCTCGGCGTTTGTCAGGGCGGCTCGATGAGTCTGTGTTACGCGGCGCTGCATCCGCAGCGGCTGCGCAATCTCATTACGATGGTGACGCCGGTGGATTTTCACACGCCGGAGAACCTGCTGACCAAGTGGGCAAAACATGTGGATGTGGATGCGCTGGTCGCGGCCAGCGGCAACGTTTCGGGCGATGCGCTCAATGCGTTGTTCGTGAGCCTGATGCCGTTCCGTCTGAACAGTCAAAAGTACGTCGATCTGTTGCATCAGCTCAACGATCCCAACACCAGCGGTGCGGCGCTGGAGAACTTTTTGCGCATGGAAAAGTGGATCTTCGACAGCCCCGATCAGGCCGGCGAGATGTTCCGCCAGTTTCTGACACTGTTCGTGCAACAGAATCGGCTGAAGAACGGCACGCTGCAGGTGGGCGGCCGCCCGGTGGATCTGAAACAGATCACCATGCCGCTGCTGAACATCTATGCCATGCAGGATCATCTGGTGCCGCCGTCGAGCAGCAAGCCGCTGGGCGAGCTCACCGGCAGCAGCGACTACAGCACGCACGAGTTTCAGGGCGGCCACATCGGTATCTATGTGAGCGGCACGGCACAGCGACAGATTCCGGACAGAATTGCCGGCTGGTTACGCGAACGAGATGACGAAAGATAGTGCCGCCCCAGGTACATGGATGTACCCGCCACTGCAGGTGGCGAGCGACTGACAAAAGTCGCGCCTTTTGTCGGACGCACGCCGGGCGGGGCAGGAGCCCCGATCCGGCGTCAATCAAACAGCAGTTGTTGACGCCGTTTCACACCGCGCGCAATCTGCCGATCCTCCCCAAAACCAAGTAGTTCCTCACCATGATCTACGACAACATTCTCGGCACCATCGGCCGCACCCCCATCGTCAAAATCAACCGGCTCGCGCCAGCGCACGTCACGCTGTACGCCAAGTGCGAGTTCTTCAATCCGATGGCGTCGGTCAAGGATCGTCTGGCCATCGCCATCATCGAGGATGCGGAGCGGCGCGGCACGCTCAAGCCGGGCCAAACCGTCGTTGAAGCCACTTCGGGCAACACCGGGATTGCACTGGCGATGGTGTGCGCGGCCAAGGGTTATCCATTCGTTGCGGTCATGGCCGAAACGTTCTCGGTGGAGCGTCGCAAGATCATGCGTCTGCTCGGTGCGAAGGTCATTCTCACGCCGGCCGCCGAGCGTGGCTCGGGCATGGTGCGCAAAGCCAAAGAGCTGTCGGAAAAGCATGGCTGGTTCCTGGCGCGCCAGTTCGAGAATCAGGCCAATCCGGAATATCACCGCAACACCACCGGCCCCGAAATCCTCAGCGACTTCGCCGGTCGCAGGCTCGATTTCTGGGTCACGGGCTGGGGCACGGGCGGCACGCTCACCGGCGCCGGCGAAATGATCAAGAAGGCGCGCCCCGATGTGCGCGTCATCGCAGCCGAGCCGGCTTCGGCGTCGCTGCTCGCGGGTGCCGAGTTCAAGCCGCACAAGATTCAGGGCTGGACCCCGGATTTCGTGCCAGGCGTGCTCAATCGCTCGGTGGCCGATGAGATTCTGACGGTGACCGATGACGAGGCCATTCAGACGTCACGTCAGCTCGCGTCGAAGGAAGGCATCTTCTGTGGTATTTCCGCCGGCGGCACGGTCGCGGCTGCGTTGAAAGTCGCGCACAAGGCACCGCAAGGCTCGGTCATTCTGGCGATGCTGCCGGATACCGCAGAACGCTATCTGTCGACGCCGCTGTTTGAGGGAATCCCGGACGCGTCGGACGCTGAACCGACCATTTAAAACATTACGTTTCTGTCAGCCAGCGCGCGCCCCGCGGTTCAGATTTCTGATTCGTGGGCGCCTGCGCGCCGATTTGCGATTCTTTGCAACGTTTGCAAATAGTCGTACGAATTTTCGCATGATCGTTGCGGAGACAATCCGCACCGCAACTGGGAGAATGGTTCGCTCTCCCGGCAAACATTCGTGGCGGATTCGTGAATCGCAATAGCATCGTAGCGGTTGCATTGGCTGTCGTGCTCGGCGCTGGCGCCTGGTACTACGTCGGGCGCTCTGGCTCTGGCGCGGGCCAGGGTCCGGCTGGCGCACGCGCTCCTGGCGCGCGCGAAGTGCCGGTCGTGACGGCTCCCCCCAAACTCAAGGATTTCGCGCTCGAGGTCGAAGCGCTCGGCACCGTGCGCGCCAAGGAATCGGTCGACATCACCGCCAAGATCGCCGATCGGGTCATCGCCATCCGTTTCGAGGAAGGCAAGCAGGTCCGCAAGGGCGATGTGCTGGTCGAGCTCGACAATATGGAAGCGCTGGCCGATGTCGCCGCTGCTGAAGCGGCCGAGCGGGACAGCCGCAGCCAGTACAAGCGCAGTCAGGAGTTGTTCCAGACTCAGGCGCTGTCCGCGGCGCAGCTCGATCAGCTCGAAGCGACCATGCTGGCCAATCAGGCGCGCGTCGCCGCTGCGCGCTCGCGGCTCCGGGATCGGATCATCACCGCGCCGTTCGACGGACGGGTCGGTCTGCGCAATGTGAGCTTGGGCAGCCTGGTGAGTCCGGGAGGTGTCATCACCACGCTCGATGATCTGAGCGTCGTGAAGATCGACTTCGCCGTGCCGGAACTGTTTCTTTCCAGCCTGAGGCCCGGCTTGACGGTTGCGGCTCAGACCCCCGCTTATCCGAACGCCGCTTTCAAAGGTCGCGTCGACAGCGTCGACACGCGCGTCGATCCCACCACGCGCGCCATCGTCGTGCGCGCGTTCGTCGACAACCAGGATGGCCGGCTGCGACCGGGCATGTTCATGACCCTGCGCCTGGTGCGCTCCGAGGGCAAAGCACTGATGCTGCCCGAGACGGCCATCGTGCCGGAGGACAGCCGGCACTTCGTGTTCGTCGTCGAGGAGGGCCGCGCGCAGAAGCGTGAAGTAACCGTCGGCCGTCGTCGGCCGGGCGAGGTCGAGATTCTCAAAGGTGTGACCGAGCAGGACGAGGTCGTGATCGATGGCACGATGAACGTACACAACGGCACGCCGGTGATCGCGAATTCGGCAACTGCTTCCCAGGCCGCAACATGATTCTTTCGGAAATCTCCGTTCGCCGCCCCGTCTTCGCGATGGTGGTGAGCTTGTTGCTGACCATCATCGGCTTGATGGCGTTCAGCCGGCTCACGGTACGCGAGACGCCCAACGTACAGCCGCCCATCGTCAGCATCGACACTGTGTATCGAGGCGCCTCGGCTGCGGTCATCGAATCGAAGATCACTCAGCTGATCGAAAATCAGATTGCCGGCCTGGAAGGTGTCGAGACGTTGCGCTCGTCCAGTTTCGACGAGCGTTCGCGCGTCACCATCGAGTTCGCGCTGGATCGCGACATCGAGTCGGCCGCCAATGACGTTCGCGATCGCGTCGCGCGCGTCGTGCGGCAGCTGCCGGAGGAAGCCGAGCAGCCGCAGATCGCGAAAGTCGATACGTCGTCCGAGCCGGTGATGTGGTTGGCGCTGACCAGCGTCAACCGCACCCAGCTGGAGCTGACCGACTATGCGGATCGTTATCTGGTCGATCGCCTGTCGGTGGTGCCGGGCGTTGCAAGCATTCGCATCGGCGGCGAACGGCGCTATGCGATGCGCGTGTGGCTGGATCGCAAGGCCCTGGCGGCACGCCAGCTGACCGTGCAGGACATCGAAGACTCGCTGCGTCTGGAAAACGTCGAATTGCCCGCCGGCCGCATCGAATCGCTGGAACGCGAGTTCACGCTGCGCACCGATACCGGCTTCCGCACGCCCGAGGATTTCCGCCAACTCGTCGTTGGCCGCGGTGCCGACGGTTATCTGGTGCGACTCGGCGAAGTCGCGAGCGTCGAGGTTGCGGCCGAAGATCTGCGCTCGATCGCGCGCACCGACGGCAAGGCGGGCGTGAGTCTCGGCATCGTTCCTCAGTCCACCGCCAACGTGCTCGATGTTTCCGAGGGCGTGTATGTGGAAATGGCCGAGGTGCAAAAGACGTTGCCGAGCGACTTGAAGCTGGACATCAGCATCGACGATTCGATCTTCGTCAGCAAATCGATCTACGAGGTGGAGCACGCGCTGGTCGTCGCGCTGTTGCTGGTGCTGGTGGTCATTTATCTGTTCCTGGGCACGGTGCGCGCCACCATCATTCCGGCGGTGACGATTCCGGTATCCATCATTTCCGCTTGTATCGTCATGGCGATCGCCGGATTCTCGGTCAACGTGCTGACCCTGCTCGGCGCGGTGCTCGCGATCGGCCTGGTGGTCGACGATGCGATCGTCGTGCTCGAAAACATCGTACGACGCATGGAGCTGGGCGATGCGCCGCTGCTGGCCTGCGTGGACGGCAGTCGCGAGATCGGCTTCGCGGTCATCGCCACCACGCTGGTGTTGATGGCGGTGTTCCTGCCCATTTCGTTCATTCCCGGCAACGTCGGCCGGTTGTTCGGCGAGTTCGGTATCACGATCGCCGCGGCCATCGGCATCTCGGCGCTGGTGGCGCTGACGCTGGTGCCGATGATGTGCTCGAAGATTTTCGCAAAGGGCATCGTGCGCGGCCGTGTGGCGCATGCCGTCGATCGGTTCTTCCAGTGGTTGTCGAGGATGTACGAGCTCAGCCTGCGGCGCGCACTGGCGGCGCCGCTGATCGTCGTCATCTCGGGTGTGCTCGCGATCGGCCTTGCGTTCGTTTTGTTCAAGGATCTGCCGTCCGAATACACGCCCACCGAAGATCGTCAGCGCGTGTTCATCCGAGTCACCGCGCCGGAGGGCTCCAGCCTGCAATATCTCGATCGTTACCTGCGGCAGGTGGAAGAGGTGGTGATGGAAGAAGTGGAGCGCGGCAACGTGCGTCGCTTCAATTCCCGGGCGCCGTCTTTCGGTGGCTCCGACATGAGCTCGGGCTTCGTCTCTTTGAATTTGAGCGACTGGAGCGAGCGCAAGGAATCGGCGCAGGAGATCGCCGCCCGGTTGCGCAAGCGGCTCGCCAATCTGGTCGGCGTGCGCATCAACGTCGGCATGCCCGGCGGCCTGGGTATTCGCGGCTCGGGCATTCCCGTGCAGGTGGTGCTCGGCGGCAGCGACTATGAGGAGCTGGCCAGGTGGCGCGATATCATTCTCTCCAAGGCGGCCGAGAATCCCGGGCTCACCAACCTCGATTCGGATTTCTACGCGCGCAAGCCGCAGATCCGCGTGATGGTTGACCGCAACCGCGCCGGTGACCTGGGCGTGTCGCTGACCGCAGTGGGCCGCACGCTGGAAACAATGATGGGCTCGCGCATTGTCACGACGTATCTGGATCGTGGCGAGCAATACAACGTCATCCTGCAGGCCAAGGACACGGATCGCGCCACCACCAGCGATCTGACGAACATCTATGTGCGCTCGTCGACCACCCGCCAGCTCGTGCCGCTGTCGAATCTGGTCCAGATCGAGGAGACGGCCGGTCCGACCGAGCTGAAGCGCTTCGACCGCCTGCGCTCGATCACCCTGTCCGCCAACCTCACGCCCGGCTATTCGCTCGGCGAGGCGCTCGGTTACATGGAGAATCTGATCCGCACCGAGCTGCCGGCGCATGCGGTGATCAACTACGACGGCGAGTCTCGCGAGTTCAAGCGCTCCGGCGATGCGTTGTATATAACGTTCATGCTGGCGCTGCTGATCGTGTTCCTGGTGCTGGCGGCGCAGTTCGAAAGCTTCCGCCATCCGCTGATCATCATGATGACCGTGCCGCTGGCGGTGGCGGGTGCGTTGCTGGGGCTGTGGCTGACGGATCGATCCATCAACGTCTACAGTCAGATCGGCTGCATCATGCTGATCGGCCTGGCGGCCAAGAACGGTATTTTGATCGTGGAGTTCGCCAACCAGCTGCGCGACCGCGGCGTCGAGTTCTACGAATCGATCGTCGAGTCTTCCGCGATCCGTCTGCGGCCGGTGCTGATGACCAGCTTGTGTACGGTGTTCGGCGCAGTGCCGTTGTTGGTCGCTTCGGGTGCCGGCGCCGAAAGCCGCAGCACCATCGGCTCGGTGGTCGTCTACGGCGTCACGTTCTCGTTGCTGTTGACGCTGTACGTCGTGCCCGTGATCTATGCCTTCGTCGCCCGCAATACGCAGTCGCCGGAGTACATCAGTCACATGATCGACAAGCTGCGCGCCGCGGCCGGAGCAAAGCCGCTCGCCGCGCCGACACAAGCCGACGAACCAAGCTGAGGGAAACCAAGAGAACCCAGGTACATGGACGTACCCGCCGCCTTTGGCGGCGGCGAGCGGCAAAAGGTCACGCCTTTTTGCCAGCTCGCTATCGGGGCGACAGGATGCCCCGATCCCCAAAAAAAATGAGCCGGTAGGCTGCAACACATACCGGCTCGTGTCCCAGAGTGGCTTGCACCACTCTCGCAGGAGGACGGTGTATGAGACCACGGCAGATACGTCCCGTTCCCTAAATATTTTGTAATTCAGAAATACATTTTTGGAATGGAAGCCGCACCACTGCGGCACCTGCTTGTCGCATTAATTAGGAAAATTAACTGATGCATCGTGGCCCGCAGGCGCGGGTGACGCGGCGGCCGTTGCTAGAATGGCGATTCGAGGGCTTGCCGGGTTGGCGGCCCCGTCATCGGAATGCGCCATGGCTCTGACGCCTTATCAACAACTCGAGCAGGAATTCCGGCGTCTGCACGCCTTTCGCAGCGCTGCCAGCCTGTTGCGCTGGGATTCCGCCGTGATGATGCCTCGGGGCAGCTCGGATCTGCGCGGCGAACAGCTCGCCGCTTTGGAGACCGAGTCCCACTCGCTGGTGACCTCCCCGCGCGTGTCGCGGCTGCTCGACCGCGCCGAGGCCAACCTGCAGGGGCTCGAGGATTGGCAGCAGGCCAATCTCAAGGAGATGCGCCGGGAGCGCGATCATGCCATTGCCACGCCGCAAAACCTGGTCTCGCGGCTTGCTAAAGCGACGTCGCGCGCTGAGATCAAATGGATCGAGGCGCGCCAGAAGAGCGACTTTTCGCTATTCGCGCCGCATCTGGAGGAAGTGACCGCGCTGGTGCGCAACAAGGCCGATCTGCTCGGCAAGGCGCTCAAGCTCGATCCGTACGACGCCTTGCTGGATGAGTTCAGCCCGGGCATGAGTGGGGCCGAGATCGACGCCATTTTCACTACCGTGGGTCGGCGTTTGCCGAGTCTCATCCAGGATGCCATCGACACCCAGTCCAAGCGCGCACCGCTGGAAATCACCGGGCGATTTGCGGCCAGCAAGCAGCGGCACCTGGCGCACGAGCTGATGAAGGTCATGGGCTTCCCGTTCGATCGCGGCCGCCTGGACGAGAGCGAGCATCCGTTCACCGGCGGCATTCCGGGCGACATCCGCATCACGACCCGCTTCAATCCCACCGAGCCGCTGACCGGTTTGATGGGCGTGCTGCACGAGACCGGTCATGCAATGTACGACGTCGGCTTGCCCGAAGCCTGGCGCGGTCAGCCGGTGGGGCGCGATCGCGGCATGGCCATGCAGGAAAGTCAGTCGCTGCTGCTGGAGATGCTGATCTGCCGGAACCGCCCATTCCTGCGCTACCTGAAGCCGCTGATGGAAAAAACTTTCGGCGTCTCCGGGCCGGAGTGGGAAGTGGAGAATCTGTATCGGCTGTTGACTCGGGTTCGCCGCAGCCTGATCCGCGTCGATGCCGACGAGGTGACTTATCCGGTGCACATCCTGCTGCGCTATGAGCTGGAGCAGGAGATCCTCAAAGGCGAGCTCAAGATTCGCGACCTGCCCGAAGCCTGGAATACCCGCATGGGCGATCGGCTGGGGGTGCGGCCCGCGAACGATGCCGAAGGCTGTCTGCAGGACGTGCATTGGGCGGTGGGCTCGTTCGGGTATTTTCCGTCCTACGCGATCGGCGCCGTGATCGCCGGCCAGTTGTACGAGAGTCTGCGCTCCGAGCGCCCGCAGCTCGATGAGGAGATCGCCGCGGGTCAATTCGGGGGATTATTCGACTGGTTGCGGCAGAATGTGCATGCGCTCGCCGCAAGCGTGAGCACGCCCGACCTGATCCGCAACGCCACCAACAGGCCGCTGTCCGCCGCAGCCTGGCTGCGCTATATCGAAGGCAAATACCTGGAAGCCTGAGCATGTCCGCCGTCCCTGACTACTCGAACAACTTCAAACGCCTGCAAGCGCGGCTGCGCAGCCTCGCCGGCAAGGCCATCGAAGATTTCCGCATGATCGAGGCGGGCGACAGGGTGATGGTGTGCCTGTCGGGCGGCAAGGATTCCTACACCATGCTCGACATCCTGATGTCGCTCCAGCGCAGCGCGCCGGTGCACTTCGAGCTGATCGCCGTGAACCTGGACCAGAAACAGCCCGGCTTTCCTGAAGCTGTGCTGCCCGAGTATCTGAAAGGACTGGGTGTTCCGTTTCATATCATCGAGCAGGACACCTACAGCGTCGTCAAGCGCGTCATTCCCGAGGGCAAGACCATGTGCGGCCTGTGCTCGCGGCTGCGTCGTGGCGCTTTGTATCGGTTCGCGGCGGACCACGGCATCACCAAGATCGCGCTCGGCCATCATCGTGATGACATCATCGAGACGTTGTTCCTGAACATGTTCTTCGGCGGCAAGCTCAAGGCCATGCCGCCGAAGCTGCACTCCGAAGACGGCCGTCACATCGTCATCCGGCCGCTCGCCTACGTCGCCGAGCAGGACATCGAGCGCTATGCGCGCGCCCGGGAATTCCCCTTGATTCCGTGCTCGTTGTGCGGCTCGCAAGAAAACATGCAACGGGTCGAGGTCAAGAAGATGCTGCGCGAGTGGGAGCGTCAGTATCCCGGTCGCACCGAGTCGATCTTCTCCAGCGTGCGCAACGTGACGCTGTCGCACCTGGCCGATCCGACCCGCTATGATTTCAACAAACGACAGACGCCCGAGGGCGACGTAGTCAACAATCCCGGAGAGCTGTTCTGATTAAACAGCGACTCGGGCATCCTGCCACTCGCGCTGAGGCGCAGAGGGGAAAAGGCGTGACTTTTCCCCCTGCGCTCGCCGCCTGCGGCGGCGGGCACATCCCTGTGCCTGGGGTGGCTCCAATTAAGTTTCATATGTGGGGTCGGTCGTGGCCAATGGAAAACTCGTGAGTCAGCAGTACATCGTGTTCTCGCATGGCCAGGATGGCGATCCCTGGGGCACGAAGATCGTCGCCATGGCCGAGATTGCGAAGAAACATGGCCTGACGGTGGAGTCGGTGGATTACCGCGGCATGGCCGATCCGGCCGCGCGCGTCACCAAGCTGCTCGAAGTGTGCAAGAAGTTACCCGGCGAGTTGCTGCTGGTCGGCTCCAGCCTCGGCGCGCACGTGTGCACGACGGTCTCGACGCAGGTGCTGACGCGCGGCTTGTTCCTGCTGGCGCCCGCGTTCTTCATGCCGGGCTATGAAAAATACACGCCCGCGCCGCCGGCTTGCCCCGTGGATATCGTGCACGGCTGGAACGACGACATCGTGCCGGTGGAGAACAGCATCCGCTATGCACGCCAGTACAAGAGCGCGCTGCATATCCTCGATTCGGATCACCGGCTGACGGCCAACCTGACCGAAGTGTGCGCACTGTTGGATAATTTCCTGGAGCGGCTGACGGCCAGCGCGTGAATCGGCGCTCCTGCTAATATTCGCGACCGAACCGTGGCGGGTATGACGACAGGAGTTCCCGATGACCAAGAAGAGCAGGAATAGCAGCCTACTGTCGCTGGCGCTCGTGGCGTCGTTACTCGCCGCCTGCGGTTCTGAGCAGCAATCCTCCGAGCCACCGCCGGTGGCGGACACGGCATTCGGGGATATGGCGGGCGCCATCGACAAGGCGCATGCCGTCGAGGGCCAGGTCCAGGAGCACAAGGACGCGATCGACCACGCCCTCGATCGCAACGAGAACCAGACCGCTCAATAGCGCGGCGCTCCAACGATGGCCGATTTTTCCGGACTCGACCGACTCTGGCTGAGCTTGTTGCGCGCACCCGTTTCCATGTGGGCGCGTCCGCATGTATTGCCGGAGGATTTGCGTGCCCGCTATGCACAGCGGGAGCGCCCGATCTGTTATGTCCTGAACGAATCTGCGATTGCCGATCTGGTCGTGCTCGAAAAGGTGTGTGCCGCGCATGGCCTGCCGGCGCCGACGCAGGCCTTGAAGAAACCTCTGCCGTCGGAATCGGTGCTGTTTCTGCAACGGCGGGCGGGTTTCTGGGGCGATCGCACCGACTACCGTATTTCCGAGTCGATGCGCTCGCTGGTCGCCGCGGCGTTCGACGACCCCACGCTCGATATCGATCTGGTCCCGGTCACCGTGCTGTGGGGGCGCGCGCCGAATCGCAAAGACTCCTGGCTGCGCATTCTGCTGTCCGAAAATTGGGAACGCGTCGGCCGCTTCCGTCGTTTGCTGTCGGCGATGGTGAACGGTCGCAATCTGTTCGTTCAGTTTGGCGAGCCAGTCTCGTTGCGCGCGGCTGTGAACGAAGGCACCGACAAGGCGCGAGCTGTTCGACGTCTCACCCGAACGCTGCGGCTCAATCTGGCACGTCAGCGTGCCGCCGCGATTGGGCCCGATCTCTCGCATCGACGTACCATGGCAACGCAAGTGCTGCGTGCGGCCGCCGTGCGTCGCGCGATGGCCGACGAGATGCGCTCCAAGAAGATTTCCCGGCGCGAAGCGTTGAAGCTGGCGCAGGACTATGTTTGGGAGATCGCCGCCAACTATTCGCACATCTTCGTGGCCTTCATGGCCAAAGGACTGAGCTGGTTCTGGACGCGTCTGTACGACGGGGTCGAGCTGCATCACGTCGAACAGCTGCAGAAGGTGATCGACGGCAACGAAGTGATTTACGTGCCGTGTCACCGCAGTCACATCGACTATCTGCTGTTGTCCTACGTCATCTATTACAAGGGCTACGCGATTCCGCACATCGCCGCTGGCATCAATTTGAATATGGCTGGCGTCGGGCGCTTCCTGCGCAAGGGCGGCGCGTTCTTCATGCGCCGCAGTTTCAAGGGCAATGCGCTGTACACCATGGTGTTCATGAAATACCTGGGCCTGATGATGGCGCGCGGCCATTCCATCGAATATTTCATCGAGGGCGGACGCAGCCGTACCGGTCGGCTGTTACAGCCCAAGACCGGCATGCTGTCGATGACCTTGCGCAGCTACTTGCGCGATCCGCGACGGCCCATCGTGTTCCTGCCGGTGTATTTCGGCTACGAGCGCTTGATCGAGGGCAAGACCTACGTCAACGAGATGCTCGGCAAGCCCAAGGAGAAGGAATCCCTCTTCACCATGCTGCGCACGTTGCCGGCGCTGCGAAAGCGATTCGGCAAGGTGCATGTGAGCTTTGGCGAGGCGATTCATCTCAACGAGATCTTGAAGCGTCACGATCCGGAGAGCCGGCATCTGGTCGAGAAACGCGAGCGGCCGGCATGGCTGCCGCTGGCCGTCGACGAGCTTGCGTCGCGGGTCATGACCAACATCAATAGCGCCGCTTGCGTGGCGCCGATGAACTTGATCGCTACCGCGTTGCTCGCAACACCGAAGCAGTCGATGCTGGAAAGCGACCTGGCGCGGCAACTGGAGTTATATGCGTCGCTGCTGCGACAGGCGCCTTACTCGTCCCTGGTCTGGGTCACCGAGAGCGATGGTGCGTCCATCGTGCGACATGGCGAGCGCATGGGCGTGATTCAGCGGCTNCAAAAAACAATCAGCTCGGCGATGTCATGCAGATGACGGAGGAGAACTCCGTGCTGATGACCTATTTTCGTAACAACGTGCTGCACTTGATGGCGCTGCCGTCGTTGATCGCGTGCTGCTTCCTGAACAATCGCACCATGCGCACTGAGGATATCCAGCGTCTGATGTGGCGCATCTATCCGTATGTGCGCGACGAGTTGTTTCTGCGCTGGACCGAAGAGGAGATCAGCGCGGTCACGCTGGAGACGCTGGACGATCTGGCGAACCATGGCCTGCTCGAATCGGTGGAAGCCGGCGCGCAGTGGCGGCGTCCGCCGACGGGCTCGGCCGAGGCCGTGCAGCTGTCGAATCTGGCGCAGGTCACGGTGCAGATCGTCGAACGTTACTATCTGGTGATCGCCGTGCTGTTGAAACATGGCAGCGGCCGCATCAGCCAGGACGCGCTGGAATCGCAGTGCCAGCTCATGGCACAGCGGATGTCGCTGCTCTACGAGCTCAACTCGCCGGAGTTCTTCGACAAGGCGCTGTTCAAGAACTTCATCGATCTGCTGCGCTCACGCAATGTGCTCGGCGTGAATGCGGAAGGACGCTTGACCTACACGGATATGCTGCCGGCGGTGGCCGATGATGCGCAGCTGGTGTTGCACGAGCAGATCCGCAACAGCGTGCTGCAGGTTACGCATCGTTGACGTAGGCGGTTCCCAGCTTGGCTGTCGAGGGGACTCCGACGCACTCGGCGCCGCCACCGAGCGACACTGACTTTGCAACGCTGGCCGGATTCATGTCGGCCCGGTACGCTTCGACCAATCGCCTGCTCGCGCTTGTCCCGTGACATGAATATTTCCAAGCTGTTGATCGCGCTCGCAGTGCTCACTACCTGGAGCGCGCGCGCCGACATCATTCTTTCCACTCCCCATGCTCAGGTCGTTTCAGGCACGCCGTTGGAGCTCGATCTGACGCTGACGAACAGCGATCCGCAGCCGCTGATCGTGGAACTGCCCGAGAAGGTGCACGTGCGCTTCGAGACGCCTACCGGGCTGTCCATCATCGAGATGACACCGGAGCGCTCAGGTCGCATCGAAGTGGCTTCTGGCGGTTTTGCGCGGATGAAGTTGCACGGCGCGTTGCCGGCGAACGTCGAAGGTGTCGCGACCCTGGTGCCGACCGGAGTGGCGTCGAACTCGGTCGCTTTGCAAATTTTGCCGCCCACGAGCAATACCAATACGGTTGCAGGCAGCGAGTCGGTCCGTCCGTCCGAGCCGCCACAACAGACTTATACGACCGCGCTGGTCGACAAGCCGCCGCCGCTGGCGGTGTCGGTTTATGAGCCCGTTTATTTCATCGTAGGCGGCGATGGTGGCTTGAATGCCAAATTCCAGATCAGCCTGCGCTATCAGTTGTTCGACAATCAGGGCCCGTTGGCCAGGCGCTGGCCCTGGATCGACGATTTGTTTCTTTCCTATTCGCAAACCTCGTTGTGGGATCTCAGCGAGCTGTCCAAGCCATTCACGGACACGAGCTATCGGCCACGGCTGTTCTTCGCGAACTACGATCTGGCGCGCTTCTTCGACGGTCAGTTGCGGCTCGGCGTCGAGACCGGTCTCGGTCACGAGTCCAACGGTAAAGAAGGCGCGGACTCGCGCAGCTTCAATATGGTCTATGTGCGTCCCGCGCTCACGTTCGGCGATCCTGCCAGCCTGCGTTTCTTCGCGGCGCCATTGATCCACAATTACATCGCGGCCGACGAAAATCCGGATATCGCCGATTATCGGGGCTATGTCGACTGGATGTTCGGCTTCGGTGCCAAGGGTGGCCTGGACTTCTGGACCACACTGCGTAAGGGTACGCGCAGCACCTACGGCAGCATGGAGCTGAATCTTTCCTATCCGCTGTCCAAGCTGAGCGGCGGCGATCTCACTGGCTGGCTGATGCTGCAGTATTTCAACGGCTACGGCGAAAGTCTGCTCGACTACAATCGCAAGCTGGATGCGCAGTGGCGCTTGGGATTCGCGGTGGCGCTGTAGCGGGCAGGATGGACGGTGCGAGGAGGGCACGAACGTGAAACGAAGCCTGGGAATGATCGTTTGCCTGCTGGCGCAAGGCGTGCAGGCCGCCGCGGAGTTGTTGTCACCGGAGCAGTTCACTGAAGAATTCAGGAAAGCGTTGGTGGTGGAGCTGCCCGCTCATGTCATCACAGTGGCGGCGCCGTTGCATCTAGAAGTCAAAGGCGCCGGACGCGAGCAGGCAGCGGCGTTTCTCGATAACGCTTACAATGAATATTCGCGCAGCCCCGGGCAGCAGGCCGAGATCGTCGCCCGCTACGTCCATTCCATGGCCGAGAGCGCCCAAGCCTCCGGTCCACTGAATCCGCAGCAGATCGTTCCGGTGATCAAGGATCGCGGCTGGTCCAAAGACATCAAACGTGCCGCCAAGGCTCGCGGCGCCGCTGCCGCGGCAAAGCAGGTGATCGAGGAGCTGAACCAGGACCTTGTCATCGTCTACGCCGAGGACACGCCGCAGAACATTCGTTACTTCGGCCCCGATGATCTGCAGCAAGCGGGCGTACAAAAAGACCAGCTGCGGGCGTTGGCAATCGCAAACCTCCGCCGCATCCTGCCACCCCCCGAGGCGGTGAACGGCCCGCTCATTTCCATGATGACCGCGGGTAGCGACTATGTTCCGAGTCTGCTGTTACTCGATGAGATCTGGAACAGTGACAAGCTCGGTGTCGACGGCGAAATCGTCATCGCCATCCCGACGCGCGACGTGCTGTTGTTCACCGGCTCGGCGAACAAGGAAGGCGTGAAGAAACTGCGCGAGCTGGCCAAGAAGACTGCGGCCGACGGCCCCTATTCACTCACCGATCGCTTGTTCGTTTATCGTAGCGGGAAGTTCGAGCGCTTCTGAGCGTTTCACGGCCTCGTGAGCACGAATTGTGCTGCCGACAGCCCCTGAATCGCGACGAACCCCAGCAGTAGCGCGCGGTTCGACTGGCTGGCGAAGCGAGTTCCGGCGGCCGTACCGACATACCAGAGCGGCAGGGCCCACAAGTACGCCGTGCCCCAGGGCATTCCCAGTTCCAGTCCCACGAGCGCGCCCAGAGCGATCATGATGAGCAGCGGACCGAATGCCTGAATGGCGAGGAACGCGGCGGCATCGCCAGAAGGTTGCTCGTCGCCCGCATTCGTCGCCATGACAGGGCGGTTGCGGTATGACAAGCCTCGCACCATCAGCAGCCAGATGAATATCGGTGCCAGGCGTAGTGCCTGATCTGCCGTGAAACCGACGATCCGTAGCAGCCGGTCGGTCAGGGTGTGCTCGACTTCCACGAACCTCATCGCGTAGTGGACGGTGTCCATGTCGTGGTGAGTTACCCATAGCCAGTGCGGAGCGAACAGTGCAACGGCGATGATGGAGGCGAGCGCGCAGCGACCGAGGAGATGGGGCGGCTTCACGGGATGCCGCGTCCAAAGAAATATGAGATTGCACGCGATCGTCACGACCATAGCATACTTGCTGAGCATCCCCAGTCCCCAGCACAGACCGAGAGCCACCCACCAGCGCAGCTCGCGAGTCCGGTGCGCGTTCCACGTGCACAACGCGGCGGCCGCGGTCGCAACCATCAGTGCCGTATTGTGATTGAAGTAAGACAGGCGCACGGTATAGAACGTGATGCACGCGATGAGCAGCAGGCTCACAGCCGCGCGTCGCGTGCCGAGCAGTTGCCGTCCGAGTAGCCAGGCGAAGGCGAACATCATCCCCACCTGCAGCGCGCCCAGAGCGAAAGTCAGTGTGATCGTCGGCGGAAAAACCCGCGTGAATGCATGGATGATCCACGAGGGCATGGGCGGATGCTTGTGGTACCCCCATGCGAGCTGTGAGGCCCACTCCAGTTCCTCGCCGTTGTCCGATGTCAGCACGACGCCGAGCAGCACCGGTAAGCTGAACCACAGTGCGAGATGGGCGATCAGGCAAGCGGCGACCGCGGCCGGAAAGCTCAATTGCGAGCCGAGCGTGCGGTCTCTTTGATACTGCGGCAGGCTTGCCATAGTCATTCCGTGCCGCTGAACTGGACCAACCGGATGCTGTAGTGTTGTCGCAGCCGGCGCCAGGCATCGCTGCAAAAAAAAATATATTCCAGCGCGCGCGCGTCGGTGCGCTTGGGCGTCGGCCGTTCGGGATGACACATGATCAAGCCTCGATCGGCGATCGATATCAGCCACTGTTGCATGCGGCGGGCGTAGGGGACATGCGCGGAGAAGTCGTAAACGCCGGCGAAGTCCGCATTGGTCGTCAAGCCGTGTGCATGCAGGAGCTGGCTCAATTGTCTGCCGCCGAGCTGTGCGATCACGCTGGCTTTGATTCCTCTGAAATGCAGCGGCAGCGTCGAGCGAACCGCGACTCGAATGCCGTAACGCGCAGATAACTCATCGACCAGCAGCGGGGCGATTGCATGTAACTGGTGCACGTGCTCGTGGCCGTCCACGAAATCCGGAGGTCGAGCAAACAAAGATTCGAACAGACTCAACTGCCGGCGCAGTTCCACACGCACCTGGTCCGTATCTATCGAGCGCACTACCTGTGCGCGCCACAGCCATGAGTCGAGTCTCGCATGCGCCGGTGCCGTCGCGGGCTCGGTCAGATTGAAATGCAAACCCAATGACGTGTCGGATGAAACGGCGAGTAGCGCGAGTGCGTGTCGAGGCGTGGCCGCGCCGTCTACCGCGCAACTCACCGCGCTGACTGCTCCCGCCGCGGCAAGCTCGATGATCGCTTCACACGCGACATCGGTGAACCCGAAGTCGTCGGCACAGACCACGACCCGCTTGCTGACGACGGGCCGCGGCTCGCTCATGTATTCGAGCGCCTCATGGCGAACACCCAATGATTCATGCCGAGAAAAGTCACGACTGCCACCGTTCCGATCACCAGCAGTAGTGCAATCCGGTAGTCCAGTTGCGTCCAGCGCAGCAGGGCGCCGTACATGATCACGTTGAGCGCGAAGCCGCTAAGAGATGTCGCCGTGAAGCGCGCGAAACTGAACAGACTCAGCTCCTTTCGCGAGAACGTCCACTGTGATTGCCCCAGGTAGCTGGCTAGCAGGGCGATTACATACCCCGCTACGTTCGCCCATTGCGGTGGCCATCTGGCGAGCGATGCAAAGGCCGTTGCCGTAGTGAAATGAATCGCGGCAGCTGTAGCACCAACGACCACAAAGCGAGCGTAGCGCTGCAGGCTCATGCCCGAGTGCCTTCCTGCACCGACTCCAGCAAGGCTCCGCGATTCAACTCCCGAGCGACGACATACAGCGGCCGTTGCTTGACCTCATCGAAGATTCTGCCGACGTACTCACCAACGATACCCAGTCCGAGCAGCTGGATTCCCGACAGCAGCAGGATGGATGCTGCGAGGGTTGCGAAGCCAGGAATCGGCTGACCCAGGAAAATCTTTTCGAACACGATCCACAGGCCGAGCACGACAGCGGCGAGCGCGGTCAGCAGACCCAGCAGGGAGACCAGCCGCAGGGGCGTGGTGGAAAACGCTGTGATACCGCACGCCGCGAGATCCGACAGCGTATGGAAGGTGTACTTACTGGTGCCGGTAGTTCGTGGCTGCTGTTCGTAAGGAATGGCTTCGCTGCTGAAGCCACCCCAGGCGTACAGGCCTTTCATGAAGCGCGTGCGCTCGGGCATGGTCCGCAACAGCTGAACGATCTTCCGATCCAGTACGCGGAAATCGCCGGCTCCGACCGGGATCTCCAGCCCCGAGCGCGACGTCAGAAGTCGATGCACGAACGAGCGCGCCATGCTTTTCGGCCACGACTCGCTTTGGCCGAAGCGGCGCAATGCGTAAACCATGTCGATACCGGCGCGCCAGCGTTGCACCATTTCGGGAATCAATTCCATCGGGTGCTGATCGTCGCCATCGATCAAACAAACACAATCGCCGGCGGCGGCATCGAGGCCGGCTTGCAGCGCGAACTCCTTGCCGAAATTGCGGGACAGTTCGATGTAGTGAATCCTGCAAGCATCGGCGCAGCGCAGAATCTCGGCCGCGGAGCCATCGGTGCTGCCATCGTTGACCACCACTATCTCTACGCGCGGCGTGATGCCGATCATCACCCGATGCAAACGCCGCAGAAAGCTGGCGATGCCGGCCGCTTCATTGAGCACGGGCACGATGCAGGACAGCGAAAATCCCGACGCAAGGTGCAGCCTTGGGGCCCGCATGCTCATGGCAGGGTATTAGACGGCCGGGGGAGGCGAGATCAATTTGATAAAAACGCGTAGCGACTACGTAACGATCGAGCTGCGCGAGCCTGTGGTGAGAGCCGGCCGGGTCTCTCCGGGCGCGCGCCTTACCAGTCGTGCGAGACCTTCCGTCCCTTCTTCACCTGGCTGCGCTTCTGCTTGCCTTCGAGTCGTCGTTCCTTTGACGCGCGCGTCGGTTTGGTGGCCTTGCGAACGCGCGGCTCGATGCGAGCTTGAGCGATCATTTCGCCCAATCGTTCCAACGCATCGCGCTTGTTATGTTCCTGCGTGCGGAAGCGTTGGGCACTGATGACGATGACTTCGTCGGCCGTGAGACGGCGGCCCGCGAGGGTATGCAGGCGAGCGCGAACGCGCTCGGGCAACGCGGGCCACAGCTTCAAATCACAACGCAGCTGGGCTGCGGTGGCAACCTTGTTGACGTTTTGGCCGCCGGGGCCACCGGAGCGGATGAAGCGCAGGTCGATGGCTTCCTCCGGAATGCCCAGGTCATTGTCGAGCGCCATGATCAGACATCGCGCGCGGTGGGGCCGCGCTCGCGCATTTCGAGAATGACTTCGCGCTGGGCGACCGGGATGATGATGTCGTTCGCCTTGAACAAGCGCCAGATTGCGCGGTTTACGTCGGAGCGCACGTTGTTCACGCCTTCCTGCGGATCGGCGATCCAGAAGCGCAGCTCCAGGTCGAAGCCGTAATCGTTGAAGCCCATCATGCGCGATACCGGCTTGGGATCGCGCAGGATGCGAGCATGATCCTCGGCCGCCTTGAGCAGCAGTTCCAGTGCCTTCTCCGGATCGCACTTGTAGCTCACACGGACCGGCAGCTTGAGGCGAACGCGCGGATCCGTGTAGCTCCAGTTGATCACTGGATTGGTGATCAAATTCTGGTTCGGCACCAGGGTCTCGACGCCGTCTCGATCGCGCACGACGACGTAACGGCCGCGCAGCTCCTGCACCCAGCCGAAACCCTCGGTGCTGGTGCCGGTTGTGCCGGTGAAGCTGATGACGTCGCCGGGCTTGATGGAGCGGTCCATCAGCAGCACGAAGCCGCTGACGAAGTTCGCAGTGATGGCTTGCAGGCCGAAGCCCAGGCCGATACCGATCGCGCCGGTGAAAATGTTCAGCGTGGTCAGATCCAGGCCGGCGGCATTCAGGCCCAGCAGAATCGACAGGCCGATCAGGAATGCCTGCGCGAATTTCGCGATGCCGATACGCATGCTGAGCGCGAGGCCCTGCATGGACATGAGACGCCGCTCGAACCAGCGCGCGATCCATACTGCAATCAGGATGAACGCGCCGACGGTGAACAGGATCTTGATCACCGACCATAGCGTGATGCGCCGGTTGCCGGCGTTGATGCCGACGCTGTCGAACGCCTGCACCAGCGGATCGAACCAGCCCAGCACGTGCAGCGCCAGCAGGCCCCAGATCACGAAGGTGATGATGTTGCCCCAACCCTTGGTGCGGTTGCCGAGCGACACGCGCACCACATAGACGGCAAAGCGAATCAGCAGCAGCAGACCGGACAGCGTGATCGCCAGATCGACCAGCTTGCTGTCGGCCTTGAGCGCGTGCAGGACGCCGCCGAACGCTGCGATCAACACCAGCGCCGCCAGGTGCGGGCTGGTGATCATCAGCGCTTCGGTCAGGCGCGCCTGAAAGCCGGTTTGCACCAGCGCGAGCTTGCCGCGCTCGGTATTGCGCACCTGCCGGCCAAACCACCAGGCCACCAGCACGGCAATGGCGATCGCTGCCAGTTGCAGAAGCGATGTAGGAGTGAGCAGGGCCTCCAGAGCCAGGCCTGCGTTATGCAGCAATTCCTGCATGAGTTAAGGGATCAGGCGTTGAGGTCGGGGATCAGCTCGCTTTCCAAGCGAGCGATCTGGTCCTTCAGCATCAGCTTTCGTTTCTTGAGCCGCCGCAGTTGCACTTCGTTGACGTAAAGGTCCATCTGCAACCGGTGGATGACGTCATCCAGGTCGCGATGCTCGATGCGTAACTCCCGCAGCCGCTCCAGGCGACGGAAAGTTTCAGTCTCGACGTTGTTTTCCGCTTCGCTCATCGGCGCGTACTTTAGCGCAAGTGCGCACTAGTGATGGTGATCCTGACCGTTGCCATGGTCGGTCGCGCCCGTGCGCCGCTGTGAGGGCGTTTGCTGTTGTTCGGTCCCGCGCCGGCGGGCACGCCAGTCGGCGAGATCAAAAACCTGCGCGCTTTCGGCGGGATTGGGCGCCGGAGGTTCAGCGGGCGGCGGCGGATTGAACGTCGCGGAGAGCGATACCGTGGGCGCCGGCGGCTGGCTGCGCCGTTCCTCGCCGGGTGCGTAACCCACTGACTCGACGCGCCGACCGAGCAATATGACGAATCCTTGACGCCGCTCGATACTGTTGGCGGTGTAATCGAACACGTACGTTCTGCGGATGGCCAGCTGACCCTGCTCGCGCACGAATGACAGTCGCGCGAATGCGACAGTGCCATCCAGGAGTTTCAGGCTCAGGCGCTGGCAAGCCTCCATGGCCGCAGCGTTGGCACGCTCACGGACCGCCAGGCTCTCCTGCAGGAACCACACGGCCGCAGCAGCCATCACGATCAGCACCAGTGTGCCCCAGCCCAATTCCATTAACCTTCGACCCCCGACATTGCGCAACTCAAGCTTGCTTCCCAGGTTGGCCTATCATACGGCCACCCGCCCTCGCCACGAACCGAGAATTTCGCTTGAGCTCGTCCATGATTTCCGCAGCCCGGTCCGTGGCTACCCTGCCGCAGTGGCAGGCTATCGATACCGTGTTACTGGACATGGACGGCACGCTGCTGGACCTGCGATTTGACAATTATTTCTGGCTGGATCTGGTTCCGGAGCGCTACGCCGCCAAGCACGGGCTGACGCTGGCTGAGGCGCGTGAGGCATTGCGCCCGATGTTCGCGGATCGGCAGGGTACGCTGGACTGGTACTGCACGGATTTCTGGACCCGCGCGCTGTCGTTGGATATCGCCGGGATGAAGCGTGAAGTGCGCGAGCACGTGAGATTTCTGCCGGGCGCGGAGGAATTCCTGCGCGCTTTACGAGACAAGAGCGTGCGCGTCGCGTTGGTAACCAACGCGCATCTGGATTCATTGAAAGTGAAGGCGACCCAGACGGGTCTGCTGAACTACTTCGATGTGGTGTTCAGCTCGCACAGCTTCGGCGTGCCGAAGGAGCACCCGGCGTTCTGGCAGCAGCTCGAAGCGGCGCTGAATTTCGATCCGCGGCGCACGCTATTCGTCGATGACAGTCATTCGGTGCTGCGCGCCGCGCAGAAGCACGGCATTGCGCACATTTTTGCGATCTCGAAGCCGGACTCCGGGATGGATAAGAGAGACGTCAGCGAGTTCATGTCGGTTGAAGCCGTGAGTCATCTGCTCGGCGAGCCTGCCAGATAACCAGGCTCAGCTCGCCGTCCCTTACTCGCTCGACGATCAGGTCGCTTCTGGCGCCGGCGGGCTGCCCGGATTGGGGCTGTTCGAACGTTTGCTACGACGGCGGCGCCGCTTCTTTCTCGGCGGCGCCTCGTGCGCGCTTTCGCCGTTGGTTCCGTTCGCGCTGACTTCGGCTTCGGCGGATACAGCAGTCGCGGGCACTTCTGTCGCAGGCGGGCGAGGCGATGAATGACCGCCACCACCACCGCTACGACGACGATCGCCACGACCGCCGCGACTACCGCCGCTGCTGCCACCACGACCGGGCTTGCCGCGACCGCCACCGCCGCCGCCGAAATGACGTCTTGGGAGCCGGGCAGGCGCGACGATCTCAGGAAGCATGTCGGTTGCAACCGCCGCAACTGGCAGCTTGCGGCCGATGTACGCCTCGATGTCCGGAAGGGAAATCACGTACTCCTCGCAGCCGAAGCTGATCGCATCGCCTTCGGTGCCGGCGCGCGCGGTGCGCCCGATGCGGTGAACGTAGTCTTCGGGATCCTGCGGCAGATCGTAGTTGAATACGTGACTCACATCGGGAATGTGCAAGCCGCGCGAAGCGACGTCGGTGCCGATGAGAACCGCGAGCGTGCCCTCATGAAAATCACGAAGCATTCGTAAGCGCTTGCGTTGAGGCACGTCGCCGGAAATCGCTTCGGCGTTGATGTCATTGCTACGCAGCAGCCCCTCGATTTCTTCGGCCGCGCGCCGCGTGTTGACGAACACCATACTGCGTCGCGGATCCATGTGTTTGAGCAAGCCGACCAGCAAGCGCGGCTTCTCATCGTTCGAGGGGTAATAGATCACCTGACGGACGCGATCTACCGTCATTTTGTCCGGCTCGATGCGCACCAGCGTCGGCTCGTTCATGTGCTCGTACGCAAGCTCGAGCACGCGATGTGAAAGCGTCGCCGAGAACAACATGTTGAGGCGGGCTTGAGGATCGGGCAGCCGCCTCAATATGTAGCGGATATCGCTGATGAAGCCGAGATCGAACATGCGATCGGCCTCGTCCAGCACCAGCACCTGCACCGAGCGCAGATCGATTACTTTTTGCTTGACGAAGTCGATGATGCGGCCGGGCGTGCCCATCAGGATGTCGACGCCCTGCTCCAGGTGATGCCTCTGCTTTTCGTAGTCGACGCCGCCGAAGGCGAGTCCGAGTTGCAGACCCGTGTGCGAGCCGAGCACCTCGGCGTCGCGATGGATCTGGACGGCAAGCTCGCGCGTTGGGGCGATGATCAAAGCCCGCGGTGCGTTCAAGCTGCGCGAGGGCGGTGCAGGTTCGCGCATCAGGCGCGCGTACATCGCCACTAGAAAAGCTGCGGTTTTTCCCGTTCCTGTTTGCGCTTGGCCGGCCACGTCGAGCCCGGCGAGAGCCTGCGGCAGGGTTTGTGCCTGGATGGGCGTGCAACGCTCGAATGAGGCGTCGGCCAGACCTTTCTGCAGAGCTTCCGGCAGATGCAGACTCGAGAAGGACAGCTCGGTTAAGTGGGAATCAGCCATTCGATATGGATTACCTGTTTGAATTGACGCGGAGGGCGCTTGCAAATTGGCAGGCGCCCGGTTTTAATAAGCCTCAACGAAGCGGACTCATCCGCACCTGCCCCGAACGGAGCACTGGCTCCAAGCCCCTCGACGATGTAACCCTTGTTGGAGTATCTCATTCGATACTCATGAGGGTGCTCAGGGGGATACTCAAGCGGACACTCGACCGGATATCGCGAGTAACTGGCTTTAGCTTTAGCAGACTGGCTTACATCGAGCACGAGCACCGCTCACACAGGTTTTTCGCAAGCATTCACGCGGCCTTCGTATGGAGATCGGCCCAAGGCAATCAAGTCAGTAGGCCCTTGCATTGTGCCCGACCGGACACGCCCAAGTCACCCGGTCATTTCCGCCGACCCATACGGCGCGCGCCGCCCACATTCACACGCATGACCGAACCGAAGGTTTGAGTCGCTTCAAATCCCACAATATCCGGTCCATTCCATCCATCACCACAGCCATTCCAGGAGAGTTTCTGGTGAGCAGCGAGACGATTGTGCATGTCACCGACGCCAGCTTCGAAGAGGACGTCGTCAAGGCCAAAGGCCCGGTCCTGCTGGACTTCTGGGCGGAGTGGTGCGGACCCTGCAAGATGATCGCGCCCATGCTGAACGAGATCGCGACCGAATATAAAGAGAAGGTCACGATCGCCAAGCTCAACATCGACGACAACCCCAAGACGCCGCAACGGTTCAACGTGCGCGGCATTCCCACCCTGATTCTCTTCAAAAACGGTCAGGTCGAAGGCCAGAAGGTGGGAGCCCTCCGTAAATCAGACCTGGCCGCATTTCTGGACAGCAAACTGTGAGAGGCTATCTCGGCAATCAGGCCCGGAACCGCCCGGGCAATAAAGGTGGCGGCGGCGGCGGCCGCTCCAATCGCGGCAACGACGGCAACCGCGGCAATCGCGGCAACCGCGGCGGCAACAACGGCGATCATCGCGGGGAAGGGCCGCAGCACGACGACTTGCCGGCGGACGACGCGTTCGACGGCGATGACGTCGGTGTAATTTCCCCAGCCGAGCTGGCGGCCTCCCGCCAGTCGATGAACCTGACTCAGCTGAAGCTGAAGCCGGTGCCGGAGCTGGTGGAGATTGCGCAGAAGATGGGGCTGGAGAACCTGGCCCGGTCGCGCAAGCAGGACATCATCTTCTCCATCCTCAAGGCGCATGCCCGCAGCGGCGAGGACATCTACGGCGACGGCGTGCTGGAAATCCTGCAGGACGGCTTCGGCTTCCTGCGCTCCGCCGACAGCTCCTATCTCGCCGGGCCCGACGACATCTACGTCAGCCCCAGCCAGATCCGCCGCTTCAACCTGCGCACCGGCGACTCCATCTCCGGCCTGATCCGTCCGCCCAAGGACGGTGAGCGCTACTTCGCGCTGCTCAAGGTCGGCGAGATCAATTTCGACTCGCCCGAAGGCGCCAAGCACAAGGTGCTGTTCGAGAACCTGACGCCGCTGCATCCGACCAAGCGCTTCAAGCTGGAGCGCGGCAACGGCTCGAGCGAGGACCTGACCGCGCGCATCATCGATCTGGTGGCGCCGATCGGCAAAGGTCAGCGCGGCCTGATCATCTCCCCGCCCAAAGCGGGTAAGACGATGCTGCTGCAGAACATCGCCAGCTCCATCACCTCCAATCATCCCGACGTCTATCTGATCGTGTTGCTGATCGATGAGCGTCCGGAAGAGGTGACCGAAATGGCGCGCACGGTGCGCGGCGAGGTGGTGTCGTCGACCTTCGACGAGCCGGCCACGCGTCACGTGCAGGTCGCCGAAATGGTGATCGAGAAGGCCAAGCGTCTGGTCGAGCACAAGCGCGACGTGGTGATCCTGCTGGACTCCATTACGCGTCTGGCCCGTGCCTACAACACCGTGGTGCCGAGCTCCGGCAAGGTGCTCACCGGTGGTGTCGATGCGAACGCCTTGCAGCGACCGAAGCGCTTCTTCGGTGCCGCCCGCAACATCGAAGAGGGTGGCTCCCTGACCATTCTCGCCACCGCGCTGATCGATACCGGCTCGCGCATGGACGACGTGATCTACGAAGAGTTCAAGGGCACCGGTAACTCCGAAATCCATCTGGATCGGCGCGTGTCGGAAAAACGCGTGTTCCCTGCCGTGAATATCAATCGCTCCGGCACCCGCCGCGAGGAGTTGATCACCTCGGCCGAAGAGCTGCAGAAGATCTGGATCCTGCGCAAGCTGCTGCACCCGATGGACGAGCTGGCGGCAATCGAGTTCCTCATCGACAAGATGAAGGACACCAAGACCAATGGCGAATTCTTTGACGCGATGAAGCGTTGAAGACTCGTTGACCGAGCATCGGTACCGCCCTCCCGTCCGGGAGGGACGGCCGAGGTCGGTGGACGGATGTGCGCTCCGTCACAAATTTCACTTCGTTACGTGTAGGCCGCGATGGCGTCATGCCATCGATGCGAAACCGTTCTCTGTTCGCGGCTCGGCGACCTATTTAACTTGCGTCAACTCCCAGGATCTCTGGAATCGAGGGGCAAGCCGGCCGATCCGGCGCACAGCGCGCATGTCCGATCCACGTCCCGACTCGCCGACGCTACGATTGCGCCGATTGGATGCATCGGCGCTGGAACTCGCGGAACTCGTGCGCGAGGGGCGTGTCACGACCCTGTTTCAGCCCATCGTCGACCCGCGCTCGCGGGGCATTTGCGGCTATGAGGCGCTGACCCGCGGCCCGTCCGACAGCTGGCTGCACGCTCCCCAGAATCTTTTCGAGGCTGCCCGTCGCGCCGGCCTCAAGGTCGAGCTCGACTTCCTGTGCATGCAAAACGCCTTCAAGCGTTTCGTTGCGGCACGCGTGTCGGGCCAGCTGTTCATCAATGTCTCTCCCGACACCATCTACGAGCATCCAAATTTTGCCCAACGCTTCGTCGACCTGGCGAGCAACCTCGGCATGCGGATGGATCGTTGTGTCATCGAGCTGACCGAGGAAAGTCTGCTGGAAGACTACGACCGCCTGCGCTCGGCCATGCACCGGCTGCGCGAAGTGGGCTGCGCCATTGCCATCGACGATCTCGGCGCTGGCTCGTCGGGTCTGCGCACCTGGTCGGAGCTGAAGCCCGACTACGTGAAGATCGATCGTTATTTCGTCACCGGCATCGATGCCGACGCCACCAAGCTGGAGTTCGTGCGCTCCATGCTCGACATGGGGCGGGCCATGGGCTGTCGAGTCATCGCCGAAGGGGTCGAGACCGAGCGTGAATGCCGTGAGCTGGTGGATCTCGGCCTGGATCGCCTGCAAGGTCATCTGTTTGGCCGCCCCAGCACCACGCCGGTGGCGGCGCTGCAGCAGCTGGACTCGCTGGATCGCTCCATTGTTACCTACACGGCGCTGCTGGCTGAGCACATCTCGACGTATGTGCCGCCGGTGCCGCCGGACATGCGCGTCACCGAAGTGGCCGATTTGTTTCGTGACAATCCCGAGCAGTTGACGTTCCCGGTCGTGCAGGAAGGCCGGCCGCTCGGCGTGGTGCGGCGTGAGCGCCTGTTCGACCTGCTCGCCAAGCCGTTGCATCCGGAGATCTTCAACAAGAAGCCGGTCACGGCGGTGATGGAGTCGCCGACGCTGCTGATCGACAGTCAGCTGCGCCTGGAGCAGGTGAGCCGTCTGGTGACCCAGAAGAGCCGGCCGCGGCTCACCGAAGAATTCGTCATCACGAAGGACGGGCGCTACCACGGTCTGGGCCAGACCATCGACGTGCTACGCCTGATCACCGAACAGCAGCTGCAATCGGCGAAACATTCCAATCCGCTGACGCTGTTGCCGGGTAACGCCGCCGTACGCAGCAGCATCGACAAGCTCATCGAAGTGCGCAAACGATTCATCGTCGCGTACTTCGATCTGGATTCGTTCAAGCCCTACAACGATGTGTATGGCTATGCACACGGCGATCAGGTGATTCTGCACCTGGCCGGGCTGCTCAAGTCTCATTTTTCGGCGCGGCTGGATTTCGTCGGCCATGTGGGCGGCGACGACTTCCTGGTCGTGATGCGGTCGGCTGACTGGCGTGAGCGAGTGGTCAATGTGCTGAATCGCTTCAGCGAGACAGTCGCGAATTTCTATTCGCCCGAGCACGCTGCGGCCCGTTCCATCACCGCCACCGATCGCGACGGCCGCCCGCGCAAGTATCCCTTGTTGACCTTGTCAGTCGCCGCGCTGGACTCGGAGACCATCGGAGCGACCAGTGCCGATGCCGTCGCTCATCTGCTCGCGCACGTGAAGAAATATGCGAAACAGCAGGCCGGCAACAGCTTCGTGCTCCGTAGCGACGACCGCATCGTCGACCTGCTCGCCGCCTCCCGCCGCCCGTCGCCGGACATGCTGCCGATGGAACAGCTGATGAACAGCGCCTGAGGCGTGGTCGCGGAAACCAGGCGGCGCAGATTCAATTTCCCTGCTTGGTCCTCGCTATTCTGCGGCCCCCGCAGCCCCGCAGCGAATGCTCCACCATCGATCGAAACTCCTGCCCCAGATCTTCAGCGGTTGGCAGGTCTCGCTTCAGGCGTTTAGGCAACGCCGCGGAGAATCGATACTGAGCGACTCCCATCGGTTTACTCGAGTCGCGCAACGCGTACTCCACGACAATCTCATTCCGACCCTTGCAGAGGATGATGCCAATGGAGGGTTGATCGCCGGGATGGCGCAGTAGGTCGTCGACAGCGGACAAGTAGAAGTTCATCTTGCCCGCGAACTCGGGCTTGAATCCTTCGACCTTCAGCTCGATGACGACGAAACAGCGCAGCCGCAGGTGGTAGAACAGGAGGTCTATGAAGTAGTCCTGATCGCCGATCGTTAGAGGGTATTGACTGCCCACGAATGCGAATCCCTTGCCGAGTTCCAATATCAACGCTCGCAGATGGTCGATCAGGCCGCGCTGCAGATCTCGCTCCAGCATGTCCGGCTTCAAGGCGAGAAAATCGAAGCTGTAAGGGTCTTTGATGAGCTGTTGAGCCAGCTCTGACTGCGCAGCCGGCAAGGTACGTGTGAAGTTGGTTAGAGCATGCCCTTGCCGCGCGAATAATTTGCTTTCGATTTGGTGAGTAAGGACGCTGCGACTCCAGCCGTTTTCGATAGCCTGTCGCGCGTACCATTCGCGCTCGGGTGCTGATTTGACGGACTGCAGCAAAAGGGTGTTATGACCCCACGGCAATTGGGCAGCAACCTGTTGCACTAATTCCTGGTTGGGCCAGGCTTCGGCAAAAGCCCGCATATATTTCAGGTTACGTGCAGAAATACCGGTCATATCGGGGAATGCGCGGCGCAGATCCGCGGCGAGCCGCGTGATCACTTTCGCGCCCCATTTTGCCGCGCGCTGTCGCGAGCGGATGTCGCGCCCGATGCTCCAATAGAGGAGGTTCAGTTCCCTGTTGACCGACACCATTGCACGCAGGCGCGTACTGCGAATGCGCTGCTTGAGCTCGGCGAGCAACGCCGAGTAACCGTCCGATAATTGCGTCATGCGTGCTTCTCGATCAAGGCCTTGCTGAGCAAGGATCGGCGAGAAGCAGATGGTCGCTATTACAGATTTCGCGCGCTTATCCTTGTTAGCGCGCGTTTGTTCATTGTTAGAAGGGATATTCTCGGCAGGTTTACTTCTTCCCCAGCCGATACAACAACACTGCCAGTCGCTGCGTCTGAATCTGATACGTGCGCAGGTCGGCGAACTCGTCGGGGGTGTGGGAGCCGCCGCCGAGAAGGCCGAGGCCATCGAGGGCCATGTCGACGTGATCGGCTGCGAAGGAAATATCGGCGGCACCGGCGTTGCGTGGGTTTACTTCGGTCACGGGGCCGAAGCCGAGATCTTTGCTGACGCCGTCGTACATCGAGAGCAGCTTGCGATTGCCGTCCGTCGGGGCCATGGGGGGATAGTTGTCGGTGAACTCGATCTCAGCCGAGGTGTGCGGCAAGCTCGCGGCGACGACCCGTCGCATCTTGGCGCGCGTGTCTTCGAGCTGCTGCACAGTGAGCGTGCGCAAATCGCCGGAGGCGATGGCTACC
The DNA here is from genome assembly GCF_003104955.1 of Steroidobacter cummioxidans. Taxonomy (NCBI): domain Bacteria; kingdom Pseudomonadati; phylum Pseudomonadota; class Gammaproteobacteria; order Steroidobacterales; family Steroidobacteraceae; genus Steroidobacter; species Steroidobacter cummioxidans. The sequence goes on along the minus strand of NZ_LSRW01000009.1, from coordinate 103,078 downwards.
GGCGCGACAATGTTGTTCTTGCCGGACAGCGTGGCGCCGAGCGGTTGTTTGTTGAAGTCGACCTGCGTGCTGCTGGCGATCAGGCCGGGATTGAACGTGACGAACTCTTCGCCGCGCACCTCCTGATAGAACCCATTGAGAATGCGGCCCAGCTCATACGCCGCGCCTGCGCCTACGTCATCGGAGAAGATTTGCGAGGAGTGCGAGCTCTTCGCTTTCACTCTTACAACCCAGCCAGTCGAGCTGCGGCGTGCGGTCACCGCGGTTTTCGGATTGTCGGCGGCGTTTTCCAAACCGATCGCGATATCCGCTGCTTTGGCGGCTTCGATGATGTCGTGGCGTGCAAGATTCAGCGGCCGCCCGGAATCCTCTTCATCGCCATGCAGGACCACCGTGAACTGCAATGAATCGAGCAGCTTCTGCGAGCGCAGCGCTTCCAATGCCGCGAGGCTGACGATGATGCCGCCCTTCATATCCGCCGCGCCGGGACCGCGGGCGATGTTCTGATCGACGCGTTGCCAGCGCTGAAACGGATGATTGGGCTCGAACACGGTGTCGAGGTGACCGATCAGCAGGACGTGCTTGCCGCGGCCCGGGCGAGTTGCAATCAGATGGCCAGCGCGGCCAAACGGCGTGCCATCGACCCAGGTGACTTTGAATCCGAGCGCCTCGAAACGCGGCCGAAGCATGTCGGCGACCTGGCGGATACCCGCGAAATTCATGGTGCCGCTGTTCACGTTGACGATCTGCTCGAGCAGCTCGATGTTGGCGGACTCGTTGGCAGTCACATGACCGATCAGCGCTTTTTCCTTCGCGTCCCGGGGCGCCGCGTGAGCCGGCAGTGAGATTGACAGCGAGGCGAGGGCAACGAGCAGGGCGGTGCGAGCCAGGGCGCTCGGGCGAAGTCGCATGGTGGAATTTCCTCTTTCGGCCAAGAGGCCGCATGATACGCGGGATGACTGTCTCCGATCCTGCCAATACTTCCGTCACGCCGGCTGTGACCGCGGAAGGCGAGGCATTTCCCTCGGCGCCCCGCCGTCTGCAGTATGTCGACACGCCTGCACCAGCGGCCGGCCAAAGCGTGACCATCGCACCCGGCGTACGCTGGGGGCGCATCCCATTGCCGCTGGATTTGAATCACATCAACGTGTGGTTGGTGGAGACGGACGACGGTTGCGTCGTGGTCGACACGGGGATGGCAGCAGCAATCGGCAAGGATGCGTGGGAGTTGATCGAGCGTGAGTATTTCTCGCAGCGACCGCTGCGCGCTGTATTCATTACTCACATCCATCCGGATCATATCGGCCTGGCCAAGTGGCTGCAGGAACGATTGGGCGTGCCCGTGCTCATGTCGCGGCGGACGTCCGAGCTGGCGCGCGCGATGTGGGGCGGCGAGGGCCAGGCGCAGTTCAGTGCGGCCGAGCAATTTTTTCAGTCGCATGGCGTGACGGATTCGGTGCTGATCCGGGCGATGTTTCGTCCCGATCGGTTCGCCCGCATGACCAGCGGCATGCCGAATGTCGAGCGGTTCATCGCGGACGAAGAAGTGATTCGCTGGGGCGCGGGTGAGTGGACCGCGTTACAGACCGATGGCCATGCCGAAGGTCACTTGTGTCTGTCCAATCCCGCGGCGCGCGTGCTGATCAGTGGCGATCAGGTGCTGCCGACGATTTCCTCGAACATCAGCTTCATGTTCCACACCGCCGATCCCAATCCACTGGGCTCATATCTGTCGTCGCTACAGCGGCTGCGGGCGCTGTCAGAAGACACGCTGGTCTTGCCAGCGCATGGCGTGCCTTTTCGCGGACTGCGGCAGCGGGTTGACGATCTCACTGGCCATCATCTGGAGCAGCTCGACAAACTTGCGGCGCTGTGTGTCGAGCCCAAGGTGGCGATGGACGTGCTGCCTTTCATGTTTCGGCGTGAGCTGAAGGACATGCATTTGTTTCTGGCGATCGGCGAGGCGCTGGCGCATCTGGAATATCTGGTGCACGCGGGGCGCGTCCGCCGCGAGTTGCGCGACGGACGCGTTTACTACATTACTCTTTGATGGGAGTCGCGCCGACGATCTTGCCGACGGTGGCGCGATCGCTGATGCGCAGCTCGACTTCGCGGTCGAATTTCAGCGTGCCATTGACCACTGCATCCGGGCCGATCGTGATCCTGGGCTTGCGCTTGTTCGAGAAGATGCCGACGCTGTTGGGCTTGGCGACGTGAATGCCGCCGTCGACGCGCGAGCCCGAGCCGATCTCGATGTCGCCAGTCGTGGTCCTGATGCCAGCGCCGATCGTGGCCCCTTGCACCTCGATGTTGCCATTCACGTTCTCGAGATGGCCGCCGATTCGAGCGCCCTTGGCGAGCGTGATGCCGCCGTTTACGTTCGTGACATTGCCGCGGACTTCGACCTGCTCGTCCAGGCGCAGCCGGCCGTTGACCACTTGAATCGAGTCGGCCTTGGTGTTGCGTCCCAGGGTGACGCCGCCGTTGACAGTCTCGATGTCGCCGACCGTGGCATCGCGACCGATATCGATCGAGCCGCTGACGGTCTCGATGTCGCCGGCCTGCACCGAATCCTCCAGTCGGATCGAGCCATTGACGGTTTCGACCGAGCCCACCTGCCGGCCGCTCTCGACGCGAATCGAGCCGTTGATCTTCGAAATATTCTGGCCGTCGGCCCACAGCAGTGGGCTCGCCAGCAGCAGGGTCATGGTTGCCAGGGCCACCCATTTGTTTTGCATACTTCCTCCGTTGCGCGTTCGTGAGGGTTGGATGCGACGGTGGCGCGGAAGGTTGCAATAGGCGTTGCAACCGCCTAGCAGTCTCGGGCGAACGGCTGGTATCTTCTCGGACAAGTTACCGAGGTCCGCATGCTCAGCACCGCTCCGCATATAGCCAACCTGGCGCAGGTCATTCAATTGGCCGTGGCGCCCGTGTTTCTTCTGGCGGGTGTCGGCACCACGTTGAACGCGCTCGCGACCCGCGTCGGTCGCATCATCGATCGGGCGCGCACCATGGAAGATCGGCTGGTGCATGCGAGCCCGGAGCAGGCGGAGGAATACCACAAGCTGCTGCGAGTGCTGTCCAAGCGGGCGACGTTGATCAATCGTGCCATTGGCCTGTCGGTGACCTGCGGCTTTCTGGTGTCGCTGGTGGTCGCGGCGCTGTTCATCAGCTCGTCGCTGAGCATCAATCTGGATGCACCGATTGCGATCACCTTCGTCATCGCGCTGGCGTGCCTCGCGCTGGGCCTGATCTATTTTCTGCGTGAAGTCATTCTCGCCACCAATTCGCTGAGTTTCGGTGGCGCGCGGCCCACGCACCTGGAAGTGGACAAGAGCGGCGGGGTGGCCAAGACGCCCGTCGCCAAAGAATGACAGCCAGGGACAAAATTTGGCGCAAAGGTGTCAGTGCTCGTCGCTTCACGTAATTCCGTGATCGACTGCACAACTTTACGCAGCGCGGCCCCGGCATCATCGCTCCCCGCATGATCCAGCCGCCGCCAGAACTCGTGGTCCAGCCCGATGCGTTCCGCGTTTCCAATGAATCCATGTTGCTCGCTTGCGAGCTGCGTGGCGCGTTGGCTGTTTGCGTCTATGACGACACGCAGCCGGCTGGCGGCCTTCTGCATCTGCGCTACGTGGCGGTCGCCAACGATCAGCCTCTCGATCTCACCGATAACACGCTCAGCTCCGACCTGTTGCTGATGGATCGTTTTTGCAAGGAGCTGCGCTCGGCCGGTGCGCGCAAGCAGAGCTGGCGCGTGAGCATCTTCGGGCACACGCCGGAGGTGCCGGGGATGCAAGGTCCGGCTGCGACGGTGATCGACCTCGCCAAGGCCTACTTCGCGGATGCGCGCCTGCCGGTGGAGTGCAAGGAGTTCAATCGCTCGCTCGCCCTGCTGGTGCGTCTGGATCCGCACGGTGGTCAAATTTGGGTCAACAGTAGTCCCGGGACCGCGTAATCGCAGGCTCATGTAGACTGGTCCACGCTTCTTCTTACAACAACTAGCGCGGATCGGAATGGTTACTGAAGCTCATGCCTCGCCAGCGGCGCCGACCCGCTGGTACAGCTCGCTCTACGTCCAGGTTCTGATCGCCATCGCGATCGGTGTGACTCTCGGTCACTACTTTCCGGAGGCCGCCACCAAGTTCAAGCCGCTTGGCGACGGCTTCATCAAGCTCATCAAGATGATGATTGCGCCCATCATCTTCTGCACCGTGGTGACCGGCATCGCCGGCATGGAGAACATGAAGGCGGTCGGCAGGACCGGTGCACTGGCGCTGCTGTACTTCGAGGTGGTCAGCACCATCGCGCTGGTGGTCGGGCTGGTGATCGTCAATGTGGTGCAGCCGGGTGCCGGCATGAACGTCGACGTTTCGCACCTGGATGCGAAGTCGGTGGAAACGTACGCCAAGGCTGCCGAGCAGCAGAGCGTCACCGACTTCCTGCTGAACGTGATTCCCACCACCATCGTCGATGCGTTTGCCAAGGGCGACATCCTGCAGGTGTTGTTGTTCTCGGTGCTGTTCGGCTTTGCCTTGCATACCGTCGGCGAGCGTGCGCGCTCCGTGTTCGAGTTCATCGATCGGTTCGCTGCGGTGATGTTCCGCATCGTCAACATGATCATGCGGCTGGCTCCGATCGGTGCATTCGGCGCGATGGCATTCACCATCGGTCAATACGGGTTGGAGTCGCTGGCGTCGCTGGGCAAGCTGATGGCCTGCTTCTACGCGACCTGTCTGCTCTTCATCTTTTTCGTGCTCGGCGCGATCTCGAAGCTGCACGGCTTCAGCGTGGCGCGTTTCATACGCTACATCCGCGAGGAGCTGTTCATCGTGCTGGGCACCTCCTCGAGCGAGTCGGTGCTGCCACGGATGATGGGCAAGATGCAGCAGGCGGGCGTCGAAAAACAGGTGGTCGGCCTGGTCATCCCGACCGGCTATTCATTCAACCTCGACGGCACGTCCATCTACCTGACCATGGCGGCGGTGTTCATCGCTCAGGCGACCAACGTGCCGCTGTCGCTGATGGACCAGCTGACGCTGCTCGGCGTGCTGCTGCTGACCTCCAAGGGCGCCGCCGGCGTGACCGGCAGCGGCTTCATCGTGCTGGCCGCAACCCTGTCGGCGCTGGGCACGCTGCCGGTGACCGCGCTGGCGCTGATCCTGGGTATCGACCGGTTCATGTCCGAGGCCCGGGCGCTGACCAACCTGATCGGCAACGGTGTGGCCACCATCGTGGTCGCCAAGTGGTGTGGGGCGCTGGATGAGGGCCGGCTGCGGGAGGAGTTGGGCTAGTATGGGGCGATGAGCGCAGCTGCCACGCCCCAGCCCGTCCCCCGCCTGAATTTCGTCCCGGTTACGCGCCCTGAGCAGGTTGCGACCGTGGCCGCGCTGGCGCACCAGATCTGGTACGAATATTACGTACCCTTGATCGGCCGGCCGCAGGTCGATTACATGGTCGCCAAGTTCCAAAATGTCCCGGCCATGCAAACCCAGATCGACCAGGGCTACGAATACTTCCTGGTGCAACGCCAGGACGATACTGGCCAGTGGCTCGACATCGGGTATTGCGCCGTGGAGGAGCAGCCCGGAAGAGGGATGTTTCTCAGTAAGTTTTACCTGCACCATGCCGCCCGTGGCTCGGGAACCGGGCGCCGCTGCATGGAGTTCATTGAGGAGCTCGCCCGGCGGCGCGGGCTCGCTTTGTTGTGGCTGACCGTCAACAAGGGCAATCCGGCAGTGCAGGCCTATCAAAAGTTAGGCTTTCGCATTGCCGCGGATCTGGTCATGGACATTGGCGGTGGCTTCGTCATGGACGATTACCGAATGGAAAAGGCACTCGATGTGCTGTAACGCTAGCGGCGGCTGCCATTCCAGCTGAAGCGGGCCACAACCGAGGGTCGGAGCGGGGCGACAGGTGTCGTTCAGCCAATAACCCCGATACATTGAGCCGCTGGCCGGCGGTGCGAACGAAATGGCCGACGGATCGCCTAACCACAGGCGACGCTCACTTTGCGACGTTCGAACGAAATTGGGGCAATACTGCAAACGGTGATGAGTCTGTCCATCGACAAGGACCTTGGAGAGCAGGGCGAGAACGCCCGTGCGGTGCTCGCCAGCTGGCTGGATGATTACATCTCCGGCCGGTGCGACCGTGCGGACATGCAAGCCCAGTTCTTGTCGGTGTGTCGCAGCAATCCCGACGCGCCCTGGGATGCGCTGGCGCTGCTGGATCAATACCAGCGTCGCGGCCGGATCGATGTGGCCCTGGCCCGTTCGCTGAAGACCGACATTGCGCAGCTGGTGTTCGGCGTCGCCAATCAGACCGAGAGCAAGGCGGACGGCGGTCAGGACAATCACGACACCACCGACGTCACCATCGATACCACCGGCTCGCGCTGGCGCAAATTGATGGCTGAGCGCGATCCCGACTCGATCAATTCCGAGCCGGCGTTCGTCGACCCCTCGCTGCTGCGACGGGGCGATGAAGAGGCGACGGCCTTTCGCCGCGAGCTCGAAGAACCGCTGACCCGGCCGCCGCCGCCATTGAGGATGACGGACGATGAGACGGTGCTGGCGAGAGAGCGCAAGCAAGAGCCAGCCCCTGGCGTGCACGTGCACGGCCCAGCCAGCGAGCGCGAGCGCCCGATGCGACCGTCGCCGGTGCCGCCGCCCGGACTGACCAGCGATGTGCTGCGCGATCGATATGAGCTGACCTCGATTCTCGGCCGCGGCAGCACGGGTACCGTTTACAAGGCGGTCGATCGGCATCGCACGCATCTCGATCCGTCGTCGCGCTGCGTGGCGGTCAAAGTGCTCAAGCTCAACTATCAGGACCGTCCCGATGAGCTGGCGCAGCTGGAGCGCGAGTTTCACGAGGCGCAGTCGCTGTCGCATCCCAATGTCGTCAGCGTGTTCGACCTGGACCGCGACGGTAGTGTTTATTTCATCGTCATGGAGCTGCTCGAAGGCGAGCTGCTTGCGGACATTCTGAAGCGGCTGGATGGTCAACCCATGGCGCGAGACTATGCGCTGGGCATCATCAGCAGTGTCGGTGCGGCGCTGGCTCACGCTCATCGCCGCAATGTGGTGCATGCGGACCTCAAGCCTCGCAACATCATGATTACGACGACGGGCGAAGTGCGCGTGCTCGACTTCGGCTTCGCGCGCGAACGGCCGCTCGAATTGCACACGGCTTCCGGGCTGCATGATGGCCCGAGCGCCGCGCCGGCCTATGCGAGCGTCGAACGGGTGAATGGCAGCGATCCGCACCCGAGCGACGATGTGTACAGCCTCGCTTGCGTTGCGTATGAGCTGCTCTCCGGGCGACATCCTTTTGGCGGCCGATCTGCACCGCTGGCACGGGCGCATGGTCGTGCGCCACAACGCATCCCGGGGCTACCGGGCAAGCAGCAGCAGGCGTTGCAACGTGCGCTGCTGTGGACTCGCGGCGAACGGCGCATCGATGTGGTCGAGTTGCTCGCGGGATTGGGCTGCGGCGAAGCACCGACCCGGTTGGGGCCTCCCTCCGAATTGGCCGTTCCCGATTCGTCATTGGTGCGTTGGCGTCGAGCGGCGTTTGCAGTCACGCTCGCTCTGCTCATGGCAGGCGGTGCTTACGCAGTTTGGCAGTACGGGTTGCTGCCGAAGAATCTGGCCAACGTGTTGCCCGTAATGCCGCCCATCGCCGATCGCGACCGGCAGAGTGAAGCGGTTGGCGGTAGTGGTCTCGTTGAAAAAGACAAAGATGCGAGCGATACCGTCGGATCGCAGCCCAGTGCGACGGTCACGCCGCCCAGCGTCGAGCCGTTGTCACCGGTGCAACGGCAGACAGCGGCGGCTGTTCCGGTGCCACTTCCCGAGCTACCGCGACCCTCGGCAACACCGGATCGGTCAACGAGCGGAGAGCAGGCTCCTGAGCGAGGTGCGAGACAGCAAACATCGCGTACTCAATCGGAACAACCTTCGCCCAGTGCGGCGGGGTCCAGCGCGCCGGTGGCTGGCTCGTCGGCATCAGCCGGCGCGGCGCGTCCGGTGGTCGTTCAATTCGACAAGGACACCTATGTCACATCGGAAGGTGACGGCTCGGTGCGCTTGACCGTCCGCCGCACCGGCTCGACGCGACATGACGTGACCTTCACCTGGAATCTGCGCAGTAACTCCGCGGAAATGGGCTCCGATTTTGCGGCCGTCGGCCCAGGTGTCGAGCGCATTCCGGCCGGCGCGCGCGAAGCGAGCATCATCATTCCGCTGGTGCAGGACTCGATCAAAGAAGCGACCGAATTGTTCCTGGTCGAGCTGCAGGTCGACCAGGAGGGCGTGTCGCTGGGCGAGCGCAGCAGCGCGGCCGTCATCATCATCGACGACGACTGATCGAGGATACGATCATGGACGTGCGATTCTCCGGACAGGCGCTGTATTGTCAGATCAGTCGCGCTGAGCTGGCGACGCTCGGCTCCGGTCGCTCGGTCGATCTGATCGTTTCTTTGCCGCGTCATCGTTCGTTTCGAGTCAGCGTGCGGCCGTCGGCCATGAGCGCGGACCACGGCGGCTGGCAACTGGAGAGCGACCCCACCGGCCTGTGGCTGACCATTCCCCACGCGGAGCTGCAGCAGCTCGGTCAGACAGAAACTTTTGCTGAAAGATTGATGCGCGACTTTCCGGTGTCGTCGAGTCAGAAGATACAAGTGATATTGGAGGCTGAGCCGGAAGCACAGCCCGAGGAACGCAGCGTGATCGAGATCACGCCGCACGAACCGTCCGAATAATCAGCGCTTGACCGTCTCTCTCTGCACGGCTCGATAGCCGATATCGCGGCGATACTGCACGCCGTTCCAGCTGATCTTGTCGCACAAGGCATAGGCGGCCTGCTGCGCGTCGCTCACGGTGTTGCCGAGCCCGACCGCGCACAATACGCGACCGCCATTCGTCACAACTTTGCCGTCGCTCAGCGACGTGCCCGCATGAAACACTTTGCCCGGCAGCGCCGCGGCTTCTGCGAGGCCATGAATCTCATCGCCCTTGCGCACGGAGTCCGGATAACCTCCGGCTGCCAGCACCACGCCAAGCGCCGCACGCGGATCCCACTCGGCTTGCACTTGATCGAGCCGGCCATCGAGCGCAGCTTCACAAAGCGCAGTGAGATCGGACGTCAGTCGCGACATGATCGGCTGTGTCTCCGGATCGCCGAAGCGACAGTTGAACTCGAGCACGTTCGGTGTGTCATCCGGCGCAATCATGATGCCGGCGTAAAGAAAGCCGATGTACGGCGTGCCATCGCTGATCAAACCATCAGCCGTCGGCTGCATCACTTCACGCATGATGCGAGCGTGCAGCTCATCGGTCACCACCGGAGCAGGGGAGTACGCGCCCATGCCGCCAGTGTTCGGGCCTTGGTCGCCATCGTCGCGACGCTTGTGATCCTGCGACGTGGCCAGCGGCAGAATGTGCTTGCCGCTGACAATGGCGATGAAGCTGGCTTCCTCGCCTTCGAGAAATTCTTCGATGACGACAGTGTTGCCTGCCGCGCCGAACTGTCCGTCGAACATGGCTTGCGCGCTGGCGACCGCTTCTTCCTGCGTAGCGCAGATGATTACGCCTTTGCCGGCAGCCAGGCCGTCAGCTTTGACCACGAGCGGCGCACGCTGCGCCCGCACCCAGGCGGCGTCGAAATTGGCCTTGGTGAAAGTGGCATACGCTGCCGTCGGAATCCGGTGACGACGCAGGAATTCCTTGGTGAACGCCTTCGAGCCTTCCAGGCGTGCGGCGAGCTGGCGAGGACCGAAGCAGCGCAGCCCAGCCGCTTCGAACGCGTCAGTGACGCCGATGACGAGCGGCGCTTCGGGGCCGACGATGGTGAGATCGATCTGTTCGCGTTTGGCGAACTCGATCAGCTTGGGAACATCGTCGGCGGCGATATCGACATTCTTCACGCCCGGTTCGAGCGCGGTGCCGGCGTTGCCCGGTGCGACGAATACAGCGCTGATGCGCGGAGTGTTCGCGACCTTCCACGCGAATGCGTGTTCGCGACCACCGGAACCAAGGATTAATACGCGCATAACTTACTCAGTCGCGGCACAAGGGAGATCGCACGCGTCGCGAAGATGCGCCGGCATCGTTCGCGACTGCGGCGGACGACATCGATGTCGTCAGTGTCTGAAATGTCGCATGCCGGTCAGCACCATGGCCATGCCATGTTCGTTGGCTGCGGCAATGACTTCATTGTCACGCATCGAGCCGCCCGGCTGGATCACGGCTTTGATGCCGAGTTCGGCGGCGACATCGAGGCCATCGCGGAACGGGAAGAACGCGTCCGACGCCATCACCGCGCCTTTGACTTCCAGGCCTTCGTCCTTCGCCTTCATCGCCGCGATGCGGCTCGACACGACCCGGCTCATCTGGCCCGCGCCGACGCCGAGAGTCATGCGGTCCTTCACATAAACAATGGCGTTGGACTTGACGTACTTGCACACCTGCCAGGCGAACAGCAGATCGGCAAACTGCTCATCCGTCGGCACCAGCTTGGTGACGACGCGCAAATCGCTCCGGCTGACGCGACCTTCGTCGCGCGTCTGGACGAGCAAGCCGCCGTTCACGCTGCGATATTCGTGACGGATGCCGGTCGGCGCAAGGCCGCTGGTCGTAAGCACGCGGACATTTTCTTTGCGTGCGCAAATTTCCAACGCTTCCGCATCGACTTCGGGAGCGATGATCAGCTCGACGAATTGACGTTCAACGATGGCGCGCGCGGTGTTCGCGTTGAGCGGGCGATTGAACGCGATGATGCCGCCGAATGCCGACGTGGGGTCGGTGCGAAACGCACGATCGTAAGCAGCGAGTGTGTCGCCGGCGACAGCGACGCCGCACGGATTTGCGTGTTTCACGATTACACACGCCGGCTCATCGAACTGACGCACGCACTCGAATGCAGTGTCGCCATCAGCGATGTTGTTGTACGAGAGTTGCTTGCCCTGCAGTTGCTTGGCGGTGCCGATGCTGGCGCCGGGCGCATCGGCGACAGCGTAGAACGCCGCCGATTGATGCGGATTCTCGCCGTAGCGAAGATCCATACGCTTGCCGAACTGCAGTGACAGGGATTCGGGATATTCGGTCTTCGCACCCTGCTCGGGCTGGGTGACACGAGTCAAATAACTGGCGACGGCAGCGTCGTAGCTCGCGGTGTGCGCATACGCCTTGGCGGCGAGACGCTTGCGTGTTTGTTCGGAGACCACGCCATTGGCGGCGTTCAGTTCATCGAGGACCGCGGCGTAATCGAGCGGATCGACGATCACTGTCACACGATCGTGATTCTTGGCAGCGGCGCGCACCATCGCCGGGCCGCCGATATCGATGTTCTCGATCGCATCTTCATAAGTGCAATCGGGCTTCGCGATGGTCGCCGCGAACGGATACAAATTCACCACGACCAGATCGATGGGCTCGATGCCATGCGTGCGCATGACTTCGTCGTCGATGTCACGGCGACCGAGCAGGCCGCCATGAATTTTTGGATGCAGCGTCTTGACCCGCCCATCCATGATTTCGGGAAAGCCGGTGTGCGACGAAACTTGCGTCACCGCTACACCATGCTTCTCGAGCAGGCTGGCCGTGCCGCCGGTCGAGAGAATCGCTACGCCGCGACGTTGTAAAGCCTGCGCGAATTCAACCAGGCCATCTTTATTCGAAACACTCAGCAGCGCGCGACGCACACCAGCAGAAGACGGAACAGAGGACATGGGCTGTCGATCTCTCTCAATTTGCCAGACCGTAGGTCTTCAACTTCTTACGCAAAGTGCCGCGATTGATGCCGAGAATATCGGCGGCGCGGCTCTGATTGCCTTCCGCATAGTCGAGCACGGCTTTGAACAGCGGCTCTTCCACTTCACGCAGCACCAGATCGTACAGCTGACCGGGCTTGTGGCCGTTCAAGGTCGCGAAATAGGAATCGAGCGCCTCCGCCGTCATCGTTCTCAACGGCATCGCCCGCGTCGCGGGTCGTGCCAGCGGCTCTCGGCGAGCTCTGGTTTTTTTTCTGGGGGCCATGGCCTCTCCGCCAAAATTCTCTGCAATCAAAAATTCGTCCACGTCGCGTGCCTCGCTGGCGCGCGACCAACTCAGGCCGCGCTTGACAGACTCTCTTCCGGCGCTTCTTCGAGCGCATTGAAATACGCCTGGACGCGATCGATTTGTGTCGTCGCGTCAGTCGCCTGCATCACGGCTTGTCGTAAAGCCGGCGCAGACGCGCGACTCTTCGCATACCAATCGATGTGCTTACGCGCGACCCGGACTCCCGCCTCCTCCCCGTAGAAAGCATGCAGATCGCGCAAGTGAGCGAGCATGATATCACGGACTTCCGCGATGGAAGGCGCGACGAAAAATTCTCCGTTCAGCACGGCGAGAATTTCACTAAAGATCCACGGGCGACCTTGTGCGCTGCGCCCGATCATCAAGCCATCTACGCCCGTCTGTTCAAGTACGTGCTTCGCTTTCGCTGCTGAGTCGATGTCACCATTGGCGAAAATCGGAATAGACACATTCTGCTTAATGGCGCGGATGGTTTCGTACTCAGCGTCGCCCCGATACATACAGGTTCGCGTACGGCCATGAATCGCCAGCGCCTGCACGCCGCTGGCTTCAGCCATGCGCGCGATCGTGAGGCCATTGCGATGCTCGGGATCCCAGCCGGTGCGCATTTTCAATGTCACGGGCACGTTCACTGCCTTGACAACCGCTTCGAGAATCGCCTGCACGAGCGGCTCGTCGCGCATCAGCGCCGAGCCTGCCGCCTTATTGCAAACTTTCTTGGCCGGGCAGCCCATATTGATATCGATGATTTGCGCGCCGGCGTCGACGTTACGTTGCGCGGCCTCGGCCATCATCTGCGGATCGCCGCCGGCGATCTGCACGACGCGCGGCTCGGGCTCGCCACTGTGATCCATGCGCCGGCGCGACTTCTCGGTGTGCCATAAACGCACATCGCAAGTCAGCATTTCTCCAGCGGCAATGCCCGCTCCCATGCGTCGACACAACAATCGGAACGGCAGATCGGTCACACCCGCCATGGGCGCGAGCGCGAGGTTGTTGACCAGTTCGTAACGGCCGATGCGCATTACAGCTTGCCCGGCACGTCAGTGGCGCAGACCGGGCCTTTGGCGCCACGCAGGCAGACGTCGAAACGGAAGCCCTCAGCGTCCGGGCCAGGATCGACGATGGCGATACTGGCGTTGCTCTGTTGAGCGGGCGCGAGCATGCGATTCGGCGCAGTGGTGGGATCCAGATATTCCGAGGGGTCGAACTCGCGCGCGCGCACCTGATCGCCCCAGCGGTCCTCGAGCACCAGCTTCAGCAACGGGTAGGGCTGAGGAAAGTCGGCGAGATTTTTCACGCTGGCGCGCACCTTCAGGGTGCCTGGCGCGGACGGGTCGGCAATCACGCCCCATTGACGCACCTCATAAGCATGCAAGTTCCAATCAGGCCGCAACGTCAGGCCGAGCGCGCCATACATGCTCTGCAAGGGCGCACCGATTTGCGGATGACGTGCCAGAGTGGCGCGGTAGTGATGTACAACTTGCACGAGCAACAGCAGAACCAGCGGCACGGCGACGAGGGTCCAGAGCGGCGACGGGGTCTCGGCGCGTTGCTGCTGCGTGGGAAAATCGAAGTCGACCGGTGCTGACGATTCGTCAACTGTGATTGCGCGCGGATTGCGCCGGGTTCGCGTGCCCGCGGGCGGACGTACACGAGTGTTCGTGAAGTTTGCCTGCGGCTGAGGCTGAGGCTCGCGTCGTGCCCATTGACCAGATTTTGCAGCGGCACGCTCGGCCTCGATCTCGGCCGCGGCGGCTTCGAGGGCGGCATCCTCATCGGCGACGCTGGAATATTCTTCCCGCATATCGAGGACTTCGGGCTCGGGGACCTTGCCGGAATCGACGTCGCCGTCGATGGTGGCATCGTCCTGTTCGAGCTCCACCCATTCCTCGATCACTTCCTCGCGAATCTGCGGCTGGCCCTGGCCGCTCTCGTCGATGGCCTCGTACACGCCGCTGATTTCGATGTGGCGGCCTTCGAGCGTGATGTCCTCGTGCTCGACCGGCTCCTCGACTTCAATCTGCCCGGGCGGCGGCGGTGGCTGCGGGATGGCGCGCGGCGGGCGCATGAACTGACCGCTTTCGATCGCGCCGTCGTCGGTTTCTTCGATCAGGCGCTCGAGCGCGTCGAACTGCGTCTGACAGCGGCCACAGCGCACTTGACCGTGCGCGACACGGAGAATCTCGCTCGTGACGCGAAATGTCGTCTGGCAGCTGGGACACTGAGTCAGCATGCTCGGATCATCACGGAATCTGCGGCGGTGGGGTCGGGCGGCGCACGCCGTCGAGGCGCACCCAGTCGTCTCGGACGACGACAGGGGCGATATCAAACCACGGCGCATACGTGCTTGCCACCGCTTCCGCCTGATTCCGCAGAATTCCTGACATTACCAGCCGGCCGCCGGCGCGGACCCGGCCTGCGAAAACGGCTGCAAGGCTTGCCAAAGGCCCGGCCAGGATATTGGCGAGCAAAATGTCGGCGGGCGCCTCGTGCGATTCAGCCTTGCTGTCGACCAGGCGGGCGCTAATGAGAGGCGCGACACCGTTGCGTTCAGCATTGTCGTGAGTCGCCAGCAGCGCTTGCGGATCGATGTCGATCGCAAGGACCTCGGCCGCACCGAGCTTGGCCGCAGCGATCGCGAGAATTCCCGAGCCGCAGCCGAAATCGATGACTCGCGCGCCGGCGACTTCGGCCGTGTCCAGCCATTCCAGACACAGCGCCGTGGTGGGGTGCGTGCCGGTGCCGAACGCGAGGCCGGGATCCAGTTCGATCAGTACGGGCGATGGGCTGGAGCGCAGTTGTTCCGGATCGGGTTGCTGGCCGCCCGGGCAGATCCACAGCCGCTGGCCGAAACGCATGGGCTTGAAATCTTTCAGCCATTCGCGCTCCCACGCGCGATCCGCAAGTGTTTCGAAAGCGATGCGGCTCAAGGGCTCCCGCAGCGCGCCGCTCAGCTCGCTATCCAGAATTCGCAAGATCTCGTCGCGATCCGCGTCGCCTTCGAACAAGGCCTTCACGCGCACGCGTGGCCACAGCGGCGTCGTTCCGGGCAGCGGTTCGAGAACGGGATCATCACCCTCGTCTTCGAGGGTGATGGAGGAGGCGCCGGCCGCCAGCAGCGCATCCTCGTACGGCGCAGGGTCGGCTGCGCCGATCGGAAGGATGAGCTGCAGAAAAGGCATGGCCGATTATTTGATTCCGAGACGACGTTCCAGGTAATGAATATCCAAACCGCCGGCCTTGAAGGCCGCGTGGTTGAAGATTTCCTGGTGCAGCGGGATGTTGGTCTTGATGCCTTCGATGACCATTTCCGACAGCGCGTTCTTCATGCGGGCGATCGCGGTGTCGCGATCCTCGCCGTACGCGATGACCTTGCCGATCATCGAATCGTAGTACGGCGGCACGGTGTAACCACTGTACAAATGGCTGTCGACGCGGATGCCCGGGCCGCCCGGCGCGTGGAACAACTTCACCGGACCCGGCGAGGGAATGAAGCCCTTCGGATCTTCGGCGTTGATGCGGCACTCGATGGCGTGGCCGCGGAACTGGATGTCGTTCTGCGTCCAGGGCAGGCGCTCGCCCGAGGCGACGCGCAGCTGCGCTTTCACGATGTCGATGCCGGTGATCATTTCGGTCACCGGATGCTCCACCTGCACGCGCGTGTTCATTTCGATGAAATAGAACTCGCCATCCTGATACAGGAACTCCAACGTGCCGGCGCCGCGATAACCGACTTCGCGACAGGCAGCGACGCAGCGATCGCCGATGGCCTTGCGCTGTTTCGGCGTGATGCCGGGCGCGGGGGCCTCTTCGATCACTTTCTGATGGCGACGTTGCAGCGAGCAGTCGCGCTCGCCCAGATGCACCACGTTGCCGTAGTTGTCGGCGAGCACCTGGATCTCGATGTGACGCGGCTTCTCGAGGAACTTCTCCATGTAGACCTCGGCGTTGCCGAACGCGGCCAACGCTTCGGCCTGGGTCACGTTGATCGCGTTGATCAACGTTGCATCGCTGTGCACGACGCGCATGCCGCGGCCACCGCCGCCGCCGGAAGCCTTGATGATGACGGGATAACCGAGCTCGCGGGCGATCCGGAAGTTTTCATCGGCATCGCTGCCGAGCGGGCCGCCCGAGCCGGGCACGCAAGGCACGCCGGCCGCTTTCATCACGCGGATGGCCGACACTTTGTCGCCCATCATGCGAATCACTTCGGGCTTGGGGCCGACGAAAATGAAACCGCTCTTTTCCACGCGCTCGGCGAAGTCCGCGTTCTCGGACAGGAAGCCGTAGCCGGGATGGATCGCGACCGAGTCGGTCACTTCCGCGGCGCTGATGATCGCCGGCATGTTCAGATAGCTCTCTTTGGATGCCGGTGGGCCGATGCACACCGACTCATCCGCGAGCAGCACGTGCTTTTGATTGAAGTCGGCTGTGGAATGCACAGCGACGGTCTTGATGCCGAGCTCACGGCAGGCGCGCAAAATCCTTAGCGCGATCTCGCCGCGATTGGCAATGACTACTTTTTCCAGCATGTTTGATGTTTGCTACGGCTGTGCGGGCGCGCAGCGCGCCCGGCACGCGTTGGGGTTATTCGATAATGAACAGGGGCTGGCCGAATTCGACCGGATCGCCATTCTTCACCAGCACGGCCGTGACGCGGCCGGACTTGTCGGACTCGATCTGATTCATCATCTTCATGGCTTCGATGATGCAGAGAGTGTCGCCGACGTTGACCTCGGTGCCGATGTCGACGAAGGGCTTCGCGCCCGGCGAGGCGGCGGAATAGTAGGTGCCGACCATCGGCGCCGTCACGGTGTGATCGGCCTTGCTCGGAGCAGGCGCGGCAGCAGGAGCTGCGGCAATGACGGGGGCAGCGGCAACGGGTGCGGCAACCGGCGGAGCTGCATAGTGCACGACCGGCGCGGGCGCGCCGCCTTGCGGATAGCGGCTGATGCGCACCGACTCCTCGCCCTCACTGATCTCGATCTCGGCGATGCCGGATTCCTCGAGCAGCTCGATGAGTTTTTTGACCTTACGAATATCCATACGGATCCTCTTGTTCTTTTCCTGCGGGAGCGCGGAAAGAGTGCGAAAAATGCCAGATGTTACTTACGAGGGAGTGCCAGGTAGTTGGCCGCCGCGCGCAGCGCCAGCTCGTACCCGAAAGCACCCAGTCCCGTAATCGTGCCGATGGCGATATCGGAGAAATAAGAGTGATGGCGGAAAGGCTCCCGCGCATGCACGTTGCTCAGATGCACTTCGATGAAAGGAATCTTCACGCCCAGCAACGCATCGCGCAGCGCCACGCTGGTGTGCGTGAAGGCCGCGGGATTGAAGATGATGCAGGCGACGTGCGAGCCCGGCGCCTCATGAATGCGGCTGATCAGCTCGGCCTCGGCATTGCTCTGGAACGCCGACAGGTGGTGGCCGGATTCCGCAGCCAGCTGGCTCGCCCGGTTGACGATCTGCTCCAGCGTCACAGACCCATACGTCCCCGGCTCGCGCGTGCCGAGCAGGTTGAGATTGGGACCATTGAGGAGTAGCAGATGAGCCATGCAGGAATGGGCGCGCCGGATTCACTTTACCGAAGATGGCGGCGAGTTTAACCAGATTGGGAGCAATTTGGCGATGATCTGCGCCACGATTGCACCACGATCGCGGCCAGTTCCGGCCGTCTCGTGGGCAAATCTGCAACAGCGTGACGATCGCGTTGGTTCGGCTCAAACGCCGGAAAAACACGCTTGACTGCGTGCGAGCCGGAAAAACCGGGCAGGCATCATAGCCGATTCAGTGGTGTCGGCTAGCTTTACTCTTTGGCGGGCGGCAATTCTTGCAGTTGCTTGGCTGCAACGGCGCGGGCCGCAGCCGGCGTCAATTCGCCGCTGTTCACCCTGCGGACCGTGGCCAGCATGATTTCGGCCTGCTCCGGATGGATCTCGCCGAGGTGGAACAGCACCAGGCGCTGCTGGTTGTCGGTAAATACCGTGAAGGGAAATCCCAGCGAGCCGCGGCCAAACTTGGTGACCGCATCGAGCCCGTCTTCCTCGCCGATCAGCAGCGGATAGTCGATGCCGATCTCCTTGGCGTACTTCAGCACGTCGTCGCGGAAATCCACGGCGACGCCGACGATCTGGAAGCCTTCCGGGCCGTGCTCCGCCTGAATCTTATTCAGCAGCGGAATCTCACGGCGGCAGGGCGCGCACCAGGTCGCCCAGAAATTGACGATCATCGACTTGCCCTGCCAGCTGCGGATGGACTGGGGCTGGCCTTCGAGATTGGCGAGCGTGAAGTCGGGGAGGATTTCGGGGAGCGCATCGTCTTCAGTCGCGTCGGAGTCGATGGGCGCCGCTTCGTTGGCGCTCATTGGCTGTTCGACATTCGCGCGAGGCGCGAGCGCGAATTGATAGATGCCGAAGCCCGCGGCCGCCGCGACGAGGGCGACCACAACGTATCCAATGGGTTTCATATCAGCTGTCTCGATTAGGCGCGGCTCTCGCCGCTCAGCTGCCGAATGCAGCTTTCACGTGTTCGCGGAAGCGCTCGGCGGGCACGAATCCTACCAGCCGGAAGTCCTTACGTTCGACTCCATCGGCGCCGTAGAACGCGATGGTCGGCGGGCCGAAGATCTCGAAGCGGTTCATCAAGGCGCGGTCCGCATCGTCGTTGGCGGTCACATCAGCCTGCAACAGCACAGCGTTGGCCAGCAGCGATTGCACGCCGGGATCGGGGAAGGTGTACTTCTCCATCTCCTTGCACGACACGCACCAGTCTGCATAGAAATCCAGCATTACCGGCCGGCCCGCGGCGGTTGCGGCGGCGACGGCGTTTTCCAGATCGGCAACGGATTTGATGCGCTGGAAGGCAAGCTCGTGTTCTTGCGTGCTTGCGCCACCGCCCGCGGCCAGTCGATCCAGCGGTTTCAGCGGATCCTTGCTGCCCGAGGCCGCGCCGATCAGTAACAGGATGCCGTAAACCACTGCAATCAGGCCCAGTGCTCGCAGCGGCGCGGCGGCCGGACCACCATCGCGCGCTTTGAGGGAGAACACCCAGAAGCCGGACACTACCGCGAGTAGCGACCACAGCAGCATCACGGCAGCTTCGGGCAGCAGCGGCGAAACGAGATAAACCGCGACCCCGAGGAACAGCACGCCGAACAGGGATTTCACCGTGTCCATCCAGGGTCCCACTTTCGGCAGCAATGAGCCGGCGGATGCGCCGACGATCAGCAGCGGCACGCCCATGCCCAAGCCGGTTGCGTACAAGGCGCCGGCGCCACGTGCGATCTGGCCCGTCTGACTGATGACAGAGAGCGCCGCGATGATGGCCGGTGCGACACAAGCAGTGACGACCAGCGCCGACAGTGCGCCCATTATGAACGTGCCGACGTATGTTCCCGACCTCTGCTCATTGCTGACATTGGTCAGCTTGGTCTGCAGCGCGCTCGGCAGCTGCAGCGTGAAGGCGCCGAACATCGCCAGCGCCAGCACGACGAACAGCAAGGTCATCAGCGTGATGATCCACGGCTGCTGGAAGAACGCCTGCGGTGCTTGCTTGAATGCGAGCACGAACGCTGCGCCGGCCGCGGCATAGGTCAGCGCCATGCCCTGCACATAGGTGAACGCAAGCGAGAAGCCGCGAGTGGGTGTCACAGTGCCGCCTTGCCCCACGATGATGCCGGAGAGAATCGGGATCATCGGCAGCACACACGGGGTAAACGACAACAACACGCCGAGGCCGAAGAATGTGGCGAGCACAGCCAGCAAGTTACCGTCGCGGATCAGCGAGGCGAGGCGATCCTGCTCAGCGACTGGTGCTTGCGGCGATGACGCAGCATTCAGTGTCGTCGCCCGATCCGACGGCGGCAGCTCCAAAGAAACATTCTTGGTGATGGGGTTGTAACAAATCCCATCCTCGGCGCAGCCCTGATACGTCACTTTCAGATTCAAGGTGCCGCCCGAGCCGGCTGGGCGCGCAATCGGCAGCGAGGCTTCGAGGACTTCGTGATAGACCTCGGTGTCGCCGAAGTACTCGTCGTGTTTCGGATCGCCCTTGGGCAGCTGCAGCTTGCCCAGCGTCACGTTCGGCGTGTCGGTCGTGACCTGGATGCGATCTCTGTAAAGGTAGTAGTTCTCGGCGATGATCCACGTCAGTGCTACCGAGTCCGGCTGCTCCATGCCAGCGCCGAAACGAAACGCTTCGTCGGGCGGCAGGAAGTCATCTTGTTTATTGCCGCCGGGCGACTTCGATTTGAACAGCGAGCTCAATCCAGCGCCGCCCGCGCTCTTGGCTACGGTTGCGGCCGCCGGCAGATCGATCTCGGTTTTCCAGCGCTGCGGCGGATAGCACAGGCCGGCATCGGCGCAGCCTTGCAGCTTCAATTCGAGGGCGAGTTTCTTGGGCCGCTCGGCGCCGTGGACCGTGAATGCGACCGGCACGTCGACGCTGCCACGATAGATTTCCTGCGTGCCGAAATAGTCATCGGTGTGGTCCTCACCCTTGGGCCACTCGGGTTCGGCGAGCTGCACGGTCGCCATGGTCGAGGCCACGCCCATCTTCTTTTTATAGAGGTAGTAGCCCGGCGCGACTTGCCAGCGGACCACGATGCGATCGCCGGCGGCGTCGATCGTGTACCGATAGGCCTGCTGGGGCGGCAGGAAGTCATCCTTCGCCAGAGCAGGTTGGGCGAGCGCGAGCCAGGCCAGTGCCGCCGCTGCGAGCCAGCTCATCCATCCAGATCGATGCCTGTCGATGTTCAAGTTATTCGCCTTCGGTGTTTTCGCCCACGCCGGTTCGGACCCACTGCAGATAGCGTTCGTTCCCGCCCAGCACCGGCAGGACCAGCAGCTCCGGCAATTCGTAAGGGTGCAGGGCCTGCAATCGTGCCTCCAGCTGCGCCAGCCGCCCCGCCGTGGTTTTGATGATTAACAGAATCTCGGCGTCGTCCTGGAGACGGCCGTCCCAGAAGTAGGTCGAGGCCACGCCCGCCACCCGATTCACACAGGTTGCCAATCGCTCGCCCACCAAAGCCTCGGCCAGACGCCTGGCGGTGGCCTCGTCCGGGCAGGTCGAAAGAGCCACAATCACTTGCTCGGTCATGGGGTTACACTCGCGTGACGCGGCGCGCAGCATAGCCAATTGCAGGCTCGGATGGCAGTGCCCTGCGGGTTACATGGGGGTCATCACGAGCGCCAAATTCGACTTGAAATATCCCTTTCGCTGCCTATTATTAGCACCCGCCTGGGGTGAGTGCTAACGGCTCAGCCGTGGCGTTCCGCCCCCAAGATTTCGAACAACCGACTTTTCCACATCAATCCATTCGCAAACTAGCTTTGCCGAGGTTTGAGCTATGGCTGACAAACTGAAGATTCGCCCCCTGCACGATCGCGTGATCATCAAGCGCCTGGAAGAGGAGCGTACCTCCCCCGGCGGTATCGTGATTCCGGACTCGGCCACCGAGAAGCCGATCAAGGGCAAGGTCGTTGCCGTCGGCAAGGGCAAGATCCTGGAGAACGGCGAAGTGCGCGCCCTGGACGTGAAGGTTGGCGACAACATTCTGTTCGGCAAGTACAGCGGCACCGAAGTGAAGGTCGACGGCGAGGAGCTGCTGGTCATGCGTGAAGAAGACGTCATGGCCGTGATCGAGAAGTAATCGATCGCTCCCTCCCAAGAATTTCCGAATTAGAGGTTGAACTCACATGGCAGCTAAAGAAGTACGTTTCAGCGATGACGCGCGCGCGCGCATGCTCAAGGGTGTGAACATCCTGGCGAACGCGGTCAAAGCCACGCTCGGCCCCAAGGGCCGCAACGCGGTGCTCGAGAAGAGCTTCGGCGCCCCCACCGTCACCAAGGACGGCGTGTCGGTCGCGAAGGAAATCGAGCTCAAGGACAAGTTCGAGAACATGGGCGCGCAGATGGTGAAGGAAGTCGCTTCCAACACCTCTGACGAGGCTGGCGACGGCACCACCACCGCCACCGTGCTGGCCCAGGCGATCGTGCGCGAAGGCCTGAAGGCCGTTGCCGCCGGCGCCAACCCGATGGACCTCAAGCGCGGCATCGACGCTGGCGTCGCCGCTGCTGTGGAAGAGCTGAAGAAGCTCTCCAAGCCCTGCAAGGATCAGAAGGCCATCGCGCAGGTCGGCACGATCTCCGCGAACTCCGACGAGTCGATCGGCAAGACCATTGCCGACGCCATGGAGAAGGTCGGTAAGGAAGGCGTGATCACCGTCGAAGAAGGCTCGGGCCTGCAGAACGAGCTGGATGTCGTCGAAGGCATGCAGTTCGACCGCGGCTACCTGTCGCCGTACTTCATCAACAACCAGCAGAACCAGACTGCCGAGCTCGACAACCCGTACATCCTGCTGTACGAAAAGAAGATCTCCAACGTCCGCGAAATGCTGCCGCTGCTGGAAGGCATCGCGAAGGCTGGCCGTCCGCTGCTGATCGTCGCTGAAGATGTCGAAGGCGAAGCGCTGGCGACCCTGGTCGTGAACACCATCCGTGGCATCGTCAAGGTTGCCGCTGTGAAGGCCCCGGGCTTCGGCGATCGCCGCAAGGCCATGCTGCAGGATATCGCAGTGCTGACCGGTGGCACCGTGATCTCCGACGAAGTCGGTCTGTCGCTGGAGAAGGCGACCCTGAACGACATGGGCGAAGCCAAGAAGATCGTGGTGGAGAAGGAAAACAGCACCATCATCGACGGCAAGGGCAAGAACAGCGACATCAAGGCTCGCGTCGAGCAGATCCGTCGTCAGATCGAAGAAGCCACTTCGGACTACGACAAGGAGAAGCTGCAGGAGCGCGTTGCCAAGCTGTCTGGCGGCGTTGCCGTGATCAAGGTCGGCGCTGCCACCGAGATCGAAATGAAGGAAAAGAAGGCTCGCGTCGAAGACGCGCTGCATGCCACCCGCGCCGCCGTTGAAGAAGGCGTGGTTCCCGGCGGTGGCGTGGCGCTGATCCGTGCGCAGAAGGCTGTCGAGAAGCTGGAAGGCAAGAACGAAGATCAGGCCTTCGGCATCCGCATCCTGTCGCGCTCGATCGAAGAGCCGCTGCGTCAGATCGTCACCAACGCGGGTGAAGACGCCGCTGTGGTGCTGGCGAAGGTGAAGGAAGGCAAGGGCACGTTCGGCTACAACGCCGCTTCCGGCGATTACGGCGACATGCTCGACCTGGGCATCCTGGATCCGACCAAGGTGACGCGTCTGGCCCTGCAGAACGCCGCTTCCGTGGCCGGCCTGCTGCTGACGACCGAAGTGATGATCGCCGAAGCCCCGAAGGAAGAGGCTGATCACGCTCACGGCGCGCCCGGCGGCATGGGTGGCATGGGCGGTATGGATATGTAATCGACCCGGTCTCGCGACCGGATCGATTCGATCCTCGAAAAGCCCCGCTTCGGCGGGGCTTTTCTTTTCCCCGCCGGTCTAGGGCGGGATTCTCTCGGCCAATCGCGGTTCACTGCCGGTGAGGATGCCGGCGCGTCGCTCAGTCCCTGGTAAGATCTGCACGAGCTGCAAAGGAGGAGCGTCATGGCTTGGTGGGCCTGGATGATCGTCGCCGCGATCTCGCTCGCGTTCGAGATGTTCGTGCTCGACGCGCAGTTCTACCTGGTGTTCTTCGGCATCTCCGCCGCCATCATCGGCTTCCTCGGCCTCACTGGCGTAAATTTGCCGGATTGGGCGCAATGGCTGTCGCTGTCCGTGCTCGCCGTCGTTTCGATGGTCACTTTCCGCAAGCGTGCGTATGACATCGTGCGCAACCGCACCGGCCAGGTCGAAGAGCGCTTGACCGTCGGTGACCACGTCACGGTGCCGGTGCGACTGGAGCCGTCACAAACCTGCCGCGTCGACTATCGCGGCTCTTCCTGGACTGCGCGCAACGTCGATGAAACGACGATCGAAGCCGGTCGCGAGGCGGTGATCGCACGCGTCGACGGCCTGGTTCTGCTGGTGCGCGCGAGTGCCTGACGCGTCTGCCTTTCTTTAGTCACAAAACCCGGAGGTTCCCGTGAGCGCAACCATGTATGTGGTGCTGGCCATCCTTGTGCTGGTGTTCATCGTCCTGATGAAGACCGCCATCGTCGTGCCTCAGCAGAGCGCGTTCGTGGTCGAAACGCTCGGTCGTTATAGCCGGACCATTCAGGCGGGCTTTCATATCCTGGTGCCGTTCGTCGAGCGTATCGCCTACAAACATACGCTCAAGGAAGAGGCGCTCGATATTCCCGAGCAGGTGTGTATCACCAAGGACAACGTGCAGGTCGGCGTCGACGGCGTGTTGTACATGCAGGTGCTCGATGCGCGCAGCGCCTCGTATGGCATCACCAACTACAGGTTTGCCATCATCCAGCTGGCGCAGACTACGCTGCGCAGTGAGATCGGCAAGATCGATCTCGATCGCACGTTCGAAGCGCGCGCCACGATCAATGCCAATGTGGTCAGCGAGCTGGATCATGCGTCGGCTGCGTGGGGCGTCAAGGTCCTGCGCTACGAGATCAAGAACATCAACCCGCCCAAGGACGTGCTGCACGCGATGGAAAAGCAGATGCGCGCCGAGCGAGAGAAGCGCGCCGTGGTGCTTACGTCGGAAGGCGATCGCGACGCCAAGATCAACCAGGCGGAAGGCGAGAAACAGCGCGTCATCAAGGAATCCGAGGCGAAGAAGCAGCAGCAGATCAATGAGGCGCAGGGTCAGGCTGAAGCCATTCTTGCCGTTGCCACTGCAACTGCCGAAGGTTTGAAGCGCGTTGGTATCGCGCTGGCGGGTCAGGGCGGTATGGAAGCCATGCAGCTGCGGGTCGCCGAAGAGTACGTGAAGCAGTTCGGCCGGCTGGCGGACGAGGCGTCGAGCACGCTGATCGTGCCGGCGACGCTGAGCGACATCTCTTCGATGATCGCGATGGCCACCAGCGTCGTGAAGCAGCAGAACAAGACCAGCTGATCCTCAAAGAGGGGACGGATCTATCTGTCCCCTTCTTACCGCTGTGAATGCAGCAGCCGGCTCACGACGCGCTCGAGTTGTGTCAACGTGCCGCATTCGTCCACTTGATGACAGTAGGGCGAGTAGTGGCGCATCTCCGAGTCGCCGGTGTTCCACATCGATCGGGCCTCGGGATTGAGCCAGATCACGCGCCGTGCGCGGTCGTAAATTTCCTTGAGAACGTCGGTGCGCGTGTCGCTGTAGTTATTGCGCGCGTCACCGAGCATGATGACCGTGGAGCGCTTGTCGATTTCATCGAGGCAGAGCTTGCGGAAATCGGCCAGGGCCTGGCCGTAATCGGTCGAGCCGCTGCCGTACTGACGCAGCGCCAGCGCGATCGCGTCGTCGATGTTGTTGCGGGCGAACAGATCGGAGACTTCGCCGAGATCGGACGAGAAGGCGAACGAGCGTACCTTCGGCAGCACTTCCTCCAGGCTGTAAAGAAACATCAGCATGAAGCGCGCGTAGTTCGCGACCGAGCCGCTGACGTCGCAGATCGCGAAGACCTTGGGCTGGTCCGTCTTCACTGACTTCCACTGCAGGTCGAAGATCGCGTCGTCGTATTTCAGATTCCGTCGAAGGGTGCGTGGCACGTGCAGTTGGCCGCGACGAAACACCTTGCGTCGGCGCGAGTAGGCGGCAACGAGCTTTCTCGCCATCCGCTGCACGAGATCCTGAAGCAGGCGGTGGTGGCGCTGTTCAAGCGTCGAAAGTCGCAGGTTGCGAAGCAGGCTCTCACGCAGTCGTCGGCCGGTGACATCGGCGTGCAACAGAAACTGATGTTCGACATGGTCACGCACTCGCTCACGCAACCAATCGCGTCGTCGTCCGAGATCCTGCGCCAACCGGCGATCGGGAATGGCGTCGCTCGTCGTCAGCGTGAATATTTCCTGCTGTAGCTCGGCGTGGCCCATCGCCTCGAGAATGCGTCGGGTGTACACGCCTTTCTGCGTGAACAGCTCGATCTGATGCACGTTGACTTGCTGGCCAGCCGCGCTGATGGCTATGTTGATCTCGATTGTGTTCGCTCGCGTGAGCAGCTGACCGAGCGCGGATTGAGCAGCGGACATCTCCCCGCTATCGAGCGATTCGGCGCTGTCGGCACTTTCGCGAACGGATTGCGTCGCAGTGCTTGGGCCTTGGCCGCGCCCCGTGCGTTTGCCCTGCGAATCGCCGCTGCCGCCGGCATCGGCATTTCCCGGCTGAGCGCCGTCAGCATCGGTCGTCTCGCTGGCGCCGTCGTCTGTGAGCGCGTCCGATGTCGGCAGCGGCGAGCGCTCCCTGAACGAGAAGAACTGATCGAAGCACGTGTCGAATGCCGCTTTCTCGTCTGGCGTCTTGGGCAGCACGAGCGCGAGGCTGTCTTTCAACAGCTGGCGGTCGCGATAGCCCACCAAATGCACGGTGCTGAACGCGTCGAGCGTTTCCGCCGTGGAGATACGGACATCGGCGTTGCGCAGCGCCCGAATGAAATTGGTGAGCAACTGGTCCATGACGTGATGCTTTCGTCAGGAACGGGCCGCCTTGTCGGTCAGGTTGCGCAATTCGGGCTGCACGCTCTCGATGTCTTCCTGGAACTTCAGGATCACGTTCATGGTGTTACGCACCAGCTCTGAGTCGAGCCGATCTGCGTGCAGCAGCAGCAGCGTGCGCGCCCAGTCGATGGTCTCACTGATCGAGGGCACTTTCTTCAGGTCCAGCTCGCGCAGATCGTGAATGAATCGAACCAGTTGCTCACGCAGGTGCGGAGCGATCTCCGGAACTCGGGCGTTGACGATGCGCTGTTCCAACGCGATGTCCGGAAACGGAATGTACAAATGCAGGCAGCGGCGCTTGAGCGCGTCGGAGATCTCGCGCGTGTTGTTGCTGGTCAGGAACACGAGCGGCGGTGTGTGCCGCGCCTTTACCGTGCCGATCTCCGGAATCGAAACCTGGTAGTCCGACAGGAGTTCCAGCAGCAGCGACTCGAACTCGTGATCGGACTTGTCCACCTCGTCGATGAGCAGCACGCAGCCGCGCTCTTCGCGCAGCGCCTTCAGCAGCGGCCGAGCTTCCAGGAACTCCTCGGAGAAAAAGATATCGCCGAACTCATGCAGCCGCTTCACGGACTCGGCAAAGCCTTTCGCGCCTTGCAGAACTTCATCGAGCGTCTGCTTGAGCACTTGGGTATAGAGCAGCTGCTTGCCGTACTTCCACTCGTACAGCGCCTTGGCTTCGTCCAGCCCTTCGTAGCACTGCAGGCGGATCAGCGGCAGCTCGAACATCTCGGCCGTGGTCTTGGCAAGCTCGGTCTTGCCAACGCCGGGTGGGCCTTCGATCAGCACGGGCTTGCGCAGGTGATAAGCGAGATACACCGCAGTGGCGATCTGATCGGAGCAGATGTAGCGGTGCGCCTCCAGGTGCTGCTTCAACGAGGGGACGGACGCGGCAATGCTTGGAATATCGGCCATGGTCATGAGTGTCCACCTCGGACAGCGCCGATGCAATCAGCCAGCGCCGGCACTGGCTGGGCGGTGGTGATTTGGACTGCTGGGTGGGAGGGATGCGAGGTTTGCTTTAAGCTTCCGTGCTCATGAGCTGCGCCATCGCCTTCGAGCATGTCACTCACCGCTATGACCATGCGGTCGCGGTGAACGATGTCAGCCTGCGGGTCGAGCCGGGCGAGACCGTCGCGCTGATCGGGCCCAGCGGCTGCGGCAAGTCGACGCTGCTCAAGCTCGCTGCCGGACTGGTCTGGCCGCAGCAGGGCACGGTTTTCGTGACCGATCGCGCGCTGGCTC
Organism: Steroidobacter cummioxidans; assembly: GCF_003104955.1. Taxonomy (NCBI): domain Bacteria; kingdom Pseudomonadati; phylum Pseudomonadota; class Gammaproteobacteria; order Steroidobacterales; family Steroidobacteraceae; genus Steroidobacter; species Steroidobacter cummioxidans. The sequence continues at coordinate 75,240 of NZ_LSRW01000009.1, read as the reverse complement.
CGGACAACCTGCTGGAGATTCGGCATCGCATTGGTTACGTGATCCAGTCCGGCGGTCTGTTCCCGCATTTGAGCGCGGTGGACAACGTGACGTTGGCCGCTCGTTTCCTGAAGCGCGACCGGCAATGGATTGCGGGGCGAGTCGCCGAGCTGGCCGAGCTCGTGCAGTTGCCTCGCGACGCACTGGATCGTTTCCCCAACGACCTCTCTGGCGGCCAGCGTCAGCGCATCAGCCTGATGCGCGCATTGATGCTCGATCCCGCCGTACTGCTGCTCGATGAGCCGCTGGGCGCGCTCGATCCCATGGTGCGGCATGGCTTGCAGGAGGATCTGCGCCGTTTGTTTCAGCGCCTGAAGAAATCGGTGCTGCTGGTGACCCATGACATGGCGGAAGCGGCGTTCTTTTCGCAGAACATCGTGCTGATGCGTGACGGCAAGATCGTGCAGCGGGGCAGCTATCGAGATCTCATCGACGCGCCCGCCGAGCAGTTCGTCAGTGACTTCGTGAAAGCGCAGCGGGGTCTACATGCAGAGGCGCTCGATGCCTGACTTGCGCTGCCTTGGTGTAATGTTGGCGATGGTCGCGCTGAGCTTCAGTTCAGCGACGCTCGCGGCAACGACCGTTATCGGCTCCAAGGCATTTACCGAGTCAGTGATTCTCGGCGAGATCGCCACTCAGCTGACGGAGGAGGCCGGCTTCGACGCCGAGCATCGACGTCAGCTCGGCGGCACGCGGGTGCTGTGGAGCGCGCTGATCCGCGGCGATATCCAATGCTATCCCGAATATACCGGGACGCTTCGCACCGAGATCTTCTCGAACCAGAACATCAGCAGCGATACTGAACTGCGCGAGGTGTTGGCTAGGCAGTCGATCTGGACGTCGGAATCGCTGGGCTTCAACAACACCTACGTGCTCGGCATGCGGCGCGATCGAGCGGCCGAGCTGGGCCTCACGCGCATGTCGCAGCTGGCCAATCATCCGACGCTGCGGTTTGGCTTCAGCAACGAGTTCATGGAGCGGGCGGATGGCTGGCCAGGCATTCGCGCTCGCTACCGGTTGCCTCAACAGGATGTTCGCGGCCTGTCGCATGATCTTGCCTATCGCGGGATCGAGTCGCGCTCGCTGGACGTCACCGATCTGTATTCCACGGATGCGGAGATCGTCCACTATGATCTGATTACGCTCATCGACGATGCCAGGTTCTTCCCCGTCTATGACGCCATCATCCTGTGTCGCAATGACGTGCCCGACGCGATCCGAGGCTCGTTGAATCGTCTCGGCGGGCAAATCAATGAAATGACCATGACCAAGATGAATGCGCGCGCTGCACTGGATCGCGAGCCCGAGGCGCAGATCGCGGCAAGCTTTCTGCGCGATCAATTGCATGTGAGTGCGGAAGCGAAAGTGCAGTCACGCTTCGCTCGCATCTGGCAGCGAACGCGCGAGCACTTGGCCATGGTGGGCATCTCGCTCGGCTTGGCGGTGGTCGTCGCGGTGCCATTGGGCATCATCGCGTTCTATCGTCGTGGTGTCGGACGGGTGGTGTTTGCGATTGCCGATATCCTGCAAACATTGCCAGCGCTGGCGTTGTTGGTGTTCCTGATCCCGTGGCTCGGCATCGGTTATGCGCCAGCCATTGTCGCCCTGTTCTTGTACAGCGTGCTGCCGATTCTGAGAAACACGCACACTGGGTTGGCCGATATTCCACGCGATCTGCGCGAGTCTGCTGAAGCGCTTGGCCTGCCGCGCATCGCGAGGTTGCGCTACGTCGAGTTGCCGCTCGCAGCGCGCTCGATGCTTGCTGGCGTGAGAACGGCTGCTGTGATCAATGTGGGCACGGCGACGCTCGGCGCGCTGATCGGTGCGGGCGGCTATGGTCAACCCATTCTTACGGGCATCCGGCTCGATGACACCAAGTTGATTCTGGAAGGCGCGGTGCCCGCGGCACTGCTCGCGTTGCTCGTCCAATGGGTGTTCGGCTGGATCGAACGTCGCTGGGTCACTGCGAAATAGGAATCACAATCGCAGCTTTCTGATCAGCGTCTGTGCATCCACAGGGGCGCGCAACTTCACATCGGTATTGTCGAAATAACAATAGACGTCCCGTGGCTTCGACGTCGGTGGCTTGTGCTTGGTGATCTTCTGGGTGCTTGGCAGCTCGCCGCCGCGATGCCAGGCCTCGATTCGCTTGGCCCACTTGTCCAGGGCCCGATCGCTGTAGCCGCTCTGATAGAGCGTCTTGTCGCCGTGCAGGCGCATGTACACGAAGTCGGCGGTGATGTCGTGCATCATTGGAAACCGCTGCGCTGTTTCCGCGATCACCAGTGCGACATTGTGCTCGCGAAGCAGATCGATGAACGAGGCGTCGCAGAAGCTCTCATGGCGAATCTCCATCGCGTGTCGTAGCGGTCGCTGCGCATCGATCGCCAGTCTCGATCGTCCGGTCATTCGGAAATCACGGCGGCGCGCCAGCTTCAATGCCGCTGCGGTATCGCGCGGCAACAACTCGAAGAATGTTGTGAGCTTTTGCCGGTCAAATCTGAAGTTGGGCGGAAATTGCCAGAGTATGGGCCCGAGCTTGCGGCGCAGGTTGAATACGCCCGAGGCGAAGAAATTCGCGAGCGGTGTCTCCACATCGCGAAGTTTTTTCATGTGCGTGATGAAGCGTGGTCCTTTGACCGCGAACACGAAATCCGCCGGGGTTTCGTCGTGCCAGCTTTGGTAACTCGCCGGATACTGCAACGAATAGAAGGAGCCGTTGATCTCGATCGTCGGCAGCACGCGCGAGGCGTAGTGCAGTTCCAGGCGCTGAGCGAGATCCTTCGGATAAAACACCCCGCGCCACGGCGTATAGCGCCATCCGGAAATACCAATTCGTATGCGGGCCATGTCCTGCAACGATTCTCGGCCATTTCAGGTGCCGTCATCACATTCGCACTGTTCGAGATATTGCTCCGTAGGTCGCAACGCGGAACTCTCCTTTCAAGCGTGCGTTGAATTCTGTTGCAGATGTCATTGAAATTTGCTGGTCGTCATCATGAACAAACAAATCGGGTCTGCGGTGAATCGCGCGTTGGCAGGTCGCCGGTACGTATTGCCGGTGGGCATGCTTCTGTGTTGTGCGTCTGGCAGTGCGTTCGCGTCAGGCTTCGCATTGCTCGAACAAAGTGCGAGCAGGCTCGGTACTGCCTTCTCTGGAACGACGGCGGCCGCCGACGACGCTACTACGATTTTCTACAATCCTGCCGGCATGTCGAAGCTCACCGATATGCAAGTGCTCGTGGTGGCGAGCGGCGTGCGAATCAGCTCCACATTCCACAACGAAAACTCCCAAGCCGCACTCGGGCAGCCGCTGGGGGATGAAGGCGGCGATGCCGGTAGTTGGAACGCGGTACCTGCCGCTTATTTCGCGCTGCCGATAAACGATCAGTTCGCTTTCGGTTTCGGCATCAATGCGCCGTTCGGTTTGCAGCTGGAGTACGGCAACGGCTGGATGGGCCGCTTCCAGGCGCTGAACAACGAGATCAAGACTTATAACTTCAATCCGGCGTTGTCCTGGCGCGTGAACAAGCAGTTGAGCTTCGGTATTGGCGCGAACTATCAGCGCATTCAGGCCGAGCTGACCAACTCGGTGAACTACACCGCGGTCGTTGCGCAGGGTTTGCAAAACCTGGTAGCCGCCGGCCAGGTGCCCGCCCTGCTCGTGCCGGATCTGATTAGAGCTAACGCCGGTCTCGAAGGTCACACTGCAGTGCGCGGTGATGACGACGCCTGGGGATTCAACGCCGGCGTGCTGTTCGAATTCTCCGACGACACGCGCGTGGGATTGTCGTATCGCTCAACGATCGATTACACGGTTGAAGGTTCGGTGCGATTCACTGCGCCGACGTCATCGAATCTGATCGGCGCTGGCATTATCGCGGCAGCATCTGCGCCGGGCGCGGCGCTGGCGACCGGTCCGGCCAGCGTAGAGCTGAAGCTGCCCGACATCGCGACCGCTTCGTTTTATCACCGCATGGGCAAGATCGAATTGATGGCCGATGTCGCCTGGACGGGCTGGAGCAGCATTCAAGAGTTGCGCATCGTGCGCGACACCGGCGAAGTCCTGTCGGTGACACCGGAGCGTTGGAAAGACACGTGGCGTTACGCAGTGGGCGCGACGTATCAGCTCAACGATCAGTGGAAGTTGCGCGGAGGTGTGGCCTACGACGGGACGAACGTTCCGGACAGCACGCGTACTGCGCGCCTGCCTGATTCGGAGCGCACCTGGATCGCCATCGGTGCGCAATGGAATCTGAGTGACGCGTGGGTCGTCGACATGGGCTATGCGCACTTGTTCGCCAACGATGTGCCGTTGCGCCAGGATGACGGCAATGCGGCTGCGCGAGGCTTCTTGATCGGCAACCAGAAGTCGGCCGTCGATATCGTCAGCGCGCAGGTCGTTTACAAGTTCTGAGCGTTGATGCGCTCGGACAGTATCGTGTAGTTGCGATGCAGGGTCTGCACGAACTGCTGCAGATCCTGCAAGGTGCCGGTGTTGACGATGACGTCATCGGCAGCATCCAGTCGGTCTTCCCGAGACGCCTGCGCGGCGAGAATCTGTCGAGCTTGTTCCGGGCTGGATCCGTCGCGGGCCAACAAACGTTCCAGCTGCGCTTCCTCGCTGGTGTCGACCAGCAAGACGCGATCGTATAAGTCGGCGCGGCCGCTTTCGATGAGCAACGGGATGACGTGAATTTGATAAGGGCCTTCGGCGCGCTGCGCGCGCTGAGCCAATTCTTCTCGAATCGCCGGATGCGTAATCGCTTCGAGCTGCTTGCGTTGCGCGGGATCGGCAAACACTCGCGTGCGCATGCGGGCGCGATCGAGGCGGCCGTTCGCATCCAGGATTTCACTGCCAAATTCCGCGACCAGCCTGGCCAGCGTCGGAGTGCCCGGCTCGACCACGTCGCGTGCGATCTGATCGGTATCGAACACCGGTGCGCCAAGCTGCACGAACAGCTCCGCGACGGCGCTCTTGCCGCTGGCGATGCCGCCAGTCAGCCCTATCAACAGGGGTCGAAAAGTCTTTTCAGCACTCGGATTCATCGCGGCCAGTGTAGGAGGCCAGCGAGCACCGGGCAATGCGCCTCTTCAGGAGTTGTGAGCTAATTCAGCTGGCGCGGTGCCAGTACAAGCTCATCAGTCGGTCGCCCCACATCAGCGCGATCCAGCCGGCGGCAGCAAGGAAGGGGCCGAAGGGGATTGGGATCCGTTTGTCGCGGCCCTGGAAGATCATCAGTGCGATGCCGACCGCTGCGCCGGTGAACGCGGACATCAGAATGATGAGCAGCAGCTTTTGCCAGCCGAACCAAGCACCGAACGCGGCAAACAGCTTGAAGTCGCCGTAGCCCATGCCGTCCTGCTTGGCGATCAGCTTGTAGGCCTTGTTGACGGTCCAGAGGCTCATGTAGCCGGCCGCCGCGCCAAGGATGCTGGAGTGCGCATCGACGGGCAGGCCGAACTCAGGCAGCGTCGGCACGACGCTCATCAGCAGGCCCAGCCAGAGCAAGGGGAGCGTGATGTCGTCGAGCAGCAGCATGCGGTCGAGGTCGATCACGGTCAGTGCGACCAGTGCCCAGGTGAGCACGAGCGCCGCCCCGCAGTACCAGGTGAAGCCGAACTTCCACGCCACCGCCGCCGATAGCACGCCAGTGACGAACTCGACCACCGGATAGCGAATCGGAATCCTGGTCTTGCAGTTGGCGCAGGCACCGCGCAAGAACAGGTAACTGATGATCGGAATGTTCTGCAGCGCCGTGATCTGCGCGCCGCACTTCGGGCAGGCAGAGCGAGGAACGACGAGGTTATACGGCTGAGGCTTATCCGCTTCGGTTCGTGGCGGATCGTAGATGTCCGGGCCGAGAATATCCCGAGCCTGCTCCCGCCATTCCCGCTCCTTCATGAGGGGCAGGCGATGAATGACAACGTTGAGGAAGCTGCCGATCAGCAGGCCGAGCACCAGCATCGACACGGTCCACGCAGTCGGTGAGGAGGTCAGGAGGTAGAGCAGGGAGCCCAGCAGGTCTTGCATGGTCGTTAAAAAAACGCCGCGCCACTCGTCATCGGAGGGCGCGGCGCTTGTTTGTTATTGAGGTCGCAGACGGAGGTTACACCACCGCGCCGAGTTTGAAGATCGGCAGATACATCGCAATGACCAGGCCGCCGACCAGTACGCCGAGGATGGCCATGATGAGCGGCTCGAGCAAGCTGCTCATCGCATCCACCGCCGCGTCCACGTCGGCTTCATAGAAGTCCGCGACCTTGCCGGCCATGGCGTCGAGCGAGCCGGATTCTTCACCGACCGCGATCATCTGAATCACCATGTTGGGGAACAGGCCGGTGGATTCCATCGAGCGTTGCAGGCGCTGACCCGTCGAGACCTCGTCGCGAATCCTCAGCGTGGCTTCCTCGAAGACGATGTTACCGGTCGCGCCGGCGACGGAAGTCAACGCTTCGACCAGCGGCACGCCGGCAGCGAACATGGTCGCGAGCGTGCGGGCGTAGCGCGCGATTGCGGCCTTTTCCATGATCGGTCCTACGACTGGAGCCTTGAGCAGCATGCGATCGAGGGTGCGACGCATCGGGCGAGAGCGCTTCTTGAAATAGAAGAACGCATAACCCACGCCGCCGGCCACCAGAGCTATGTAGATACCGCTCTCCTGCACGAACTTCGACATGTTGATGACCATCTGCGTGAACGCGGGCAGATCGGCGCCGAAGCCTTTAAACAGGGACTCGAACTGTGGAATCACGAAGATCAGCAGGATGACGGTGACGATTACGGCCACCGCAAGCACCGCCGCAGGATAGAACAGTGCCTTCTTGATCTTTTTCTTCAGCGCCTCGGTCTTCTCTTTGTACGTGGCGATCTTGTCGAGCAGTGTTTCCAGCGCACCGGCCTGTTCGCCGGCCTCCACCAGATTTACAAACAGGTCGTCGAAGTACAGCGGATGCTTGCTCAGGGCTTCGTGCAGCGAGGTGCCCGACTCGATATCGGCCTTGATCGCCAGCACCAGTTTCTGTACCGACGGTTTATCGTGGCCATTACCGATGATGTCGAAACACTGCACCATCGGAATACCCGCTTGCAGCATCGTGGCGAGCTGGCGGGCGAACAGTGCAATGTCGGCGGCATCGACTTTCTTGCCGCTCTTGAACAGCTGCATTTCCTTGCGCACGCTCTTCGCGAGCACGCCTTGACGACGCAGATCGGCTTTGACCGCGGCTTCGGACACCGCGAGCATCTTTCCTTTGATGCGCTTGCCTTTCTTGTCCGTGCCTTCCCAGACGTAGGGGAACTGCTGGCTGGATGCTGCTTGGGCCATTGTCTAGGTCCTTGCTCGATGACTGTTCAAGTAAGCGCGGTCACTCGACCGTGCATTGATTGACTTCTTCCAGGCTGGTAATGCCGGCCTTCACTTTCGCAAGGCCCGACTTACGCAGATCCCAGATACCTTCCTTGGCCGACTGCTCGGCAATGTCCACCGCATTGCCATCCTGCAGGATGATGCGCTGAATCTCTTCGGACACCGGCATAACTTGATACAAGCCGGTACGACCTTTGTAACCGTCGGTGCACGATCCGCAGCCAACCGGCTTGAAGATCTTGATGCCTTCGTCGATCTCTTCCTGCGTAAAGCCTTCTTTGAGCAGGGCTTCGGGCGGCATTTCCATGGGCGCCTTGCAGTTGTTGCACAACCGGCGCGCGAGGCGTTGCGCGATGATCAGCGACACTGAGGTCGCGATCGCGTAGGGCTTCACGCCCATGTCGATCAGACGGGTCAACGTCTTCGGTGCGTCGTTGGTGTGCAAGGTGGACAGAACCAAGTGGCCGGTCTGTGCGGCCTTGATCGCTATTTCGGCGGTCTCCAGGTCTCGGATTTCGCCGACCATGATCACGTCCGGGTCCTGGCGCAGGAAGGCGCGCAGCGCCGAGGCAAATGTCAAACCGACTTTGGGATTGACGTTGACCTGGTTGACGCCAGGCAAGTTGATTTCCGCCGGATCTTCGGCGGTGGAAATGTTCGTGTCCTCTTTGTTGAGGATATTCAAGCCGGTGTACAGCGATACCGTCTTGCCGCTACCGGTCGGCCCGGTGACCAGAATCATGCCGTGCGGCTGCGCCAGCGTCTTCAAATACAGATCGCGCTGGGCCTCTTCGTAGCCAAGCGCATCGATGCCGAGCATGGCGCTGGAAGGATCGAGAATACGCGCGACGATCTTTTCGCCGAACAGCGTGGGGCAGGTGCTCACGCGGAAGTCGATGGCGCGATTCTTCGAGATGCGCATCTTGATGCGGCCGTCCTGCGGGATGCGACGTTCCGCGATGTCCAGACGCGACATGACTTTGATACGCGCTGCCAGCTTCACCGCCAGTTGCACGGGCGGGGCGGCGATCTCTTTCAAGAAGCCGTCGAGACGCAAACGAATGCGATAGGACTTTTCGTACGGCTCGAAGTGAATGTCGGAGGCGCCGCGCTTGATCGCGTCGAGCAGCACCTTGTTGACGAAGCGCACGATGGGGGCGTCTTCCACATCGTCGCGACTCGCGGCTGCGCCGTTGTCGTCTTCGTCGCCGCCGGTGACTTCGAGATTCTCGAGATCCAGGTCGTCATCAGACAGCGCCGGCATCTGAGTATCGACCTGTTCCATGGTCTTGTTGGCGATCTTCTGCAGCTTGTCCTCTTCGACCACCACTGCTTCGATGGACAGGCCGGTCTGGAATTTGATCTCGTCCAGTGCGTGCAGATTGGTGGGATCGGAGACTGCGACGAACAGTCGCTTGCCGCGCTTTAGCAGCGGCAGCACGCGGTGTTTGGCAAGAAGCTTGTCGGAGACCAGCTTGACTACGTCGAGGTCGAGCTGAACGGCGTCCAGGTCGAGCAGCGGCACGCCGAATTCCTGGGCCGCGGCAATGGCAATCTCTTTCGCATCGGCAATGCCTTTGCTGACCAGGTGCGAGACCAGATTGCTGTCGCTTTCCTTGGCGCTTGTCAGCGCCTGCGCCATGGTCTGTTCGTCGATCAGACCGTCCTGAATCAACCGCAGCGGCAGGCCCTGGAGTGCCAGGCGCTGCGCATTCAAAGCGGGTGCGACGTTGTCAGCCATGGGTGTGGGAGTGCGAAAAAATGACGGGTAGTTTTACCCTAAGCCGGGGGCCGTGCAAATTGTCAAATCCATGGCAATGCTCGCATATCGAAGCGGCTTTTCAGCGTGACCGGGCTCACACGCACAGTGAGTTTTTTGCCCAGTCCGAAATAAAGAAAGCCCCTCCGAGGAGGGGCTTTCATGCACTCTAGACAGCGCTATTAGGTGCGGCAGTTCGAGGGCAGGTACTTCGCCAGCACCGAGGTGCCGTCGGCAGCCGACGGAACGGTCGGGTCTGTCACGCCAGCCGGTGCCGTGGCGCGGCCACAAACCCAAATCACGTCGCCGTTGGCGCTCAGCCGCGGACGCAGGTCCAGGATGGGAGTGGCTGTCAGGTTCGCGTTCGCCTGGAGGCCGTAAGTGATACGGATCGTGCCGGGGTTGTTGATCGTCACGCTCGCGACATATTTGCCGCTCGGGTTGTTGGTGTAGCCCAGCTGACCGGCGGCGTTACCAACCAGTGCGGTCGGCCATTCGCCCTTGTCGGCGTAGTACTCGGCAACGCTCGCCTTCACGGCGCTGGCGAGGTTCAAGCCTTCAGTGGCCTGCGAACGAATCGTGTAGTCCTGATAAGCCGGGATGGCGATAGCCGCCAGGATGCCGATGATCGCAACCACGATCATCAATTCGATCAGGGTGAAGCCCTTTTGGACCTGCTTAATCATGTAAAAGTCTCCAGACAGTGGGTTCGAAACAACAGCGGCTAATTTCGCCAGCGAGAGTACCAAAGCAAAGGCTGTGCCAGCGATGCGCCGGTCTCGTAAGTTGCTGTTACTACAAAGGATGAAGCGGGTGTTGGGGCGTTACGTCAGATTGCCGTTTCGGCCTGACTCGGGCACGCCGGGGCGCAAAGTGACCAATTGCGTCAGATGCCGACGTTCAGGGGAGACACGGGAAACTGGCGACGCCTTGTCGGGGCCGCGGGTGCGGCCGCCCTCACTCGATCCCGAGCTTCTTGATCCGATACCGCAGCGAGCGAAAGGTCATGCCGAGCAGCTGTGCCGCCTTGGTTTTGTTGTAGCGCGTCTGCTCCAACGCGCGGACGATCGCATCACGCTCGATGTCTTCGAGCGCGTCACCGAGTCGTTCACCGGGTGCGACGCTGTTGGGGATCGGGACTTCGTTGTTGGTGACCTTCGGCCGCAATTGCAGATCGCCAGCATCGATCACGCCGTTCACGCACAGCGTCGCGGCGCGCTCCAGTACGTTCTCCAGCTCACGCACATTGCCGGGAAAGTGATATTCCCGCAGCGCCCTGGACGCCGCTTCGGTAGCGCGTAACGAGCGATTGCCAATCTGCCGCCCGAGCCGCGTGACGATGGAATCGACCAGCTCGTCGATGTCTTCCAGGCGCTCACGCAGCGGCGGCACGCGGATCTCGATGACGTTCACGCGATAGAACAGGTCTTCACGGAATTTTGCTTCCGCGACTTGCGCGGCAAGATTCTTGTGAGTTGCCGACAAGATGCGCACGTCGATGGGCTGCTCGCGCGACTCACCGACCGGCCGGACGGTTTTTTCCTGAATCACGCGTAGCAGCTTCACCTGCATGTGCAGCGGCAGATCCGCGATTTCGTCGAGGAACAAAGTACCGCCCTCGGCGGACTGAATCAGGCCCTGCTTGTCCGCAACGGCGCCGGTGAAGCTGCCTTTGCGATGGCCGAACAGCTCGCTCTCCATCAGTTCGGTGGGGATGGCGCCGCAGTTCACGGGCACAAAGGGCCCTTCGCGACGCGGACCCGCCTCGTGAATCAGATGTGCGACCAGTTCTTTACCCGTGCCCGATTCGCCGTAGATGTGCACAGGTGCCTGGCTGCGCGCGACGCGCTCGATCATTTCGCGCAGTTGCTCCATTGCACGCGAGCGACCGAGCAGCTTCACCTGTGGCAGCTGAACCGTGCTCTCGATGTTCTCGCCCAGTTTGAGCGTGGCGGTGATGAGCTTGCGTAGCGCAGCGACGTCGAGGGGCTTGGAAATGAAATCGAAGGCGCCGAGCTTGAGCGCGCGCACTGCGGTTTCGACATTGCCATGCGCGGTGATGACGGCCACTGGCGTTTGCGGCTTATGCGTCTGGATCCATTCGACCAGGCTCAGCCCGTCGCCATCCGGCAGGCGCATGTCGGTCAGGCAAAGATCGAAAGGATTGGCGCGCAGCTCACGCGTGGCTGCGGCAATCGTGTCGGCCGCGGTCACGTCGAGATTCATGCGTTCGAGCGTGATACTCAGCAGCTCGCGGATATCCGGCTCGTCGTCCACGACGAGCGCGCGGGGCTTCTTCACTGTGTTTCCCAACGTTGAGGATCGGCGAACACGAGACGGAAAATACTACCACCGCCGGCACGAGCCTCATAAATCAGCACGGCGCGGTTGCATTGGGCCATCTCCCTGGCAATGAACAGTCCGAGACCCGTGCCCCCTTTACCGGCCGTGAAAAACGGCTCGAAAATTCGTTCTGCGTCGGTCGCCGAGATGCCGGGGCCGCGATCCAGCACCTCCAGCATCGGTCGCTCCGAGGTCGCCATGCGGCCGGTCCGGATCTCGATCGCGTCATTGGAATCGAATTTGCGGCCGTACTTCAGTGCGTTCTCGCACAGATTCCACATAAGTTGATGCAGATGCGAGGGATCGATGCGCACTTCGAGCTCGGGCGTCGAGGTGGTGATGTACAGCTTGCTGGCGTCCACTTGCGCGGTTTGCCGGAATTCGCCGACGAAGTCTTCCAGCCAGCCGTTCAGCTCGATGCGCTCCTGACGGGTCGAGTCCCTGCGTGACAGTTGCAGGACGTTGTTGATGATCATGCTGACCCGCTCGCCGTTCTTGGTGATGATGTCCGTCAAGCGGCGCTCTTGGGCTGTCAGTTGCGGTGCTTCGGCGAGCAATTGCGCAGCGTGACTCATCGCACCGACGGGGTTGCGGATTTCGTGCGCGATGCTGGCGCTGAGCCGGCCGAGCGCGGCCAGCTTGGATTGCTGAACTCGCTCGGCGATCAGCGTCGTATCCTCGAGGAAAATCAGTGTGGGTCCGCCGCCGCCACCGCTGCGCAGTGACACGAAATGCGGTTGCACCAGGCTGCTGCCGTCCGAAGTCAACAGGGACAGCGAGCTCATCTGCCAGTCGTAGGTGTGGCGGCGCCAGGTATCGAGCAAATACAACAATCGCGGCGAGACTTCGCCGAGCGGTGCGCCTGCTGTTACCGGGTTCCCGTGCAACATGGACGCCGCAGATTCGTTGATGAGGCGAATTGTATCGTGGTCGTCCACGACCAGAATACTCTCGCGCAGGTGCTGCACGATGAACTGATTCAGCTCAGCGAGGTTGGCGACGTCCACCTCGCGCTGGCGCACGCGCTCTTCGCTTTCCCGCAAGCTGCGCGCGAGCGGCCCGACGCCCAGCGTGACGATGAACATCAGCGCGCCGACGATGCCCGCCGATGCGAAATCCGCTGGATCGCTGCGCGCTGCGAGCGTCGTGAAAGCCTGCTGTAATAAAAGGGCGAGCGCCGCGACCGCCGCGAACATCAACGCCAGTCGCTGTCCGACGACAAAGCTCGCCGCACCAATAGGCAGCACCAGCAATGCGCCGAGGCCGCTGTTCATGCCGCCGCTGGAGTACGTGAGCAACGAAATCGCCAGCACGTCCACGCCGACATTGAACGAGGTCTGCACCTGGCGGTCGGGCCAGCGCCGCTTGAGCGTCGGAATCGACAGCGAGGCGAACAGGAAGTACGCGACGCTGGTGAAGAAAAACAGCTGCGAATTGGCTTGCCCGACCAGGCGCGGCTCGAGCGTCCAGTACAGCACCATCAGCAGCAGCGGAATCAGCAGGCGAAACAGGTTGACGAGCGCCAGCACTCGCCAGGCCAGTTCGGCCGACGAGCCCCAGGGTAATGCGGGTGCGGGCTGCGCTGGAAGCTGTTCCAGCGGCGGCTCGGCGATTTTCAATGAGGGCTCCGAGGACATTTCTTGCTGATCGCGCCTTTGCATCCAGGCCGAATTCCTCCAGAATACGCGACCTTTGACTGTCGTTATTTTGACCGTCGCAATTTTAACCCCGCCGCACCCACGAGCCCCATGAACCTGCACGAATACCAGTCGAAAGAGTTGTTCGCCAGTTACGGCATTCCGGTCCCCAAAGGCCTGGTGGCCGCTACCGGCAGTGAAGCCGCCGAGGCCGCCCGCAAGCTTGGCGGATCGAAATGGGTCGTCAAGGCACAGGTTCACGCTGGCGGCCGCGGCAAGGCCGGCGGCGTCAAGCTGGTCGATTCGCCTGAAGCCGCCGACAAAGCCGCCGAGGCCATGATCGGCCAGCGCCTGGTCACGCATCAGACCGGCCCGGAAGGCCTGCCGATCCGTCAGGTGTACGTTGAGCAGGGCTCGAAGATCGCGCGCGAGCTGTATCTCAGCCTGGTGCTCAATCGCGATAAAGGCCACATCGCGTTCATCGCTTCCGCCGCTGGCGGCATGGACATCGAAGAAGTCGCCGAGCACACGCCGGAAAAGATCACCCGCGTGAACATCAATCCCGCCACCGGCCTGATGCCGTCGCACAGTCGTGCGATCGCCTATGGCCTGGAGCTGGAAGGCGACCAGATCGCCGAGTTCAGCAAGATCGCGCAGGCACTGTACAAGCTGTACCTGGAAAAGGACTGCGCCCTGCTCGAGGTCAATCCGCTGATCGTGACCGGCGAAGGCAAGCTGGTGGCGCTCGACGCCAAGATCAACATCGAGGACAACGCGCTGTTCCGTCACAAGGATCTCGCCAAGTGGCGCGATTCCAGCCAGGAAGATGCGATGGAGAGCGCCGCCGCCGAGCACGAGCTGAACTACGTGTCGCTCGACGGCAATATCGCGTGCATGGTGAACGGCGCCGGCCTCGCCATGGCGACGATGGACCTGGTGCAGCTGCATGGCGGCTCGCCGGCCAACTTCCTCGACGTGGGTGGCGGCGCGACTCGTGAGCGCGTCACCGAAGCGTTCAAGCTGATTCTCTCGAACAAGAACGTTGAAGCCATTCTGGTGAACATTTTCGGCGGCATCGTCCGCTGCGACATGATCGCCGAAGGCATCATCCACGCTGTGAAGGACGTGGGGGTGCAGGTGCCGGTGGTCGTGCGCATCGAAGGCACGAATGCCGAGCTGGGCCGCAAGATCCTGGCCGACAGCGGCCTGGCGATCACGCCGGCTGCCGATCTCACCGACGCGGCCAAGAAAGTGGTCGCCGCCGCCAAGGGCTAAGGCGCGCGCTTACGTTCAACCGATAACAGATACCAGCACTACCATGTCTATTCTCGTAAACAAGAACACGCGCGTTATTTGCCAAGGTTTCACTGGCAAGCAAGGCACGTTCCATTCCGAGCAATGTATTGCTTACGGCACCAAACTGGTCGGCGGCGTGACGCCGGGCCGCGGTGGCGAACAGCACCTCAACCTGCCGGTGTTCGACACCGCGCGTGAAGCCGTGAAAGAAACCGGCGCGACCGTCAGCATGATCTACGTGCCGGCGCCGTTCGCGGCCGACGCGATCATCGAAGCGGCCGACGCCGGCATCGAGCTCATCGTGTGCATCACCGAAGGCATTCCGGTGAACGACATGGTGAAGGTGAAGGCCTCGCTGGCTTCCTACGGCAGCCTGCTGATCGGCCCGAACTGCCCCGGCATCATCACCCCGGGCGAGTGCAAGATCGGCATCATGCCGGGCTTCATTCACAAGCCGGGCAAGATCGGCATCGTGTCGCGCTCCGGCACGCTGACCTATGAAGCCGTGTTCCAGACCACCAATGCCAAGCTCGGCCAGAGCACCTGCGTCGGCATCGGCGGCGATCCGGTGCGCGGCATGAACTTCATCGACGTGCTGGCGCGCTTCGAAGAAGACCCGAAGACCGAAGGCATCATCATGGTCGGCGAAATCGGCGGTGCCGATGAAGAGGCGGCCGCTGAATTCATTCGCGAGAATGTCTCCAAGCCGGTCGTGTCGTACATCGCCGGTGTCACGGCGCCTCCGGGCAAGCGCATGGGCCACGCCGGCGCCATCGTCTCCGGCGGCAAGGGCACAGCGGCCGACAAGTTCGCCGCGCTCGAGCGCGCTGGCGTGCGCACCGTGAAGAGCCCGGCCGATCTGGGCAAGGCCATCATCGAGCAGCTCGCCAAGGGTGGTAAGAAGGCCAAGGTCGTGTCGCTGCCGTCCAAGAAGGCTGCTCCCGCGGCGAAGAAGCCTGCTGCCAAGGCTGGCGCGGCCGCCAAGAAGTCCGCAGCCAAGTCCAAGGTCGCCGCGAAGAAGCCGGTGAAGGCTGCCGCCGCGGCCAAGAAGGGTCCGGCCGCCAAGAAGGCACCGGCGAAGAAGGCTCCTGTCGCCAAGGGCAAGGCTCCGGCCAAGAAGGTCGCTGCTGCCAAGGGCAAGGCGCTGGCCAAGAAGGCCGCCAAGCCGGCTCGCAAGAAGTAAGCAACCAGGCTCACGGCGGCTCGCTGCCGCCGTGAGCCCCTCGTCGTCGACCCCCGTTCGCCGATTGTTCGTCCCGCAAGCGCTATCATTAGGCCATGTCCGCCTCCCTTCGTATCGCGCTGGCCCAACTCAACCTGTTCGTTGGTGATGTCGCCGGCAATGCCCAGCGACTGATCGATACTTCTGCGCAGGCTCGCGACGAGTTGCACGCCGATCTGGTGTTATTTCCTGAGCTGAGCCTCTGCGGCTATCCGCCCGAGGACCTGTTGTTTCACAACGGTCTGCGCCGGCAGGTGAGTTCTGCGTTGGCACGCGTGCGCGACGAGACCAGCGGCATCACCGTCGTTGCCGGCTATCCCGAGTACGCCGAGCAAGACATCTATAACGCGGCGGTAGTGCTTCGCGATGGCGCAACGGTCGCCAACTATCGCAAGCAGGAGCTGCCGAACTACAGCGTGTTCGACGAGAAGCGCTACTTCAAACCCGGTCGCGACAGCTGCATCTTCGAGCTCAAGGGCATTCGCGTTGCGTTGCTGATCTGCGAAGACATCTGGGAACCGAATCCCGCACGCGCTGCTAAAGCGGACGGGGCGCAACTCATCGTCGTCGTCAATGGCTCGCCGTATTCGCTGCGCTATCAGGAGCGTCGCGAAGAGGTGGTGCGGGCGCGCGTGAAAGACACCGGCTTGCCAGTCGTCTATGTGAATTTGCTCGGCGGCCAGGATGAGCTGGTTTTCGACGGCGGCTCGTTCGTGATGAATGCACAGGGCGAGGTCGTGCAACGCATCGCTCCGTTCGTCGAAGGATTGTTTGCCGTCGATGTGGATCTGGTCGACGGTAAAGTGGAGCCGCGCCCGGCTCATGTCGAACCGCCGTTGTCAGAAGAGGCGAGCGTGTACAACGCCCTCGTGCTCGGCGTGCGCGACTACGTCAGCAAACATCGTTTCCCAGGCATCGTGCTGGGCCTTTCCGGCGGCATCGATTCAGCGCTGACCTTGGCCATCGCCGTCGATGCGCTCGGTGCCGAGCGCGTCAGCGCGGTGATGATGCCGTCGCGCTATACCTCGCAGTGGAGTCTCGATGACGCCGCAGAAGAAGCGAAGATCCTGAATGTTCGCTACGACGTAATCTCCATCGAAGGCATGTTTGCCACGGCACTCGATGCGCTCAAAGATGTGTTCGCGGGTCGCCAGCCGGACACCACCGAAGAAAACATTCAAGCGCGCAGCCGCGGCCTGTTGCTGATGGCGATTTCGAACAAAACCGGCCGCATGGTGCTCACCACCGGCAACAAGAGCGAAATGGCCGTGGGTTATGCGACGTTGTACGGCGATATGGCCGGCGGCTTCGCGCCGATCAAAGATTGCAGCAAGATGCTGGTGTATCGATTGGCGAAGTACCGCAACTCCATCGGCCGCGTGATCCCGGAGCGGGTGATCGAGCGGCCGCCGTCAGCGGAGTTGCGCCACGATCAAAAAGATTCGGATTCGCTGCCCGAATACGACGTGCTGGATGTCATTCTCGAACTGTTCATCGAAGACAATCTGTCGGTCGATGAGATCGCCGCGCGCGGCTTCGACCGCGCCACGGTCGGGCGGGTGCTCGAGATGGTGAAGCGCAACGAATACAAACGGCGCCAGGCGCCCCCGGGCGTGAGAATCAGCGACCGGGCGTTCGGTCGCGACTGGCGCTATCCGATCACGTCGGGCTACAAGACCAAGGTCT
This sequence comes from Steroidobacter cummioxidans, assembly GCF_003104955.1. Lineage (NCBI taxonomy): Bacteria > Pseudomonadati > Pseudomonadota > Gammaproteobacteria > Steroidobacterales > Steroidobacteraceae > Steroidobacter > Steroidobacter cummioxidans. The sequence continues at coordinate 57,888 of NZ_LSRW01000009.1, read as the reverse complement.
GATCTTCTGCTCGACGCGTTGGCTCGGCTGCGCAGATCATTGAGGCGGAACTCGAGTGGCGACCTGCCGTAGCAAGGTCACGGAAGCATCGCGACTGGGGCTGATAACGTAAACGGCGCCATTGAGTGTCAGCGCACCGGCTCGCTGATCATCGAGCCAGGGGCCAACGAAAGCTTTCTCGCCGATGTCTGCGAGCGCTTCGCTACCGGGTGCATTGGTGCCATCCTCCCAGTAATCGCGTGGCACGACCTGGATCATCACGCTGCGCTCGTTGGCGAGTTCCCATTGGCACCCGCTGCCCAGCGGGCCGGCGACATTCCCGTCAGCGACCGGCGAGCCCACCGCCGCGGCGATCTCATCGCGGCTCAGCAGTTTGCACAATCCGCCGGTAGCCGCGCTTGCGCCGTCTGGCGCGTGTGATATCTCGCCCGCATCGCTGCCGCCCTGCGAGCAGGCGGCAACCACCAATGCGATAGCTGCAGCAGTACAGCGTCCATATGCTCTCGTCATCGGGCCCTCTCCTGGAGTTCCTGGTCCATGTCAGGTGCTACGCAAAACGGCGCCGAATCCTGCCACAGCTCGCGCGGATTTTTACATGCAAGCCCCAAGTCCCGGCGCGCATGGCACGCGCCGGGACTGCCCACCAGGTCAGCGCTTCTTGATTACGATGGCTTTCAGATCCCTCGGCTTCACATCCAGTTGCTGCACGGCCATCGCGACGCCGATCACCGCGAGGTCGTTGTAATCGACAAACGGTGCGTCCTTGGGCACGAGGATCGACAGCACCTGGTTGGAGTGGATGGCCGTCTCCAGGGTGAGCTCCTGGCCGCCAGGCAGCTTGACCTTGCCGGAGGCGGTGGGTCCGAAGGTCTGGTTGAGATCGATGCTCGCCGCACTACCGCTTGACGAGTTGCTCACGGACAAGGAGTTGCCGCTGTCGATGATCTCCACGGCACCGTTCAACCGCACGGTCGAGTTACGCGCCTCGAACAGCGGCAGGGCGCCGCTGCGCTCCTCGATCTTCGCAGGCACATCGCCGATGCTCAGCGTCGAGTGGGTTGGGAACTTCGAGAGGGACACATTGTGCAAGCTCTTGCCCAGATCCAGAGTGAAGCCGCCCTCGATGGTGATGACCCGATTGTCAGTGATGATGTGGCTGGCATTCTGGATCAGCGAGCCGCTGCCGGCCCCCGCGCCGATCGAGATATTCCTGGCGTAGATCTCGCTGCTGCTGCTCGTGCCGTTTGAGGTCGATTGCGGGCTGGTGATGCTGGCCAGGATGTCGTTGGAGATCGAGCCCGGCTCGATGTTCGCCGTGGTGCTGCCGGTCGGGTTGGCAATCACATAGTTGCCGGCATCCGCGCCACTGAGCGTGACGCCATTGATCAGCACTTCGCGATTGTCGCCGACGGTGAAGTCGGTGTAGTGCGCGTTCACATCGAAGCCCAGCGAATCTCCAGCGACGCGATTGTCACTGACGCTGACGCCAGCGCGTGGTGTGCCATCGAACTTCTTGCCGTCGCCCGTGTAGCCGAGAATCAGCGTACGCGCAGCGATGTCGGCTGTCGCAGTGCCCGAAGTGGAGCCGAGCACGTAGTTGCTGGCGTCCGCACCGCTGACTGTGACATTGGAAATATTCACGATCTTGCCGGTGCCGACGTTCTTGTCGGCAAGCACGGCAGACTGGTCGATCGCCAGATCGTCGCCGGCGACGCGATCGTCGCTCGACGTAACCGTCATGGCAGTCGTGCCGTCATAGACACGATTGGCGCCGGTGAAGCCGACGTTCAGCGTGCGCGCGGCGATGTCGCCCGTCGCCGTGCCGCTGGCCGAGCCCAGCACGTAGTTGCCGGCGTCGGCACCGCTCAGCGTGACGTTGGAAACATCGATGAGCTTGCCGGTGCCGACGTTCTTGTCGCCGAAGCTCGCGGTCTGGTTGATCGTCAGTGCATCGGTGCCAACGCGGTCATCGTTCGAAACGACGCTTGCGCTCGTCGTGCCGTCGTAGACCCGGTTGACGCCAGTGAAGCCGACATTCAGCACTCGCGCGCTGATGTTGCCGGTGCCGCTGCTCGTCACGGTGTAGTTCGCGGCATCTGCGCCAGTGAGTGTGATGCCGTTGATCGTGACGTGCTTGCCGGTGCCCACGTTCTTATCGTCGAATGCACCGGCGACACTGCTGTAGTCCTGTCCAACCAGGTCACCTCCGAGCAGGCCGCTGACCGATGCGCCGCTCGAATTGAGCGATGCGTTGGTCGTGCCGTCGTAGGCGCGGTCTGCGGTGAGACCGGACACCGTTAGCTCCTTCGGCGTAATCGTCAACGTGCCACCAGTCATGGTGCTCACGTTATAGCCCAGCTCTGCGGCGCCGGAAGATGAGGTCGCCGCGATCGAGTGCGTGCCGACGATGTAGTTGCCCGAAGTCGACTGCGCGCCGCCGATCGCATAGGTGAAGTTGGTGCTGGCATCGCCGTTGCGACCGCTGACGATGGTGGTGGTGAGTGTCGGCGCGCCGCCATACACCGCCGTTGCATCGTCCACATCGACGGAGACCGTCGGCTGCTCGCGATAGATGGCGTACACGCCGGCGCCCAATGCCTTGGTGTAGCCCGAAGCCGACTCGTCGCTGTTGTAACGGAAGTTGCCGGACCCGAATCCCACCAGGTTCGTCAAACCGGTGCTGCCGTCGATGTCGCCGCTGTACAGCGTGGCGCGGCCGCCCGTGCCGGTGACGACGGTGACGCCGTTGTTGACGAGGATGTTTCCTCCCGCGGCAGTACCCGCCGAGGCGCTCGAGCCCGCGTTCAACACGACGGCCGAAGCGCCGGTGTTGGTGCTGCTGACACTATTGGCCAACCTCAGGTCGCCGCTGCCGGTGGAAATATTCACCTGGCCGGAGCTGGTGATGCCAGAGATGCCGCCGATCGAGCCGATCGTCAGTGCGCCGCTGTTGGCGTAAGTGAGTGCGCCGCTTTGTGCCGCGAGCGTATTGATCTGATTGGCGGCATTGGCGAGCGTGAATGTCCCGCCCCGCAGCAGCAGCGAATCGGCTGTGACAGTACCTGCCAAGCTGAACGTCTGGTTGCCGGCGTTGGTGATGGAGATGGCGCCGGGCGACGTAAGATCGCCGCTGGCGCTGACATTGCGAGCCGCGAAGGTCTGATTGCCGCCGGTCTGGATCCCGGTGGCCAACGTGATGTCGGCGCTGCTGCCTCCAGTGCCGAGCGCGCGCGTCTCGACGGACAGATTGTTGATCGTGGCGCCGCCGGAGCTGCCGGTGCGTAGCGTGACTGCGCCGGCGTTATAAGCACTCGACGTCGAGGTGCTGGTGTTGATCGTCAGGTCCTTGCCCGGCGCGGTCGCCGAGACGCCGGTGCCGGTGAAACTCACCGAGCCCGCTGCCGTCGACGGATTGGCGATCGAAGTTCTGATCGTCACGCTTTCCGCCAGCTGCGTATCGCCCGCTAACGTGACGTTGCCGCCGTTGGTGCTCAGGTTGCCATGCAAAGTGATGACGTTGCCGGTGTAGGACTGGTTGGTGGTCGTGCCGTTGTAGTACGTGCCGGCCGTGCTGACCGCAGGCAGATCGATATTGCCCGTGGCGCCGCCGCTGCTTCCGGTAGTGTTGACCACGAGTGTCTTGGCGCTGAACGTGCCGTGGTTGAGCGTGTCCAGATCGACGTTGCCGCCATTGCGACCTGCAGCCGTCGTGCTCGCGTTAAATGTATAGCCGCTGTACTGCGAGCCGGTCAGCCCCATGCCGCCGAAGCTGATGTCGCCGGCATCGCCGTCGTTGCCTTGCTCGGTGTCGATGACCACGTCGAGGAACGTGCCGCTGAAATTGGTGTTGCCGATGGCGGAGAAGTTACCGTCAAGCAGGAAGGAACTGCTGGTAAAGGTCAGCGAGCCGTCGTTATTGTCCTGGCTGCCCTTGGTGGTGAACGAAGCGCCGCTGAGATAGCTGCCGCCGGTGTTACCGAGGTTGCCGTTCATGTAGATCGTGCCGCCGGCCTGGCTGGTCGAGCTGGAGTCGACAGTGAGTATGCGACCCGCGCCGTTGGACGAAGAAATGTTACCGGTCAGCGAGATGTTGCCCGCCGCACCGGTGCTGGTGCTGTTGGCGACATCGTCGGCATTGCTGTCGATGCGCACCGAGTTCATCAAATAGATGTTGTTGCTCGCCGCGTTCAACGTAATGTTGCCGCCGTCGGTCAGCACGTCGCCATTCAAGTAGAGGTTGTTGGCGTAAATGTTGTAGTTGCCGCTGCCGAGTGCCGTGCTGTCGATCTGTACGTTGCGGTTGCCGGCGCTCAGCTGCCAGTTGCGGTCGAAATCGCTCAGCGCCACTTTGGTGTCATCGAGCACCAGGCGGCTGGCGCCGTCGGTGAAATTCAAATCGTCGGCGCCGTTCAGATCGATCGCGACGTTCTGGCCGTTCGCCTGCGAGCCATTCAACGTCACCGACAACGACTTGAAGTGATGCGAGTCGAGCTCAGTGAGATCGACGTTGCCGGCGTAGGTGGAGACGCTCAGCGAGTTGTTGCTGGCGCCCGCGCCCTGCGCGAGCTCTATGTCGGCGATGCGGCCAGTACCGCTGCGGTAGATGATGAATTCTGCATTGCCGGTAGTGATCTCGGCCTGCCCGTCCTTGGCGTTGACGGCATGAATCACGTCGCCGCTGGCACCGTCGGGATTGCCGGCGTTGATCACTGCCTGCAGCGTGCCGCTGCCGGTGTTCACCGAGTCGGTGTCGAAGCGGATGTCACCGCTATTGGTGGCGAAGCTGATGAAACGATTGCCGCCGCTCACGTCGGCGCCGCTGTTGACGCTGATCCTCGGCACCAACACGCCGGTGCCGTCGGTGGTGTAGTCGATGTGGTCAGTATCGAACAGTACCGAATGCGTGCCGATGGTCTTCACGTTCGTCATGTAGACGTTCTGGAAGCTGTCATCCACCGAGGTCACATAGGTATTGCCGCCGGAGTTGCTGTAGTTGAGCGTGTTGGCGCCGCCGCTGATGCCGCCGCCGGCGACTTCGAGGCGGTGGGTGGTGCTGCCAAGCTCGGTGCCGTAGAAGGACAGCGTGCCGCCGATCACGTCGGCGTTGCCGTCGTTGCCGCTGCCGGCCATCGTGGTGGCGGTTGCGGAGAAGGAGCGACTGCCGACGTCCACCGAGTTGTTGTCGAACGTGATGTTGCCGGCTGAGATGGAGATGTTCGAGCGCGTGCCCGCGGTATCGATATCGTCATCCAGCAGGCTGAGTACGCCGCTACCGTCAGTGTTCATCAGGATGTGGCCGTGACCGTCCAGGTCGCCGCCCAGCAGGAGCTGCTGCGTGCTATTGAGCTGGCTACCGATATTGACCGAGACAGTGCTGAAGCCGTGTGAGGCGTTCGCGTTCAACACGTTCGCATACGAATTGCCCGAGCTGTTGTTGACGGTCAGCGAATGGCCGAGCGAAGTGCGGCCGATCTTGATCGGGGCGAGCGCAGTGCCGATCGAAGCGGACTGCAGCGTGACATACGTCATGCCGGTGATGTCGGCCACGGCAGCATCGGTGTTGATCGTGGTGATGCCGGTGCCAGCCAGCAGCCGCATGTAACTGCTCTGGATATAGTCGGTATAGCCGCTGTTCAGATAGCGATAGGTGCTGCCGCTGGTGCGCAGGCTGTTGGCCGCGAGCTGGATGGAGCCGGTGACGTTGATGTCGAGCGAGCCTGAGCCGACGCTGACATAGCTGCCGTTGCTCATGCTGAAGTTGGTGCCGCTTGCCGTGGCCATGTTGCCGATCGCGGTGGGCGCGATGCCGACCACGAAGTTGCCGCCATTGGTGTTGACGACACCGCTGCTGCCGAAACTCACATCGCCCGAGGCGCGCAGCACCACGCTCAACGGATACGGGTTGCCGCTGATCGTGTTGTTGATTTCGATGTTGCGAGTGGCCCGCAAAGTCAGCGTGCGGCCGCTGCCGACGCCGCCAGTGACGTAGCTGCCGGTGGAGGTCACGGCGTCATTGATGAAAATGTCGCCGTTGCCGCCGCTGCCGGCACTGGTGTCGAGCGTGACGTTCGTGGAATTGAGCTGTGCAGCCAACGTGGCACCGGTCATGGTGCCGCCGCTCGCGGCGATGATGATGTCGCTGGGATCGAGCAACCATTCGCCGACCTCGCCGTGCGCGGCGCGCGTGTCGATCAACGAGTTCTCGCCGATGCTCACGTTACCCGCGGATGTTTCGATGAAGCCGCCATCACCGCTGCCAGCGGCCGACGCATCCAACGTACCGTTGTTGATGGTCGTGCCATGTTCCATATCGGACAGCAGCAGGATGCGACCCTCGCGCGAGGCAAGAGTTTGCGCCCGCACCGTACCGGTGTTGTTCACGACGGCCTGATTGACCGCGTCCGCCGCCTTCGCCGTCAGCACGGCGAGACCGCCGTCCGCCTGAACCAAGCCGCCGTTCTGAACGAGCGCGCGCGTGGTGCCGGCGTCGATGTTGTAACTGATCAACCCGTCGCCGACGAAATCCAAGCTCACGCCGCTGCCGGCCGCGAGCAACGCGCTGCCACCGTTGGCGGTGATGCTGCCTCCATTTGTCACTTGCGGCGCGAGCAAAGCCGCGACGCCGCCCTGTGCCGCCGATATCGAGCCCTGGTTGATGACAGCGCCGCTGGTGTCGCTGCCGCTGAACTTCAGATTGCCGGCGAGGAAATCCTCGTTGCTGATATTCAAGCTGGAAGCGACCAGTCCGCCGACGTTCACTTGCGCGCCGCGGCCGAACACGATGCCACTTGGGTTGACCAGATACACCTGGCCGTTCGCGCTCAGCGAGCCGAAGATTTCGCTGGGGTTCGAGTCGAGGATGCGGTTCAACGCGACGCTGTTCGAGCTGGCCTGATTGAAGACGACGCTCGCATCCTTGCCGATGTTGAACGTGTCCCACTGCGCGATCAGGCGATTGCTGTTCTGATTGAGCGTGAGCGTGTTGCCTTGCTGGTGGATCGAGCCCTGGCCGGCGACGATCTGACCGTTGGTAGGTAAGGCTGTGTTGTCCGCGGCGTGCGTGGCAGGCGCGAGACCCAACGCCATCAGCACGGCCAACGACAACGCGCCGCTGGCTCGCTTGCCGCGAGCTTTGACGTGTTCGGCGACGGCCACCCAGGCATTGAGACGCTCGTTCCAGACCAGGCGATACACGTGGTTGAGGGAAGGACGCTTCATGATCGTGTCTCTCGATTTCTTTTGCGCGGCTCAGGCCGCGCGTTTGTTAGTTAGCAACGTGGAATGGAGGGCGTGGCGATGCTTACAGCTGCATCGAGCCCTGCAGCCAGAACTGGCCGTCCTGGGCGCGCCCATCGGCGTTCTTGCCGGTGACGCTGCGGCCGGGGTTGTCGCCAATCGCCGCGGCGTAGGAGAAGCGCACGCTGTAGCGCCCCTGCGCGGTCAGGTTGAAGCCGACGCCAGCGCCCGACAGGCCATAGCTGTTCCTGCTATCCATGTTGTAGACGGCGCCGGTCCACGGTTTTTCATACAACTTGGTTTCGCCGTGATCGGCGAAGCCGACCAGTTGCAGCTCGCCCCAGTTGCTGGAGAAAGGCACGTCGTAACGAAGCTCGAGCGTGCTGACCCAACCGCTGTCGCCGCTGCCTTCGCCGACGGGATACGCGCGCACACCCGTGGGGCCGCCGAGAATGAAACGTTCCGAGGAGTCGAGGTTGTGGTTGGTGATCTGGCCGTTGATGGCGCCGAACAGCGAGACGCGATCGGTCACGCGCTGCAAGCGTGCCAGGCCATAACCGACTTTTGAGAAGCTGCCATCGCTGCGCGCGGTCAATGCATCGGCCTCCTTGTCGAAGGCGACACGCGACAGATCGAGATCGCCCGAGGTGAGCGCCAGCGATGCCTGAGTGATGCCAGCACCGCCGAAGCGGTCCTGATGCGAGCCCGTCAAGGACACGCTGCCGCTGTTGATGCGCTTGTCGCGAATGGTGACGCCCATGATTTCGTCGGTCAGCGATCGGTAGTTGTAGACCGCCGTGCCCCATAGGTTGGTCGAACGGCTGCGAATGAACGGATAGCTGGCGTTGATCGAGGCGGTCTGCGCCTCGCCTTCGGCGTCGAGCTGACGCAGCTCTTCTTTCACTTCATATTCCAGCGCGGTGTAAGCCACGCCCATGCGCAAGCCGCTCGAGCCCACTGGCAAACTGTAATCGGCGCTCACGCTGCCGAGTCCTTCTGACTTGGTGAGACTCAAGCCGGCCTGATCGCCGATGCGCAGCGGATCGTTCAAGCCAACGCGCGCATTGATTCGTTCCGAGCCGTTATAGCGATTGCCGTACGTATCGATCGAGGTGCCGCCAGTGAGCATTCCCTGCTCGGCCACGGTGAGCGCGAGACGGCTGGTGCCCGCTTCATTACCACGCTCCAGCGCGCCGCGCGCTGCAATGCCCGGCAGGTCGTTGATCAGCAGCACCGCACGTTCCAGATCGCGTTGACGCACCGGTTGACCAGGCTCGACCGCTCGTTCGGCAATGGCGCGCAATCGCGACTGACTCATGCGCACCGAGGAGTCCGGTCGGATCACGACGCCGTTGGCCCCTTGTTGAATGCGCCCTTCGACGATGGCGATCTCGATGCGGCCGTTGGTCACGTCCTGCGCCGGCAGATACGCGCCGACCAGCGGATAACCTTTGCCGCGCAGGTAAGTGCTGACTCGATCGGTCAGGCTCTGCAACTCATCGAAGCCGAGCGATTGGCCGACCGCATCGGCGACGACTTTGTGAAGCTCGTCACGACTGGCAATGCGCGCTTCGCCCGAGAACACAATTTCTTTGACTGTGACGCGCGTTCCGCCGACATCGCGTAGCGCCCGACGCTCAGCAGGCACGTCTTCGCTGGGCAATCGATTCAAGCGCTGCTGTTGCAGGCGCTGTTGTTCATTCAAGATCTGACCGGCGTTGGGCGGTGTCTGCGCTTGTGCAAGCAACGGCAGACTGGAAAGCAGGAACGTGAAAGCGTGAGGCGCCAGGCGCAGCGTCTTGTTCGTCATTGACCGATCGTCCGCAGTGTTTTTTTTGACGGCGCGTTTGTAGTACGCGCACTTAAGGTGCACTGCGACTTGAGTACGGTTTTGGCTCCTTTTGACTTGTCTACGAGGGGTGGCTGCAGGGGATTAGGGAAAAACCCTGGGCGCGTGCGAGTGGAAAGCGAGACTGGAGCGATGCGACGGCTTCGTCACACCTGATGAGGCGCGCCATAAGCGGCGCGCGCACGCGGAAATCGGCGGGAGGCGTTCGCCGAATTCGCTCGGCGACATTCGATCGGAGACTAGCGGGGACGAGCTACCAGAACTTCCACCAATGTTTCTTCTGCTGCTCCGGCTCGACCTGCTGCTCGTTCACTTGCGCATAGTTCTCGGCCATCACCTTGTCGGTGTCGGCCGCCAGATCGGCCATCCCCAGGCGGCGATACGACTCGGCCATGATCTGCAGCGCCTGGCGGATCTGCGGTGAGCCGTCGTAGTTCTCGATGGCGTACTTGGCGCGATTGATCGCGCCCACATAGGCACCGCGCTCCAGGTAGTGGCCGGCGACATAAACCTCGTACGAGGCGAGACGGTTGCGCAGGAAGATCATGCGCTTGCGGGCATCCTCGGCGTATTCGCTGTTCGGGAACCGCTGCACCAGCGTCTGGAACGACTGGAACGACTTACGTGCGTCGATCGGCGGGCGCTGCGACAGGTCGGCGTTGAACCAGCGCTCCAGGAAGTTCGGATTGCGCTCGAACTGCACCAGGCCCTTGATGTAGTAGGCGTAGTCGACCCGCGGGTGGGCCGGGTTCTCGCGGATGAACTGGTCCGCCTGGTCGATGGCCGCCTCCGGCTCGCGATTCTTGTAGTAGGCGTACATCAGGTCCAGCTGGCCCTGGCGAGCCGCGTTGGTGAACGGGAAACGGGCCTCCAGCTGCTCGTAATACCGCGTGGCGTCGCGATAATTGCCGTTATCGGAGGCCTTTTTGGCCAGTTCATAGAGCTTGTCGGCATTGCCGATCTGCTCGCGGGGCTTGTTGCCGCACCCGGTGAGGCTCAGCGCCAGCAGCGCCGCCGTGGTCAAGAAGATGATCCGCATGCGAGAATTCAGGCCCTTTGCAAGCGATTCTAGTACTCGTGCCTGGGAACCATCCCCAAAGGCGTCCCCGTTAGAGGGCGCGAGTATAGCCACAGTTCCTCCCAAGATGTCCGAAGCAGTCCACCACCAATTGACCATCCCCTTCGAGCACGCCGGCCAGCGCCTGGACCAGGTGCTCACCGAGTTGCTCGAGGGCTATTCCCGCACCCGAATCAAGGAGTGGATCGACGCCGGCCAGGTCCGGGTGAACGGCGTCCAGCTGCGGCCCAAGGACAAGGTGCTGGGCGGGGAGAGCGTCGAAATCAATGCCACGCTGCCGGATCAGGTGAGCGTCGAGCCTGAGCAGATCAACCTGAACATCGTCCACCAGGACAAGCATGTGCTGGTGATCAACAAGCCGGCCGGGCTGGTCGTCCATCCCGGCGCGGGCAACGCGGCCGGCACCTTGCAGAATGCCCTGCTGCACTTCGACTCCAAGCTATCGCTAGTCCCGCGGGCCGGCATCGTGCATCGACTCGACAAAGACACCAGCGGCCTCATGGTCGTGGCGCGTACGGTCGAGGCGCATACGGCGCTGGTGCGAGCGATCGAGGCTCGCGAAGTGGAGCGTGAGTACGAGGCGGTGTGCGTCGGCGTGATGACCGGCGGTGGCGTGGTCGATGCGCCGATCGGCCGTCATCCAGTCGATCGTTTGAAGATGGCCGTGCGCCAGGACGGTCGCGAGGCGGTGACTCACTATCGTGTCGTGACGCGCTTTCGCGGTCACACCCATGTGCGGTTGAAGCTGGAATCGGGCCGCACGCATCAGATCCGCGTGCACATGATGCACGTCCACTATCCATTGGTAGGCGACAAGGTGTATGGCGGTCGCATGCTGCTGCCGAAGGGTGCCTCACCGGAATTGATCGAGGCGCTGCGTGGCTTCAAACGCCAGGCGCTGCACGCGGCCCGGCTCGCGTTCGAGCACCCGGTCAGCGGTAAGCCGATCGTGAATGAGGCGGCGCTGCCGGCTGATATTCAAGAATTGCTGGGCGTGCTCGCTCGCGATACGGCCGCCGCCGCTACCAAGAAGCGCTAAACCCATGGTCGACTGGATTACTCCCGACTGGCCCGCACCGCCGACTGTGAAAGCGGCGGCGACGCTGCGTTCGGGCGGTGCCAGCGAGGGCGCGTTTTCCAGCCTGAATCTAGGCTTGCACGTCGGGGATGAGCCGGCGGCGGTTGCGGAGAATCGGCAGCGGCTCAAGGCGGCGCTTGGAGTGCCCGCCGAGCCGATGTGGTTGAATCAGGTTCATGGCATCGACGTCGTCGATGTGAGCGCCGAGCGCGCAACGCCGCCCGCGCCCCTGACCGCTGATGCCTCCGTTGCTCGCGGCGCCGGCGCCGTTTGCGTCGTCATGACCGCCGATTGTTTGCCTGTCCTGTTCTGCGACCGCACTGGCTCGCGAGTCGGCGCCGCTCATGCTGGCTGGCGTGGTTTGGCCGGCGGCGTGCTGGGCGCGACGATCAAGTCACTCGGCGTTCCTCCATCGCAGCTGATGGCCTGGCTCGGTCCCGCCATCGAACAAGCGGCGTTCGAAGTCGGCGACGAAGTGCGCGAGGCATTTCTAAAGCTGGGCGCCGACAACGCGACGGCATTCCAGCGCAACGAACGCGGCCGATGGCAGGCTGACTTGTATCAATTGGCGCGCAACGAGCTGGCGCGGCTCGGTGTCACTGCCGTCTACGGCGGCGGCTTCGAATGCTTCGCCGATAACAAACGTTTCTTTTCCTACCGCCGGGAGAGCCGCACTGGCCGTATGGCTACGCTGGTCTGGCTCGAAGGGCCGGCGGCCGGGCCCGCTTGACACGCGTGCTAACCTGCCCGGCATAACCAACATCACCCTTCAGCTCGCGAGTCTGCTGCGCCGAGACTGGCAAGCGGCCGGGCTGCGAATCCTGTAATCATGCATCTGCTCGGCTGGATCATTTTGTTTACTACCCTCGGCGGCTTTCTGAGCGCGCTGACGGCCTCGGTATTCCTGGTCGTGCCGGACCGGGTACGCACGCGTGTTCTGCCGCATCTGGTGAGCTTTGCGACCGGCGCCTTGCTCGCCGCCGCGCTGCTCGGCCTGCTACCGCATGCCATCGAATCGGCGGGCGTTACCAAGACGCACGAAATCGGTCTGGCCCTGCTCGGCGGTCTGCTGCTGTTCTTCGTGCTGGAAAAGATGGTGCTGTGGCGGCACTGCCATGCCGACGTGTGCGAGGTTCATGTGAGCCCCGAACCGCACGCGCATGCTCATGGGCACGGCCACAATCACAATCACGCCCACAATCACGATCAGCGGCGCGACCAGGCATCGGCCATGCTCATCCTGATCGGCGACGGTTTTCACAACGTCCTCGACGGCGTGCTGATAGCCGCGGCCTTCATGACCGACGTGCATCTAGGCATCGTCACCGCCATCGCTGTGTGTGCCCACGAGATCCCACAGGAAGTCGGTGATCTGGCGATTCTGCTGAATGGCGGCATGCGGCCCTTGCGCGCTCTGACACTCAATCTGCTGACCAGCGTGACCTCCGTGATCGGCGGCGTGGCGGCCTATTTCGCGCTGGCGCAGGTTCAGGGGGCGCTCCCGTACGCCATCGCCCTGGCGGCATCGAGCTTTCTTTACATTGCGGTCGCGGACCTAATCCCCGGTCTTCACCGCAAGGTGGACCCCGGTTCGGGCGTCTGGCAGCTGGTATATATCGTGCTCGGTGTGGCGGTGATCTCCGTAAGCCACAGTCTGGCGCACTGACCCGTAGCTGAGCCAGGACAATTCCGGGTTCCCGGGCGGGGAACTCAGTTGAATTCTCCTACCTTGGTCCCAGATCGCTGCCAAGGTAAATGGCGCCGATTGCTTCGGTGCGCCGGGGAAAGCTCATATGCGAATGGATAAATTCACCAGCAAATTCCAGCAGGCCCTGGCCGATGCCCAGTCGTTGGCCGTGGGGCGCGACAACCAGTACATCGAGCCGGCGCACTTACTGGTCGCGCTGCTCGACCAGCAAGGCGGCACCGTCCGGCACTTGCTCGACAAGGCCGGCGTCAAGGTCAATCTGCTGCGCTCGCAGCTCGGCGAAACTCTCGACAAGCTGCCCAAGGTCGAGGGCACGTCCGGCGAAGTACACGTCTCCAACGAGCTCGGCCGCCTGCTCAATGTGATGGATAAGCTGGCGCAGAAGCGCGGCGACCAGTTCATTTCCAGCGAGCTCTTCGTGCTCGCGGCGCTCGACGACAAGGGCCAGATCAGCACGGTGCTGCGGAACGCCGGCGCCGTGAAAGGCTCGATCGAGCAGGCCATCGACGAGCTGCGGGGCGGCGAGAAGGTCAACGACGCCAACGCCGAAGAGAGCCGTCAGGCGCTCGAAAAATACACCGTCGATCTGACCGAGCGCGCCGAGCAGGGCAAGCTCGATCCGGTCATCGGCCGTGATGATGAGATCCGCCGCACCGTGCAGGTCTTGCAGCGTCGTACCAAGAACAACCCAGTGCTGATCGGCGAGCCTGGCGTCGGTAAGACCGCCATTGTCGAAGGTCTCGCGCAGCGCATCGTCAATGGCGAAGTGCCCGAAGGGCTGCGTAACAAGCGCATCCTCGCGCTCGACATGGGCGCGCTGATCGCAGGCGCGAAATTCCGTGGCGAGTTCGAAGAGCGGCTCAAGGCCGTGCTCAACGATCTCGCGAAACAGGAAGGCCGCGTCATCCTGTTCATCGACGAGCTGCACACCATGGTCGGCGCCGGCAAGGCCGAGGGCGCAATGGACGCCGGCAACATGCTCAAGCCCGCGCTCGCTCGTGGCGAGCTGCATTGCGTGGGCGCGACGACGCTCGATGAGTATCGCAAGTACATCGAGAAGGACGCCGCGCTCGAGCGTCGTTTCCAGAAAGTGCTGGTGAACGAGCCTTCGGTGGAAGACACCATCGCCATCCTGCGCGGCTTGAAGGAACGTTACGAAGTTCACCACGGCGTGGAAATCACCGACCCGGCGATCGTAGCGGCGGCCACGCTCTCGCACCGTTACATCACGGATCGTCAGCTGCCCGACAAGGCCATCGACCTGATCGACGAGGCAGGTGCGCGCATTCGCATGGAGATCGATTCCAAGCCCGAGGCCATGGATCGACTCGAGCGTCGCATCATCCAGCTGAAGATCGAGCGCGAGGCCCTGAAGAAAGAAACCGACGACGCTTCCAAGAAGCGCCTCAAGGCGTTGGACGAGCAGCTGGGCGGGCTCGAAAAGGAATATTCCGACCTGGAAGAGGTGTGGAAGGCCGAGAAAGCCTCGGTGCAAAGCGCCGCCGGCATCAAGGAGGAGCTGGAGCGCACCAAGACCGAATTGGAAACGGCGCGACGCGCACAGGATCTGGCGCGCATGTCGGAGCTGGCGTACGGCCGCATTCCCGAATTGGAGCGTCGTCTCGCCGCGGCCACGGCGGCTGAGCAGCAGGCCGATCAGAAGAAGCTGCTGCGTAACAAAGTGACCGACGAGGAGATCGCCGAAGTCGTGTCCAAGTGGACCGGCATCCCCATCTCCAAGATGCTCGAAGGCGAAAAGGAAAAGCTGCTGCGCATGGAAGAGCAGTTGGGCAAGCGTGTCATCGGCCAGCGCGAGGCCGTTACCGCCGTGTCGGATGCGATTCGTCGCTCACGCGCCGGCTTGTCCGATCCGAACCGGCCCAATGGTTCCTTCCTGTTCCTCGGTCCGACCGGTGTCGGTAAGACCGAGCTGAGCAAGGCGCTCGCGGAGTTCCTGTTCGACACGGAAGACGCGATGGTCCGCATCGACATGTCGGAGTTCATGGAGAAACATTCCGTGGCCCGCCTGATCGGCGCGCCTCCGGGCTACGTCGGTTATGAAGAGGGCGGCTATTTGACCGAGGCCGTGCGTCGCCGGCCGTACTCCGTGCTGTTGCTGGACGAGGTCGAAAAGGCCCATCCGGATGTGTTCAACGTGCTGTTACAAGTGCTGGACGACGGCCGCCTCACCGATGGCCAGGGGCGCACGGTCGACTTCCGTAACACCGTCATCATAATGACCTCGAACTTGGGCTCGAATGTCATTCAGGAGCTGGCCGGCGAGGCGAACTACCCCAAGATGAAGGAGGCCGTGCTGGAGATCGTGCAACAGCATTTCCGCCCCGAGTTCATCAACCGCGTCGACGACATCGTGGTGTTTCATCCGCTGGGCCGAGCTCAGCTGCGGTCCATCGTGGATATCCAGCTGGCCTATCTGCGGCGCCGGCTGGCCGAGCGGGATATCGAACTGCATCTCGACGAGGCAGCTACCGACCGGCTGGCCGAAGCCGGCTTCGATCCGGTGTACGGTGCCCGCCCGTTGAAACGCGCCATTCAGCAGCAGCTGGAAAACCCACTGGCCCAGCGCATCCTCAAGGGCGAGTTCGGCCCCGGCTCCAAGGTGCGCGTCACGGTCAAGGATGGCGAGCTGGCGTTTTCGCGGGGCTGATTTTCTATTGCCAACAACTTGAAGAATCGGCGTCGCCCACTATGATGCGGCGACGCCGAGTTGGCCCCGGTTTGTGACCGAGAATAACCATGCCGTTTTACGAATACGAATGCAGCAACTGCAAGTTCTACGTCGAGACCTTGCAGAAGATTTCCGATGAGCCGCTGCGCAAATGCCCAAGCTGCAAAAAGTCGACGCTGAAGAAACTGATCTCCGCACCGGTATTCCGCCTCAAGGGCGCCGGCTGGTACGAGACCGACTTCAAGTCCGAGGGTGAAGACAAGCGCAATCTCGCCGACCGCGACGAGCCGGCCGAAAAGGCTGAGGACAAGTCCTCCTCCGACACCAAGGCTGAAGCCAAGGCCGACAAGCCGGAAAAGAAGCCCGCCAAGGCCGAAGTGAGCACCGGCGGCGGCAAGAAAGCCGCGGCCAAGGCTGCACCAGCCAAGGGCAAGAAGTCGGCCGCCAAAGCTCCGGCCAAGCGCCCGGCGCCGAAGAAGGCTGCACCGGCCAAGAAAAAGGCCAAGCGGCGGTAGTCGAGCCCCGGCAGCCCATCTTTGTGGATGGGTTGCCGCTTGGGCGCTCAATCGAGTTGAGCGTCGAGCAAGCGGTCAATGTCGATACGCAGGATTCACGGCTGCCTCACCGCCTTACTGGACGGTGACGAACGCTTTGCTCAGGAGTGTGCGGCCGCTTCTGCGGAAATAGCGCCTTGCACCTGCGCTTCGAGTTGTGTGACTTCAGGATCGCTCAATTCTGGAAACTGAGAACGTTTCGCAGCTGACAGTCGCCCACCGTTTTGCATGCACAGTCGCACGAACAGCGATGCACGCCGGTCGGGCATGTCGACGATCTCACGCACGGCGATAAAGGCACGATCGAAGACTGCAACGAATCCCAATTCTTCCTTCAGATCGCGTCGAACCGTATCGGCCACCCTGTCGTAGAGATACTCGGCAAACAGCGTGGCGTCGAAGTAGCGATAAAGATCGGCTGTCTCGTTGCCGATCGCGATCTCCTGCTCAGGCGTCCAGTGCCAGTCGATGAATTCGCCGAGCGGCTTCGAAAACGTCTCCAGTACCTGATCGTAGCTGCGGCGATCCCGCAAGATTGCCGCCGAAATGGGAAAGATCACCCCGGCGGGGCTGTACGCTCGCTTGGCGAGCGCGTGATGCATCAGGAAGCGGTGGATTCGGCCGTTGCCGTCTGCAAATGGGTGTACGAAGACGAATGCAAACGCGCTGATGGCAGCCGCGATGACTGGATCGACCGAGCCCTGCTCCAATCTCGTCATCATGGCGAGCCACGCATTCATGAGTCCCGCCACGTCTTGCGGACGAGGGCAGATGAAATGAACCTCTTCTCGATAGCCGCTGACCGTGTTGCCAACAAAGTTCTGGAAGCTGCGCCAATCGTGCGCGGCATAACGCGGGTCGACGATTTGTCCTTGCAGTTGAATCAGCGATTCTTTGTTGAGTGTGAACGTAGGCGCGGCTTTGAGTGCGGCAACGAATCGTTCCGTTCGGCTGCTGCTCGGCGTTTCGCCTTCTATGGCGAACGACGATCGAGTCTCCTTCGTGTAAAGGTAATTGACCGCGCGCGACAGCGTCACGGGGTCGTAACTCTGGATGAGCGCGCGTGCCTCTTCATCGATGCGAGTACCCATCTGAGCCGACAGTCGAGCAGTCCGGCGCACCATCGGACAAAGACCCGAAGTTCCTAGTAAGTTGTCGATAACGCGGTGACGTGGGCTTTTGCGACCGTCTGCCACTACGTGGCGTGCAGAGTCCAAGGCGTCGACGTAGTTGCCGTTGCGAGCATCTTCGAGATCCAGTGTTCTGCCGGTGAAGGTTTCATAGAAGAACCAAGCGCGCCGACTGTACGCGCCGGTGGGCTCGGCTCGAACCCAGGTTTCGATCTCGGCCGGCTGCATCGTCTTGAGCGCAGCCACGAGGACACCAAGATCGATAGGCTCGTGACGCAGTGCGAAGCGCAGATGCGAGGCGAGAGTCGCGTCCACGGCATAGTGCCGAGGGAAAAACTCACACGTGCGTGCCCCGTGCACGGCCGTGCGCCTGGCGCCCTGAATGATGTAACTCTCGACGGCCGGAGCCGGCACGTCCAGGCTTAGTTCCCGGCGGAGCCACTCCTGGCCGATGGCGACGGGCTCCTGATTAGAATCGGTACGTACCATGCCAAATCGATTATCCAGGTTCTATATCGATTAGATTTAATGGGGTGGATGCTAAATCAATTATAATCGGGTGTCTCGCAGGATTTTGGCCACCCTGGCAGGTCGAGGAAGCCTCGCCAAGGCCTCGCCTTGCGCCGCCCCGGGGGCCTCCGTAACATCCCGCGCTCCCTACGTCCCGAGCCTTTTCCATGCGCTCCCATTATTGCGGCCAGGTCAACGAGTCCCTCATCGGCAAGGAAGTCAGCGTCGCTGGCTGGGTGCACCGCCGGCGTGACCACGGCGGCGTGATTTTCGTCGACCTGCGCGACCGCGAAGGTCTGTTGCAGATCGTGTTCGACCCCGATGCCAAGGGCGTGTTCGCCGACGCCGAGCGTCTGCGCAGCGAGTTCTGCATCCGCATCAAGGGCCTGGTCCGCGCCCGCCCGGGCGGCACCGCCAACGCCAACCTCGCCTCCGGTCAGGTCGAACTGCTGGCCCAAGAGCTGGAGATCCTGAGCCGCTCCGAGACCCCGCCGTTCCATCACGACGAGCCGGTCAACGAAGAGATTCGTCTGAAGTATCGCTATCTCGACCTGCGTCGCGACGTGATGCAGAAGCGCATCCGCCTGCGTCACCAGGTGACCCGCGCCATGCGCGACTACCTCGACAGCAACGGCTTCATCGACATTGAAACGCCGATGCTCACGAAGGCGACCCCGGAAGGCGCGCGTGACTATCTCGTGCCGAGCCGCACGCATCCCGGTCAGTTCTTCGCGCTGCCTCAGTCGCCGCAGCTGTTCAAGCAGCTGCTGATGATGGCGGGCTACGATCGTTACTATCAGATCGTCCGCTGCTTCCGCGACGAGGACCTGCGCGCCGAGCGTCAGCCAGAATTCACTCAGCTCGATATCGAGACGTCGTTCCTGAGCGAAGAACAGATCATGCAACTGATGGAGGCACTGATCCGCTCCATCTTCAAGACCGTGCTCGGCGACGATCTGCCCAACCCGTTCCCGCGCATGACGTACGCCGAAGCGATGCGTCGTTATGCGTCCGACAAGCCCGACCTGCGTATTCCGCTGGAGCTCGTCGACGTTGCCGATCTGGTGAAGGGTTGCGAGTTCAAAGTGTTCTCCGGCCCGGCGTCGAACCCCGACGGCCGTGTGGCAGCGCTGCGTGTGCCGGAAGGTGGCACGAAGCTGTCACGCAAAGAGATCGACGATTACACGACGTTCGTCGGACGCTACGGCGCGAAGGGTCTCGCCTACGTGAAGGTGAACGAGAAGGCGAAGGGCCGCGATGGCTTGCAGTCGCCGATCCTGAAGTTCCTGAGCGACGACGCAGTGAGCGGCATCCTGTCGCGCACCGGTGCGCAGGACGGCGATCTGATTTTCTTCGGCGCGGACACGGCGAAGGTCGTGAACGACGCCATCGGCGCGCTGCGTATCAAGGTCGGCCACGATCTGAAGCTCGCCAAGACCGGCTGGCACCCGCTGTGGGTGGTCGACTTCCCGATGTTCGAATGGGATCCGGATGCGAAGCGCTGGGTCGCTCTCCATCACCCATTCACTGCGCCTCGTATCGAAGACGCGGCGGCGCTGCGTGCCGATCCGAAGAATGCTCTGTCGAAGGGTTACGACATGGTGCTCAACGGCTCGGAGATCGGCGGCGGCTCGGTGCGTATTCACCGGCAGGAGATGCAGTCGACGGTGTTCGACCTGCTCGGCATCTCGCCGGAAGAGGCGCAGATCAAGTTCGGCTTCCTGCTCGAGGCGCTCAAGTTCGGGACGCCGCCGCATGGTGGTATCGCGTTCGGCTTGGACCGCATCGTGATGTTCATGGCGGGCACGGATTCCATTCGTGACGTCATTGCATTCCCGAAGACGCAGACGGCGGCGGACTTGATGACGAGTGCGCCGACTGGCGTGTCCGAAGAGCAGCTGAAGGAGCTGCATATTCGGGTGAAGCTGCCGGTGAAGGCGGAGGGCTAAGGCCCGTAGTTTTGGCGCTGGTGCGCGCGAAGCGCGCCCGGCGTTGTGTGTGCGCCTCGCGCGTTGAGGCGCGCTTCACGCCCCGCGCGTTCTTCCGCGCGAGAAGATTCCGTCACGCTCGGCCGCCCAGGTCGAGATCCGGTGCGGAATTGCATATTCGACGTATATGGACTCTGGTTCACGCCAAGCGCGAGAGGTAGAGGATATTGCCAGGCAGGCGCGGGAGTACCTGACGTATTGAGCGCATTACATAACAGCCGCTGGTTCCGGCTCGCAGCAGCGAAGCGCCGTTGATCGCGGCACAGCGGCGGCGTTAGAACGCTATGGGGCCTCTGTTTTCTCTCGCGATTCTCGTGGTGGGTTTGGGCTTTGGTATGTTTGTGTCATACCTGATCGCGCGGTCGTTCTTGAGTGCCCCTGTGGCGCTTCGCGCGGCGGCTCTTTTCGTTGTCGTCGGTGTGGCAGGTAGCACAGCAGCTGGTCTTCTTCTGGCGCTGGCCATCGGCACCGGAGCTACTTTGACAAACGGCTGGCAGGTCTTCTCGTATCTGACGAGCCTAGTGCTGTGCGGTCTGGTCTCAGGAGTGTTAGTCGTTCGGTCGTATCTCGCGCGTGTGCGTTCTAACAAAACAATGGAGCCGACGCGGTGAAGCGTATGCGCCTTTGTTCTGGGTCAGTTAGCCGCGCGGCTCATCGTCATCGTTAGATTGCAGTCCATGGCAACGAATTCGCAATCGCTGCGTCGCCGCCCCCATCGAGAAGGAGGCCTATATGTTGTGCGGGCTTCACAAGATCGACATTCCACCAGGCTCGCGGCTTCGCTTCGTTTGACGGCTATGCGACCTAACAAATCGTATATGGACTCCCCCCGCAAGTAGAGACTGACCGATGATTGGCGGACAGGAGTTCGCTTGCAGTCGTATATCCGGCATCTGAAGTGGGAACTGTATGTCCCGTGCCGAGATGGAAATCTGCAACACCGCGGTGCCAATCGCTGCGAACGGCAGGCAAGCTGCCGAAGATGTTATCGGCATCGCGCGGTGCGGACGCGGTCCTGTGAGCCATGTTGGGCGATGAGTCTCTTGGGCAAGCATGAGGCGGGGGTAGATCAGGTCGGCATCGCAAAAGTCGATTGCTGCAGTTTGTGGTCGAGACGAGCTACGCCGTAGGGCTCGTGATCTCGCAGCACTGCGTAACAGATGCGGGCAAGCTTGTTGGCAAGCGCGCACACGGCCTTGTTGTGATTGCTGCGTTGTTGGATCTGTAAAGCCCAGCGGCGTAGCGGGTCGACGGGCCGCTGCATCCTGGTGGCGAGATTGGCGGCGTTGAGCACGGCGCGGGCACCATGAGTGAGCAGCATGCGGACGTAGCGATCACCGCGCTTAGAGATGCGGCCGATGCGGCGGGTTTGGCCGGAGGAATGTTCCTTCGGCGTCAGCCCAAACCAAGCGGCGAAATGACGGGCATCTTTGAAGTGACTGACCTCTCCGCTGGTCGCTGCAACCATGGCGGTGGCCGTGAGCAATCCAACGCCGGGGATTGATAATAGGGTCGTGCAAGTGGCGGACTGACGAGCGAGTTCACCGAGCTGCTTCTCCAATTGGTTGATGCGCACTTCGAGCAAACGGAGCTCATCGATCATCGAACGCATGCTGGTGCGCAAGAGCTCAGGTAGCAATGAGTTCGGATCGGCGAGTGCTCGAGCGATCTGTTCCAGGCCGAGCCGTGCACCCTGCGCGATGTCAATGCCGAACTCGCGGCAGAAGCCCCTCAGTGCATTGATCCTGGCCGTCCGTGTGGTCATCCACAGCGAACGAGTACGGTGAAGGCTTTGCAGTGCCTGTTGCTCGACGGACTTGATCCGGACGGGTTGAATATCGGCGCAGCGCGCCGCCTCCAGCAGAGCGGCGGCATCGGCCGCATCGGTCTTGTTGCGTTTGACATAGGCGCGAACATAGCGAGGTGGCAGCAGGCGCACTTCGATGCCCTGTGCCTGTATCTGCCGAGCCCAGTAATGGGCGCAGCCGCACGCTTCCATGATGACCAGCGAGATGCTGCTGTTTTGGAAACAGCGCTGGAACTGAGATCGGGTGAGGCGCGCGGTGGAGACAATCTTCCAATTTGCGTCGGCGTAGGCCAACTGGAAGACGTTCTT
Source organism: Steroidobacter cummioxidans (assembly GCF_003104955.1). Classification (NCBI taxonomy): domain Bacteria; kingdom Pseudomonadati; phylum Pseudomonadota; class Gammaproteobacteria; order Steroidobacterales; family Steroidobacteraceae; genus Steroidobacter; species Steroidobacter cummioxidans. The sequence continues at coordinate 35,952 of NZ_LSRW01000009.1, read as the reverse complement.
TGCCAGGTCAATGGCTACGGTTGTAGCATTCATCTCGGGCTCCTCCTGGTTGCGCTGACACTCACACCACATGACGCCAGCTGGCACAATGATGCCGAAAGATCGGGGGGAGTCCATCCCATCACTGGAGTTCGCGCGCGGTGCGCGCCCAGCTCAGCTGGGGCGTTGGGCCTTATGAAGGAGGTCCCCACAGTCCGAGCGTTGCTAACTCTGCTGCCGGAGCTCGATCGTGGACGAAACACGCTGTGGCGCGGATACAGGCCGCATATCGTTATTGGTCCTTCGGATCAACGGAAGGCGAAATTGGAAGGGAACGCCATCGTGGAGAGATACCAGGGTGTCGTGCTCATGAACGAGTATCTGAAGATTGAGCCGGGCGACACGGTGGAGGTCACAATGGCTCTGATGTACTACCACGAGCCCAATGTTCTGTATGAAGGTGTTGTACCTGGCGCAACCTTCACGCTGCGCGAAGGCGCGACTATCGTTGGGTATGGCACTGTTCTGTCTAGGGCCCAACAAGCCGCTCCAGGCGACGCAGAAAACTTGCGCGCCTGAGCGGCGGCGTTCGGCTAATAGTGAGAAAGGAGTCCATGTCGATGCTTAAAGCAGCTCTCTTGAAGGTCGTCCACGGATTTCTGGTTGGCCTCGGCTTCGCGGTTTCGCTGGGCTTGCTATTCTTCGCATACGGAACGTGGGAAGCGAGGAAGTTCGCAGAGCAATCTGCGGAGTTCCGCGAAGACATTAATGGCTCGCTACCCGCGTTTAAGAAGTACACGGCCGATGCGGGCTTCTCGTAAAAGAACATCGACCGCAGGGGCATGAGGCGAATGCAGCTTTCATCGGTAGCATTGAGAACATAGGGCAGGATACCTGGCAGTCCGTGGAGCTCCTGGTTGAGCTATTCGACAAGGGCGGAACCTTTGTGGACAAGTGTTCGAGCCACCTTGATGGCTCAATCGAGCCCGGTCAAACGCGAAATTTTAAGGTTTCTTGTTCCGAATGCCGCAGCTCCTCTCTGCCGTTGGCCTATGACCGGTACACCGTGGCGATTGCCAGTGCGTACTACGTTCAGCCAGATGCAGGGCGTTAGCCCCATGAGCGATCGACGACTCTAACCAGTGTGACCGTGTCCATGGGTGCGAGTGGCTCTCTCAGCCGTCGCCAGCGTGGTCGTCGTTTCATGCTTTTCTTGTCGGAGGAGATTGTGGAAGCGTTGAGGCCGATGCGCGCGATACGCGCGCCCTTAACACGAGCGTTAGGGGTGTTGGGATTGAAGTCTCTCATCTTGTTTCTGACGCTCAGCGCGCCGCTGCTGGCAACGGTTCAGGAGTCGAATCCCATGGCTAGGGAAGAGATTTCTCATCTGATCAGCCATCTCGCGGCATCAGGGTGTCAGTTCAACCGCAATGGCTCGTGGTATGACGCGTCTCGTGCCGTGGAGCATCTGAATCGCAAGTACGAGTACTTGCTCCGAAAGAATCTCGTCCCCACTGCAGAAGCATTCATCGAACGCGCAGCTTCGGAAAGCAGTGCCAGCGGGAAGCCATATCTGGTCAAATGTGGAGATCAGGCTCAAGTGCAAAGCGCGATATGGTTCCGTGAAGCGCTTGCCAGGTTCAGGGCGGAAGCAAGCAGTGCAGCCAAGCACCACTAACAAGCGAATGGAGTCCACGCGCTGCGCGTGCCCACTCGCAAGGTGAAGCGCTGTTGCTCGCGACATAGCGGCGATGTCATGTTGGATAGGAAGTTGTAGTGGCGGTCTGGCAGTTCAACGTAGCGTTCGTACCGCAGAGCTGGATCAACTCCGGCGGGGACGTGGATTCTCTATTCGAAGAGGCGGAAGGCTTCGATCCAGCTCTGGCATGGCGGCAGTATGACGATGCGCAGCTTGAGCGAGTGCTGGGTAGAGTCCTGGGCAAGAGTAAGTCGTGGCACTCGGGCCTCACGCTTTGGGGCAACGTGGAGACAGATGACATTCAGTTGTGGCGCAGTGAAGGATGTGTAGAGTCCATTCGGGTGCGCTTCGATCTCCGAAAACCGAATATGACTCTCTTTCGAGAGGTCGTTAACATCGCTCGGGAGCTGGGACTTGCCATCCTTGTGCCAGGAACCAGGAACGTCTTGCCATTGGCTGTGCAGCCGCTATTGCGTGCGGCTGCAGAGTCCGAGGCAGCGCACTTCGCGCTTGATCCTGCGTCCTTTCTGTTGCAGTTCGAAGCGGCGAATGCAAGAGCAACATAACGGGCCGTTGGGGTGAAGGAATGGCTGACGAAGTAATTTGTGAATCCTGTGGCAAGCCGCATGCGGGCGCCGCGATTGAGCTTGCATTTAAATTGCCGGACGACGTTTTCGCGCTTCCCGAGCAAGACCGACAGTCACGTTGCAGAATCAGCTCAGATATCGTGGTCCTGGACGATGAGCGATTCTTTATCCGTGGCCTTGTGCCTCTCAAGGTCGCGAAGAGAAATCAGGACTACGCTCTGGGGGTGTGGGCGGAAGTGTCCGAGGATGTGTTTGGTCGCATCTACGATCTGTGGGACGATCCGGATCAGTCCGAGGCGCCTCGGCTGCCCGGTACGCTGGCAAATGCTTTGCCGTTTCATGAAAGCACCGTCGGGCTTACGGTCGCCATTCAGTTGATTGGAACGACGAGTCGGCCAGAGTTCTTCCTTGATCCGGTAGAGCATTCGCTGTTTGCTGAGCAATCGCGCGGCATTGATGAGCACCGCGCGTATGAGTACTCGGATCGTGCGTCCCGAAAATCTGCCGCCCAACAAGGGCGTGAAGCGCAGCGTTAGCTCAGATTGTTCCTGGTGGTCCATCGGCGCCCGAGCTTCCAGTGGAATGTGCGCTCCTTGGCGGCGCCCGCGATGGAAGCATGGCGTTAGGTGACGAAGGAAGACGATGATGGGTGCTCGGCAACGAGTCTTGACGCAACCGCTTGGCGATCGAGCTCGGCCGCACAACCTAATAAGGAGACCACGTACTGATGGATGACCTCAATGAGCCGGTCGCGTTGGTTACGGGCGCGTCGCGGGGCATCGGCGCAAGCGTCGCCAGAATTCTCGCGAGCCGGGGAGCGAACATCGCAATCAATTACCGTAGCAAGGGCTCTCGGGCAGAAGACGTTGTTGCGAGCATCCGCAACTTGGGTCGGAGGGCGGTGCTGATCCAAGCCGACATGACTGACGGCGGTGATATCGCTTCGATGATGGCAGCCTTGAGGCAGGAATACGGGCGCCTGGATATTCTCGTACTGAATGCGAGTGGCGGTCTGGAGAAGGGGAAGCCCGCCGATTACGCCATGCAGCTCAACCTGACGGCTCAGGTCAAACTCGTCGATGCCGCCTTGCCCCTGATGCCAAGGGGCGGTCGCATCGTGTTTGTGACGAGCCATATGGCCCACTTTCACGGCGAAAGGCCGATCGGCGGCCCGTATGAGCCCGTTGCAGCAAGCAAGTTCGCAGGCGAGCAGGCGCTGCGTGCTCGGGCTCCGGAATTTTCTGATCGCGGCATCGGCTTCGTTGTCGTTAGTGGCGACATGATCGAAGGCACGATTACTCCGAAGCTATTGGAGAGAATCGACAAGGGCACGATCGAGTCCCGCAGGGCCCAGGCGGGTTCGCTTCCCACGGTCGAAGAGTTTGCCGAGGCGATCGTCGACGCAGCGTTAGCTCCTGAAGTCCGTAGTTCCACCGTATTCGTAGGTAACACCGAATGAGTGGCAAAGGCTCACCCGTATGAGCACGGGCGTCAGGCGCAAGAGGAAGGAACAATGAACTGGCGCAAGATAGGCAAGTACGCAGGCGCACTTTTGTTTGCGAGCTCTGCAATCGCCTTTATTGAGGGCTTTTGTTGTTCACCGTCGTCGTTCGCAGTGATGCTTGGCTTTAATGCGATAGCGTTCCTGGTTTCAGTGGCGATATTCACTCACCTTGTCGCGGGTCAGTCGTACAGGCCGTTTGCCCACGCGTTGGCAGTTCTCCTGCTTGAAGAGGCGATGGGTTTGGCTTTGTGGCTGGTCTTGGTGCTGATGCTCCCGGATGGGTTGGTGAGTCCGCTGGATGCTCAAGTCTTTTTTGGGTGGCTCGTGCTCGGCTGCGCTCTTGCAGCGGGCACTGTACTTGGAATCAATCTGCAGCGCAGAGCGAGGCAGCCGGCCGAGGGCTGCACTTGAGGTTCATGCGTGGAGGCGGGGAGAATTGATGCGCATCTTTTTTCTGATTGCATGCCTGTCGTTCAGCGTTGGGGCGCATGCAGCGGAGTCATCCATTGCCAACTTCATTTGTGGCGCTGTCACGGATGCCGGAGAGCATGCGCAATGCATCGAGCGCGCGTCGATGGCGACCAGACACGAAACGGGAAAGGTTTCGGAGGGCTTTCCCTGGCTTTCCATGATCTGGCCGGTTGGCTGGTGGGTCGTCTACTACGCATTTGGTTTGCTCATTGGCCGCTATGTCTATCGGGATGCGAAAGAGCGCGAATGGCTCTTTCTCGGAATCCGTCCCGCGTGGTGGGCGGTGCTAGCCTTGTTCGACCCGGCCATAGGACTTCTCGTCTACTGGGCCCTTCATTACTCCAAGTTTGCGCAGAGCTATCAGGAGGCCACCTCGCGACCGCCGGCGCCCGAGCCCAGCGCATGATTCCGAGCGCCGTTTCATCTCGTCTTCCGTGTTTGGGGTCGATCGTCCTATCCAAGGCGCCCTAAAATGGGGCCAGATCATTAACCGGAGCCGAGGGAGATGCAGGTGGGAATATTCGCAGGCAAGGTCGCACTGGTGACCGGTGGCAGTTCCGGACTGGGCGAGGCCACGGCGCTGAAGTTCGCTCAAGGCGGAGCCAAGGTCGTGATTGCAGCTCGGCGCGCCGAGCAAAGCGCCCGGGTGGTGGAGCGAATCGTCGCTTCAGGCAGTGAAGCGCTGTTCGTGCCGACCGACGTGAGTAGCGCCGCTGACGTGGAGCGCATGGTGCAAGCCGCCGTTGAGAAGTTCGGCCACCTGGACTATGCGGTGAACAATGCCGGCATCGCCGGCCCGCGCTTCACACCGATCGCCGATGTCACGGAGGCGCAATGGGACGAGGTCATGGGTAGCAACTTGAAGGGCGTCTGGTTGTGCATGAAGTACCAGATTCCCGCGCTGCTCGCCAATGGCGGCGGTGCAATCGTCAACATTGCGTCGATCTATGGGCTCAAGCCAAGCGACATCGGCCATGGTCCTTACTCGGCCAGCAAACATGGCGTGGTCGGTCTCACCCGATCGGCCGCCGCCGACTATGGTCAGTTGTCGATTCGCATCAACGCGGTGGCGCCCGGTTTCACGCGATCCGAGATGGTCGATCCCAACCGGCCGGGCGCGGCGGAGAGGTATCAGGCGCTGGTGGAGCGTCACTCGAGCATGAAACGATTGGGGCAAGCCGAGGAAACCGCTAACGCGATTACGTGGCTGTGTTCGGATGCGGCGAGCTACGTCAACGGTATCGTTCTGCCAGTGGATGGCGGCAGCGCAACTCGGATGTACTGAGCCAGGGCATCTCTTCGTTCGAAGAATTGCGTATCATGGTGGAGCGCAAGACCGCTCAGGTCTTAACCCAGAATCGAGAGTAAACAGAATGTTCAATCACATCATGATCGGCTCGAACGACATCGAGCGCTCGAAAGCGCTTTTACTTACGACGCTGTTGCTCAAAGACGCTCGGTGCAGGCGAGCCAAAGTTGCAAAAAAGTGCAAAGCAAGGCGGCCACTGGCCACATGCGACTCTTCTACCGGCATAACGGCAGCACGTTTTGTATCAGCGAGCCGATCAACGGAGAAAAAGCGACATTTGCAAATGGTGGCACCATTGGTTTCAAGTGCAATTCGCCGGAGCACGTTCGAGAGTTTCATGACGTAGCAGTAGCACATGGCGGGACTTCGATCGAAGATCCGCCGGGCCTGCGCGACAACGTGTTGGGTCCGATGCATCTGGCCTATGTGCGTGACCCGGACGGCAACAAGCTCTGTGCAATCTATCGGGTCAAGTAGACCGGTACGAGGATAGGCCTCGGCATTCATGATGGGACATACGCCACTCCGCATGAGGGGAGAAGGCCTATCCCCTCTTGCAAAGCCGAGGCGTACGCTCCGGGCAATGCGTGCGAGACCACTCTTCGCTGCAGCATGCTTGGTCGCTTTGGCTGGATGTGCTGCCTCTGGCGCCCGGATTGCATCGAAGCCTGGCGAGTACACAGTGGCAGTGCAGCCGGTTCACACGGCCTTGCGCGATCTTCACGCAACCTACGTTTGTCCCGCGCAGGCTCGGCATCCCGGGTACCTCGTCATCTTCGTCACCGGCGATGACGGTTGGTTTGGTACGAGTCGCGCGGTGTTCACACACCTTGCCGACGAGGGTTATACGCTGGCGGGCTTCAGCGCGCCCGAAGCCCTTCGGGGAATCGATGACTCGGACAGAGTTAGTACCGGGCGCGCCGCGCAAGGGCTCAAGGCGCTGTACGGGCAGGCCAAGCAACATCTTGGCCTGCCCGATTCGACGCCGATCGTCATGGTCGGATTCTCGCGAGGCGCTTCCGCGGTTGCGTTCACGGCTGTGCACCCAGAGCTGCGCGACGACGTCAAAGGCGCGGTAGCAATCGCGCTGACCCGCGAAGCCGATTACCTGCAAGCGTCCGAAAGCGAACGCGAACTGGGCGTCAAGGTCGATGACCAGGATCGAATTCAACTTTATCCGGCGTTGAAGTTCCTCGGCTCGGCGCCGCTCGCGGTCATCCAGTCGACCAATGACTCTTATGTGCCCGCAGCCGAATCACGCCAGCTGCTCGGCGCGGATACGCCTACGCTGCGCCTCTACCCGATCGAATCGGAGGACCACGGGTTCAGCGATGCTCGCGACAAGCTGATGCGAGACCTCGATGACGCGCTTCACTGGATTGAACAAGAGGTGCCTGCCTCTGGTCCGCTCGCGCCCGCACAGGCTTGCGCACCGACTGCGTGACAGACTCATCGCTCAGCGCTTCGCTACCGGGCCGAAAGCGGGCGGCGCGAACCTATGGTGAGTGGCGGCCTCATACGCAGTCCCGATCCGAATCAGCGTGGGCTCCGAACCCTGGCCTGCGAAGAATGTCATCGCAATCGGCATGGGATGCGGCAGCCGGGTCGGTTTCGTCTCCTCGGGCAACACCGAGACGTAATCGGTCTTGGCTTCGTTCAAGGCGAACTTCGGCTCATAGATCACGTCGTTGGTACCGGCTGGCACGACGATGCGCGGAATCTGAAAGAAAGGTGTAATGCCCTCGAGGCTGATCGCGCCGACGTTAGGCCCCTGGATCTTCGGCGTGGGCACGGTGTTTTCTGGATGCACGAAAGCATCTATGCCGTTTTCGAGCATGACCTTCTGTAGCGCCAGCCGACCGATGTAGCTGCGCGCCAGCGCATCGCCTTTGCCTTCCTGCTGCCCTTTCCAGACCCGCCAGTTCTCAGCACCGGCTCGCGATTCATCCTCGCGGAACTTCGCGTTCCCGACCCAAGCCGCCCAATTTGTGATGCGCGCATCTGCTCTGGCGGCGAGATATCGGTCGATGTCGAAAGCCACGTTCGTGCACAGCGTGGTGCTGCAAGGTAATGCACCGAACGATTGGAAATTCGTGATGTTCACCTTGTCGGTCAGCGGCGCCTCGCGCCGGCTCAGCTTGAGCAAATAATCGGACGACGTCACATCGTAGCCAGGCACCGCGAAGACCAGCTCGCCAGCGCTGTTGCGACGGGGANNGACAAAGATTTCCGGCATCAGCCGCGGCAGGATCTCGGAGAGCGCATCGGCGAACGTGTACTTCAGATTGGGAATATCCGGATCGTCGGGATAACCGGGCGCGACCGTCTCTACGAGATCCGCTCCGAGCTGGTCGCGCAACACGCGCTTGATTTCCGCATCGATGCGATCGGAGATTGCCTCGTGATTGCGCGTGCTCTTGACCATGTGTTCACGCAGGATGGCAATGCGCATCGCCCCGAGCGGCCGGGCGGATTGTTTCAGCGTAGTGTCTGGAACTGCGAAGCTCGCAAAGGGCTGATCGGCGGCGATTGCCGGAGCGCTCGCGGTAAACAGATCCCGCGAATCGTAGTAGCCGGTCTTGGGGTCTTTGATGGCATCGAGCACGCGTGCGGCGTCCGTCAGCGTTCGTGCATGGATGCCCGGTCGGTCGTGGAACCATTGATTGGTGATACCGCCATTGTCCGGCATCAGTCCCTTCGTCGGCAGCAACATCGCGATGCCATTGCGAGAGGCGGGGCCTTGGCACGAAGCGGACGACTGCTCGCAGATGCCGACCATCGCCAGGTTCGCGCTGACGGCGGCGCCGGATCCACCGCTCGATCCGCGTGGCACGCGCTCAGTGTCATAGGGATTGCACGCCTGACCGCTCCAGGCGCTGACTTGCTGTCCGCCGGCTACCCAGTTGGTTCTCGTCTGCGACGGCCCACCCGGATTGCCAGGACCGGCATTGAACTCATGAGCGTTGGACTTGGCGAAGATGATGGCGCCTTTCGCGCGCAATTGCGCCACGATCGTGGCATCGAACGGCGGCACGTCCATGGCGAAATTCACATCGCTGTTGGCCGTGGTGCGCATGTCTTTGGTGTCGTACGGATCCTTGAAGGTCGCGGTGACACAGTACATCGGCAGCACGGCGAGATCGGGATTCGCACCGTATCGCGCGTCGAGCTCTGCTGCCCGCTCCAGCGCATCCGGCTGTTTGCGAAACTCCTCACATACGGCAGGGGCTGCGGCGGAGAGCGGGCCGGTGGATGGGGGCGCATCGAATGCGCCTTTGCACGTGACCGAACGCTCGCCGCGAATGTTGAGCGTCTCGAGCGCGTTGATCTGTCCCGCGTTTGGTATGCCCACGCGCATGCCCATCTGCGCCATCGCGCTGGGATCGGACACGGTCGGTTCCATGCGACCGTAGTCGAGCGGCAGTCCCTTATATTGATCGAGACCGGGGAAGAGGGACGATGCCTTGACCGTCGTAGTCGGGAATACGAGCGCTGCGCCGTTTCGCACGTAACCTTTTGCGGGCCGCACTCGGGCGCCATCAGCAGTCACCAGCTTGGTACAGACGCCGTTGTACGCGCGGGCACGATCAATGTAAGCCTGCACGATGCTCTGACAACTCGCTGCTCCCGACCGGATCGCGGCGTGGACATCCGCGATCGTTGCCTCTTCCACGTGAAACTTGCCGGGCGTGGCTGCTTCAGCTGGGCCCACTAGAGTTAGCGACAGCGCGAATGCGTAAACAAACGAAGGTGCTTTCACGATCATGGCCGGTACCAGTAAGCCGGCACGCCGCGGGTAAAGAGGCGCTTGGGAATCATTGCGTGAATGCCCTTCGTGCCATCGACCACCTGCGTCACGCGGAAGTCGACGGCGATGCTCGATAGCGCGAACGCATTCTTGAAATCCAGGCCGCGCAGATCGGCCAGATAGGCGTTAGTTTCCTTGATCGCCATGGTCATGGCGTTGTCCAGATCGGAGTCGAGTCCGAAAGCGATGTAGTGCGTCGGCGTCTCGGCCCGCGGCGCCAGCAACGTCCGGTCCTTGTGCAGGATGAACTGGAGCACCGCGGTGTTGGCGGTTTCGATCGCGTTGACGGTGACTTCGCCATCGCCTTGCGCGGCATGCGAGTCGCCCGTGTAGAACAGGGCTCCCGGGTGGTAGATCGGCAGAAACAACGTGGAGCCCGTGACCAGCTCCTTGCAATCCAGGTTGCCGCCAAACATTCCCGGCGGTCCGCTGCGACGATTCGAACCGTCTTGCGCCGGCGGCAACGTTGCCATCACGCCCATGAAGGGCCCGAGCGGCACTTCGATGCCGTCGTCGAACCGGCCTACGTTCTTGCGCAGATCCAGCGGTACCACCTTCGTGAACGGTTCCGGCACGCTGTCAGGGATACCTCCAGCGCCTGGTCGCTGACTGACCGTGCCGTAGGGGATGCGGGGTACCACCGAGAGAATGCGCACTTCGAGCACGTCACCGGGCATCGCGCCGTCGATTGCCACGGGACCGACCAGCAGGTGGCCGTTTTCGATGCCGGCGTAACGTTTCGTTTCCTTGACGACACGATCGATCTCGCCGATGGCGCGGGTACTTTCCGCGTCGAGCTGAATGCCGTTCTCTGGCAGCCACTGATGCGGTTCCTGCTCGCCCCAGCGATTGCCGCCGCCGGTTTCGAGCTTCACGGTCTCGCCCGATTTGATGGTCAGGATCGGTCGCTTTTGCGCGGGGAAATTGCCAACGACAGAGCTCTCTGGCGTCAGTCGCACCAGATGATCAAAGCGAGGCTCCGCGGCGAGTGTGTTCAGCGCGAGCAAAGCCAGCACCGAGCCCGCGCCTGGTTTCATGATCCGTTGCAGGATGGCGTTCATTGCCACTGTCGCATCTCCCGTGGAATTCGTTGTCCCGCGGGTGAAAGCAGAATGCATGCCAAGGCTGAGCTGAAAATTTCAATGCGCGTGGCGAGCGGATCACGATCGATTTCAGTCGTGCCGAGCGCAGAACCGAGCGGGGACGTGTGGGCGAGACAATTTCATGCACAGCCGACGTATCGTTAATGTGCACGCGAAGCCGGCGCGTGCACAGTGAACGCACAGTGGATCGGCGGGTGTTTTGCGCCTATGCCAGTCCGAGCTTCTTCAGCACCTCTGGCGGTGGCCCGTCGTACGTCGTCATCGCCACATTTCCAACGTATCTCAGGTCCTTCATCCCCACCGGCGTCGTGTAATACCCGCCGGCGGTGAGGGCGCGATAGCGCGCGAAAAACTTCGCAGCCTGTTCGTACTGCGCCGCCGGTTTCGACGCGCTAATGTCGTCACAGATGGCGACGAGCTCCTTCTCCATCAGCGCGGAGAAATTGCTCTTGAAGCGGCGTTGCGCCTCTTGATCGAGCCACGCCAGTCCCTGCACGACGACCGGCTTGTCGCTCTGATTGTTCGGATACGGCGCGCTGATCCACTCGTCGATGAAGTCGACGACGCCAAGTTTCGAGGCCGCCGGTGACTCGTCGTCGGCAGGAATAATGAGGTCACTCAGCACCGTCGCCGTTGCCCGCTGATGTTCGTTGAGCGTCAGCGGCCACAGTTCGCCGACCTGATAGATCTTCAGCAGGTTCGGGTCCTTGCCGTAACCGGCAGCGCTCTTTGCCGTTCCCTGCGCCAGAGCGGCGCCGGCAGGCAGTTGCAGAGCGGCGCTCGCGGCGAGCACCCACTTCAGAGCGGTACGCCGATCGACACGAATCGAATCGTTGCTCGTTTCCATGTCACAGCTCCTTGCGCTTCAGGGCGGACAGCATGTAGTCGGCGCTGCGCCAGGCGAGCGCCATGATGGTCAAGGTCGGGTTCTTGTCGGCGTTGGAAGGGAAGGGGGCGCCGTCGGTGAGGAACAGGTTCTTCACATCCCAAGTCTGACCCCATTGGTTCACGACCGAGGACTTCGGATCGCTGCCCATGATGGCGCCGCCGACTTCGTGAATGATGAAGCCGCCGGGGAGCAGATCCTGCTTGCTGGTCACGCGCCCGCCCATGTTCTGGATGATCTCGGTAAACGCCTTGTGCGAGTGGACGGCCTGGCGCTTCTCGTGCTCGGACCACTTCCAGTGGAAGCGCAGCGTTGGAATGCCGTACTGGTCCTTCTTGCTCGGATCGATCTCGCAGTACGAGTCCTCGTTGGGGATCATCTCGCCGCGACACACCAGGCTGACGAACGAGCCGTAGTAGCGCCGCATATCCTGCTTGAACTTCTTGCCGTAGCCGCCGACGTAGTTGGCGAGGCCCGATGCACCGCCGAAGCTGGGCATATCGCGGCCCGCGCCGATTTCGATGTGATATCCGCGGGCGAAGTCGAGCTTGCCCGCGTGTTGTTCTTTGTAGAGCCACCACGGCGCATACACATGCATGCCGCCGGCGCCGTCCTCGTTGTGTGGCGGCACGTCCTCGAGCAACGGTATCTGGCCGCTTACGCTGGCGCCGACCGTGTCCATCAAATATTTGCCGACCTTGCCGCTGGAGTTCGCGAGACCTTGCGGGAACTGCGCGGACTTCGAGTTTAGTAGGATGCGCACAGACTCACAGGCGCTGGCCGCGAGCACGATGATCCGGCCCTTGGCGCGCACTTCCTTGCCCGTGGTCTTGTCGATGAAGACGACGCCCGTTGCGCGACCGTTCTTCCCCATCTCCACTTCACGCACCATCGCGTTGGGAAGAATGTCCAGATTGCCCGTCGCCATGGCAGGTGGCAGGTGCACCGTCGTCGATTGATAGTTGGCTTTGATCGAGCAGCCGCGTCCGCAGCCCGTCGCCCAGAAGCACGGCGCGCGGCTGCGCATGCTGTCCGCGACGATTTGCTGCGCGCGAGGATTGCCGGGATGAAGCAGGGCGGGGATGCGCTTGAAGTCCAGTTGCTGAGTCAGCACCGCGCGATGCACGGGAATGACAGGCACGCCGGTTTTCTTCGCATGCTTCTGAATCAGCGCTTCGCCGGCGCGCGCCTTGGGCGGAGGTAACAAACAACCGGCGGGTGAGTCGGGCGTATTCTCGAGATTGTTATTGTCGCCATAGATGCCGACCAGCATTTCGACCTTATCGTAGTACGGCGCGACATCTTCATACGAAATCGGCCAATCGAAGCCGAGTCCGTCGCGAGTCTTCGGTTTGAAGTCATACGGGCCGTTGCGTAGTGAAATGCGGCCCCAATGGTTGGTGCGGCCGCCGAGCATGCGCGCACGCCACCACCAGAAAGCTCTATCTGCGTCGGGCAATGCGCTCGAGTAGGGCTCGCCGGGAATTTGCCAGCCACCATCGACGGTCGCATCGTAGAAGCCAAATTCCTTATCGAGCGTCGAGGTGCCGCGCAGCGGCGCCTGGTCCGGCGTATGAAACATCGGCGTCTCGATCTCGGGCACGTAGTTGCGGCCCGCTTCGAGCATCAGCACTTTCGCGCCGTCCAGCGTCAGCGTGTATGCCGTCTGTCCGCCAGCGGCTCCGGAGCCGACCACGATGACGTCGTACTCCTTCTGTAAACCTGCAGTGTCGATCAGCGGCATGGCCTACCTCCCTTGGTGAGCCCTGGGTCGGTCTGAAGTTGGTTTATCGTTTCGGCGGCGGCGCCGCGCTGTCCCGCACGATCAGCTTGATCGGCAGCGTGTGCATTGTCGGTTCGGGTTTGCTGCCGTTCAGCATGTCGAACAGCAGCGACATGGCTTTATTACCGATCTCGCGCGTCGGCTGTTCGATCGTGGTGAGCGGCGGATCGCAGAAGCTGGCGAATTCGATGTCGTCGAAGCCGACCACAGACACGTCCTGCGGCACGCGGCGACCGGTGCTCTTGAGAAAGCGGATCGCACCCAGCGCCATCTCATCGTTGAAACAAAAGATCGCCGTCGGTGGCCGTTGGGTATTGAACAACTGCTCCGCGGCGGCCTTGCCGGAGCTCATCGTAAAGTCGCCTTGCGCGATCAACGTGTCGTCCGCTGAAATTTTTGCCGAGCGCAGCGCGAGCTTGTAACCCCGCAAGCGATCGCTGGTGAGCGGGCTCGAATCCGGGCCGAGAACCACACCAATGCGGCGATGGCCCAGACCCAGCAGATACGACGTCATTTCACGAGCCGCCGCGGCATTGTCGATGCCGACGCGCGGGCAGGGTGCGTCCTCGATGTATTCGCAGGCATTGACCAGTGGGATATCGAGCGTGCCATTCGCGCCGCGCGCTGCTTTGGGCAAGCGCGGGTGCAGTTGGATCAAGCCATCCGCCTGACGCGTTTCGACCAGGCCGACGTAGTAAGCCTCGCGATCTTCGCGACCCTCAGTGTCCCCCAGCAACACCGCGTAGCCGTGCTGTTGCGCGACCTGCTCGATGCCGCGAATGATTTCCGCGAAGAACGGGTTGGCGATGTTCGGCACCAGCACCACGATCGAAAAGGCGCGTTTACTGCGGAAATTGCGCGCCAGCAGGTTGGGCTTGTAACGGCTGCGCTCGACCTGGGCGAGCACTTTCTTGAGCGTTTTGTCAGAAACCTTGTCCGGCGTCGTCAAAGCGCGGGAGACGGTGGCAATCGACACGCCGGCCTGACGGGCGACCTGACGGATCGAAGTGGCGCGACTGGAGGACACTGGATATTCCGCTGGTGAACTGTTGGCTGAGCGTCATTATGGCTCGGCCAGCGGGCGCTTGTGCGCTGGGTTGTTTTCGATGATCTCGTCGACCGCGCCGCTGCGCTGAATCGACTCGGATTTGAAGGCGAGCGCGAACAACGCAAACACGCCTGCAGCCAGCGCCGCCGGGATCAGCCAGATGGCCTTCCAGTCATGTCCGCCCGTCAGGGCATACTGATCGTAGATCATGCCGGCCACCTTGAAGCCGGCCAGCATGCCGACGCCGTACGTTGCCAGCGTGATCAGTCCCTGTGCAGAGCTCTTGTATTGTTCGCCAGCTTTCGAGTCGGTGTAGATCTGCCCGGAGACGAAGAAGAAATCGTAACAGACGCCATGCAAAGCAATGCCGCCGATCAGCAGCACCAGTGCCGAATCCTGCGCACCGAAAGCGAATAGCACATAGCGCAGTACCCAAGCGGCCATGCCGATGAGCAATGTCTTCTTGATGCCATAGCGATTGAGAAACACCGGCAGCAGGAGCATGAACAACACTTCGGACATCTGACCGACGGTCATTTTGCCGGTCGGGTTGGTCACGCCGATTTCAGCGAGGAACAGGTTGGTGTTCTGGTAGTAGAACGCCAGAGGAATGCAGATCAGGACCGATGACAGAAAGAACACCGCGAAATTCCGGTCCTTGAGCAAGCGCAGGGCGTCCAGCCCCAGAGCCTGCGATACCACGCTTTGGGACGCGACGCGGACCGGCGGCGTGGCGGGCAGCGTGAAGCTGTACACGCCCAAGATGAGCGAGACGATGCTGCACAGGAGGAACGTATTGCGTAGCGCGTCGGCTGCGACGGCTTGCTGCGCATCCCAGCCGATCGTGCTGATGAACAGGCCAGCAGCAATCCAGCCAATCGTTCCCCATACGCGGATCTTGCCGAATTGGGCAGCGGGATCGGTCAGCTGACGGAACGACACAGAGTTCACCAGCGCCAGCGTCGGCATGTAGATGATCATGTAGCCGAGCACATAGGGATAGAACGCTGCGAAGCTGCTGGAGCTGTACATCAGGTACATCAGCAGCGCGCCGATGAGGTGGAGTACGCCCAGGATGCGCTCTGCATTGAAGAAGCGGTCGGCGATCAAACCGATGATGAACGGCGCAATGATCGCGCCCCAGCTCTGAGTCGAGAATGCCTGCCCGATCTGGCCGCCGGATGCAGAGAAGGCCGCACCGAGGAAGGTGCCCAACGTGACGAACCAGCCTCCCCAGATGAAGAACTGGAGGAACATCATGACGCTGAGCCGGGTAGTGATCGGATTCAAGAGCCCCCCTTTGTGACCGGTTCGCCGTGGCTGCCGACACGGCGTCAGGTCGCGGTCCCACTGTTAGGAGTTCGAATTTGTAACGGGTTACATCGCGAAGGTTGCAGAAACTCGCGCTGCCTGTCAAACACAGGCAGCGGCGCTTGCGGGTCCGCTGTTATTTGAGCTTCCTGACGCTCACTTCCTTGAAGTACACGACATCCACATCGTTGTGGTTCTGCAGCCCGATGTAACCGCTGGCCGCGCGCTTGCCGCGATCCGGCTCGTGTTTCGCTTTCTTCTCGGGGACCGGTGAGCCTTCCTTGAAGTCGGTGACTTTGGTGCCGTTCACGGTAACGACGGTACGCTCGTCCTCGATGGTGATTTCCATCGTGTTCCATTCGCCGGTCTTGGGCTGTGCCAGCGTCTTGGTGAAGGAATACAACACGCCGGTGCGATGCCAATCGTCGTCGCTGTCGTCGATCTGCACTTCATAGCCTTTGTTCACCGGCATCCATGGTTCCGTGGGCTGTTCGGGAATGCGAATGAACACGCCGGAATTGCCGCCGCCGTTGTCATCCGGTGCCTTGTACACGACGCGAATCACTGCGTTGCCGATCTTCTCGCCCGTGTAATACAGCAGGCCCATGCCGCCGACGGTCTTGAGCGCGCCGTTCTCCACCACGAACTCGCCCGGGCCGACATGTTTCCAGCCGTCGAGGTTCTTGCCGTTGAACAACGGCTTCCACTCTGACTTCGAACCGGTGTCCGCGCTTGCTGTCATGGCGCACGTGGCGGCAAGCACCGCGCCCCAGGACGCGGCGCGCGCGCCACGACTGAATTCATTGAACATGAGAAGGCTCCTTTGCTCGTTACGACTTGAGCGCGCTCAGGTACTCGAAGCTGGTGCGCACCGCATCGACTGTCGGGCCGGTGAAGTTCTCCTGCTCGACGAAATAGTGTTTCAGGCGCTGCGGATCGCAGGCGGCGAATACGCCCTTCCAGTCGATCTTGCCGCGACCGATCTCGACGGTCTGGGCCTTGACCTCGTCCACTGCGGTGACCGCGTCCTTGCGCACGTCCTTTACGTGCAGCAACGAAACACGATCGGCGTGCTGTTTCAGAAACCTGGCGGGATCGAGCCCGGCCGTGACCACCCAGCCCAGATCCAGCTCGATGGTAACCAGCTTCGGATCGGTCAACTGCAGCAGGTGATCGAACGCGGTCACGCCGTTGAACGAGCGGAATTCCATGTTGTGATTGTGATAACCGGCCTGCAGCCCGGCTTTTTTCGCAACCTCGCCCAGCTTGTTCAGCTGCTCGGCATTCCACTTCCAGTCATCCAGCGTGATTTCCTTGGCAATGGCCGCGGACGCCGGCTTGTTCCCGGGCAGCGAGGGGAAGGCGCAGACGAAGTATTGCGCGCCGACTTCGGCCGCGCCGTCGACCAGCTTCTGCATGTCCTTCTGGATATCGCCCATGCTGGAGTGGGCGGAAGGCGCGGTCATGCCGTGGTCGGCGAGGATCTTGCGCATTTCCTTACCGGATTTGCCGTAGAAACCGGCGGTCTCCACTTCGCGATAGCCGATCGCCTGCAGCTTCGCGAGCGTGCCGGCCAGATCTTTGGCCGCGACGTCGCGCACTGTGTAGAGCTGCAATCCGATCGGGCGGCCCAGCGGACCGGTGCCGGCGCCGGCCGCGAAACTTCTGACTCCACTCATGGCGGCCAATGCAGCAAGCGAGCTGCCCTCGAGAAAGCGGCGACGTGTGATCATGAAGGTTCTCTCCTAATCGTTGATGGCGGTCCATTGATTGTTGGCGGAGGAGCGCAAGACGGCTTCCACGATGCTCATGGAGCGCGCGCCGTCGGCGAACGTCGGCAGTCCGGTGTGCGACTGGCCGCGAATCGCGGCATACGAATCGCGCACGAAGGCTTCGAAACAATCGCCCCAGCCCTGCGCGTGGCCGGCGGGCAGCCAGGCGAGCCGTTGCTGCTCGGGCGAATACTGCGATGGATCGCGCATCAGCAAAGTCGTGCCTTCGCGTCGGCCGATCCACAGTTGCTCGGGGCTCTCCAGATCGAACATGACGCTCTGCTGTGCGCCGTCGAGCTCGAACCACAAGCGATTCTTACGGCCCGCCGAGACCTGGCTGACCGTCAGTGTCGCGAGCGTGCCGCGATCGGTGCGCAGGATCAGGCACGCGACGTCTTCGGTGTCGACGGCCTTTGTTTCCTTCACTTCGCCGCTGGCTTGAAACGCGACGCGACTCGCAGCCGCCGAGCGTTGCGCAATCGGCGTGCCGAGCGTGGCGATCAGTGAGGTGAAGCGCTCGCCTGTGATCCATTCGAGCACGTCACAAAGATGCGAGCCGATATCCGCGAACGCGCGTGACTTGCCGCCCGCAGTCGCGTCGACGCGCCAGTTTGAATCGCCGGCCTGCATGAGCCAGTCCTGCAAATACGAGCCTTGAATCAAATACAGCTTGCCGGTTTCATCGCGCTGCACGCGTGCGCGGGCTTCGCGCACCATCGGGTGATAGCGATTGATGAACGGCACCGTGCCGACGAGGCCTTTGCTTTTCGCGAGATCGGCCAATACCCGAGCATCCTGCAACGACGTGGCGAGCGGCTTCTCACAGACGACGTGCTTACCGGCTTCAAGCGCCGCTTTCGCGACTTCCATGTGCAGCGAGTTGGGCGTGCAGATGTGAATGACATCCACGTCCTTGTCTCGTGCCGCTTCGAGCCCGGACGCAAAGCCGCGGGGAACATCCATCGACTTCGCCGCCTCGGCCGAGCGCTGTGGCGAAGAGGCGGCGACACCCACGACCTCCGCGCCGGCGAGCCGTGCAGAACGTACATGAACTCTGCCGATGAAACCGGTTCCAATTACTGCCGCACGAAGGGGTTTGGACATGGCTGTCAGCGCTCGAAAAGGGGTTCAGGGAGTGGCGGCCGGGCGCGCATATTGACACGTCGCCGGCTCAGATTTCACGTAGTAAGCACGGTAGTTGCCGGCTTTGGGGTCCATGCAACCGGCCAGGTTGAGCAGTGAGATCTTGCGAAAGTCGATGGGATGCGACTCGCTCTGCAAGGAAATATAGCCGCCTTCGATCAGCTTGCCGGTGGGCTGCGCGGCCGGATCATGGTTGTGTACGACACCGCCGCCGAATTGCGGCAGGGCATATTCGAGCGCCTTCTGACCATCGATGAGGTGAGTGATCTGGCCGGCGCCGAGCACCAGCAACTCGACGCGTACCCATTGATCGCCGTCGTAGGTGCGCGAGCCCGAGTTCAGGCAATGCTCGGGATACAAGCTGCCATCGACCACGATCTCGGTGCCCGGCGTGCAGACATTCAGGGTCGGGCGCGCGCTACCGTCGCTCTTGCCACCGAGCAGCTGCGCTTCGATGGAAATCGGGAAGTCCTGATCTCGCGTCATGGTCTTCGGATCCTGCGAGTGGATCATCATGCCGCTGTTACGAAATGCCCAGGCGCCGGGATTGCCCTTGGCCTGCTCGCCGACGAAGCGGTACTCGACCACCAGGCGGTAGTAGCTGTACGGCGTCTGGTAGAACAGATGGCCGAACTGGCTGTCGAAGCTCCGATATTTGTCGTAACGAACCTGCAGCAGGCCGCGCTCTACCCGGAACGTATCGGCAAAATTCTCGCCGAGTGCATGTTTGGAGATTTTCGGGGTCCAGCCGGTGAGGTCGCGACCGTTGAACAACTCGATCCAGTCGCCAGCCGGGACGGTGGGAGGTGCGGGCGGCGCCTGGGATTGCGCGAACGCGGATGACATGCCGAGCAGCACGCACCCCATCGTCAGCATCTTCGCTGTCCGCATCATGTCCCCCAATGTCCTGATCGAGTCATGAGTTTTCTATTGCGTCCCATCGGCGCACGCTGCGACCATAGCTGTCACCGCTGTCAAGGGCAATGGCGACTTGAGTAACGATTCGCAGCAACGGATTCAGCCGGCCACCGTCGTGCTGGTCCATGGATTGTGGATGTCGGGCTTCGAGCTGCGAGTGCTGAAGCACCGGCTCGAAGCGGACGGGCAGTTTCGCGCCGTCGCGTTTTCCTATCCGTCGCTCACCGGGACGATGAACGATCACGTGCGCGCCCTGGTGGATTTTGCGCAAGCGCAGGAGGTGCCGGAGCTGCATTTCGTCGGTCACAGCCTCGGCGGTCTCGTGATCCTGCGTGCGTTACAACTTACTGACGATTTGCCGCCGGGACGAGCAGTGTTGCTGGGCACGCCGCTGCAAGGATCGAGGGCAGCGCAGGGGGTCGCGCGTATTCTTCCATTTGGTAAAGCGATTCTCGGCGCGGCGGTGAATGCGGAGTGTGTCGAGGTCGCGCCGCGCGAGTGGCGTGGGCATCGCGACGTTGGTGTAGTCGCGGGCTCGATGGGGTTGGGACTGGGGCGATTGTTTGCCGATCTGAACGCGGATCATGACGGCACGGTGCTCGTGGAAGAGACCCTGCTGCCAGGCGCGAAAGATCACATCACCTTGTCGACGTCGCACACGGGAATGCTGTTCTCGGCGGAAGTGGCGGAACAGGCGGGTTGGTTCTTGCGAACCGGCGTGTTTCGCCGCTGACGGCGGCGAGCGCGTTGCGCATCGCCGCCCGGTGTTACTGACTCATTTTTCCGCGGCCAGCTTCTTCAGCCTGTACAGCGCGTCGAGCGCTTCGCGAGGTGTCATCGAGTCTGGATCGACGCTGCGTAGGGCAGCGACGGCTTGGTGTTCCTCCTCTTCCTCGTCGTCGGGGAACTCCAGCAACAATTCGCCCTGCGGCTTCACTCCTTGCGCGGCTGCCGAGCGGCGCTCCAGCTCGTGCAGATATTTGCGCGCGGCGCCGATAACTTTGGGCGGCACGCCGGCCAGCGCTGCAACCTGCAGACCGTAGCTTTGATTCGCCGGACCCTCCTTCACCGTGTGCAGGAAGATGAGCTTCTCGCCGTGCTCGGTCGCATCGAGGTGCACGTTCGCGACATTGTCCAAGTCCTGCGCGAGCGATGTGAGCTCGAAGTAGTGCGTCGCGAACAGCGTGAATGCACGCACGCTACGAGCGATGTGGTTCGCGCACGCCCACGCGAGAGACAGGCCGTCGTACGTACTCGTGCCGCGACCGATCTCATCCATCAACACCAGGCTGTTGTTGGTCGCGTTATTCAGAATGTTTGCCGCTTCCGTCATCTCCACCATGAAGGTCGAGCGGCCGCCGGCGAGATCGTCCGAGGCGCCGATGCGAGTGAACACACGATCGATCGGTCCGATGCGCGCCGCGGTGGCGGGGACATAGCTGCCGATGCGAGCGAGGATGACGATCAGCGCGGTCTGGCGCATGAAGGTCGACTTACCGCCCATGTTCGGGCCGGTGATTACCTGCATGCGCCGATCGGTGTTCAAACGCAGATCGTTGGGCACGAACGGTTGATCGATGAAGCGCTCGACGACGGGGTGACGGCCCTCGGTGATCTGAATCACCGGATCGTCGGAAAGCTCCGGCTGCGCGTAACGCAAGTTCACTGCGCGCTCGGCCAGGTTCGATAGCACGTCGAGTGCTGCGAGCGCCGCGGCGGAGCCTTGCAGCTCGGCGAGCTTGGCGATCAGCACATCGAGCAGCGCGTCATAAAGTTGTTTCTCACGAGCCAGCGCCCGGTCGCGCGCGCCGAGCACCTTGTCTTCGAACTCTTTCAGCTCTGGCGTGATGTAACGCTCGGCGTTCTTCACCGTCTGACGACGGTGATAATCAGTGGGCACCTTGTCGGCGAAGCTGCGGTTGATCTCGATGTAGTAGCCCGAGACCCGGTTGTAGCCGAGTCGCAGGTTCGCGATGCCGCTACGCTCGCGTTCGCGCGCTTCGAGTTGCACCAGATATTGATCGCTATGCTCGCTGATGAGCTTGAGCTCATCGAGCTCGGCGTCGTAGCCCTGAGCGATCACGCCGCCTTCGCGCAGGATGGGCGGCGGCGATTCAACGATGGCTCGTGTGAGCACGTCGTGGAGGTCGGGATAGGTGCCCGCCTGCGAAGCGAACTCACGCAGGAGCGGAGAGTCGATGTTCGCCAGCAGCTGCTGCAATTCAGGCAAACGTCCGAGCGCATCACGCAGCTGCGCCAGATCCCGAGGGCGCGCGCTTTTCAGCGCGACACGGGCAAGGCCGCGCTCGATGTCGCCCACGTGATTGAGCAGATCGTGCAACTGCGTGTACAGCGCGCGATCGATCAATGTCGAAATCGCCTGCAGCCGCAATTCAACAGCACCGCGATCACGCAGCGGCCGATTGAGCCACCGGCGCAATTCGCGACCGCCCATCGCCGTCGCGGTTTGATCGAGCACAGCCGACACGGTGCATTCAGGCCGGTTCGTCAAACTCACATCCAGTTCGAGATTGCGACGAGTGGCAGCGTCGAGCAGCACGGCTTCGCTGCGTTCTTCGGTGCGCAGGCCGCGCAGGTGCGGCAGTGCAGCCTTTTGCGTGTCGCGAACGTATTGAAGCAATGTTCCCGCCGCGCGAATCGCGAGCGAGTATTCGGCGCAACCGAAGCCGGAAAGATCACGCGTCGAAAATTGCTCGCACAGCATCCGCGTGCATGTTTCCAAATCGAAGTGCCACAGCGGGCGCTCGCGCACGTGTGTCGTGATGCCCGCGGGCGCCCCCGATTCGGGCACGAGCAGCTCGGCCGGTCGCAGACGCTCGATCTCGGCGGCGAGGCCTTCGTCGCCGGCCGCTTCCATCACACTGAAGCGACCGCTCGACAACTCCAGCCACGCGAGGCCGAAGCGCTGACCTTCGCGATACAGCGACGCGAGCAGATTGTCCTTGCGCGCATCGAGGAAGGCGTCATCGGTGACCGTGCCCGGTGTGACGACGCGCACCACTGCACGCTCGACCGGCCCCTTCGATTTCGCTGGATCGCCGATCTGTTCGCAAATGGCGACGGACTCGCCTTTGCGCACCAGTCGCGCAAGATAGGACTCGGCGCTGTGATACGGCACGCCGGCCATGGGAATTGGCTGCCCGCCCGATTGCCCGCGCGCGGTCAGGGTGATGTCCAACAGGCGCGCGGCCCGTTTGGCATCGTCGAAGAACAACTCGTAGAAGTCGCCCATGCGATAGAACAGCAGCTCGTTCGGATACTGCGCTTTGAGGCGCAGGTATTGCTGCATGGACGGGGTGTGGGATTCCAGGGCGGCGGACATCGCTTAAGTGACTAACTCTCTATGACGCTATGGAAGGCAGATCAGGTCTCGAGCCGACAGTGGCCCAAGCCCGGGCGACAAAGGACGGAATTGTGCCTGTGCGAATCCGGATATGCCCAGCTTGACGTTCATCCCCAGGACCCTGAAGCATGCATGGCATGAACAGCGATGACGATTTGAAGCGCCTCGCCACCCAGGCCGGCGCGGACCTGCTGGACGCCGAGCGGCGCCTGGTGACGGCGGAATCGTGCACCGGCGGCTGGGTCGCCAAGCTGTTGACCGATATTGCGGGCAGTTCGGCGTGGTACGACGGCGGCGTGGTGGCGTATAGCAACACGCTGAAGCAATCCTTGCTCGGAGTGCGGCCCTCGACGCTCGCGTCACATGGAGCGGTCAGCGAGGCGACGGCTCGAGAAATGGCGATCGGCGCGCTGGAAACGCTTGGCGGTCACATAGCGCTGGCGGTGACGGGTATCGCCGGCCCTGCGGGCGCGCAGCCGGGCAAACCGATCGGGACGGTGTGGTTTGGCTGGGCCTGGAAAGAGGGGCATGAAATAGAGACCCGGGTTGCGCTGGAGACATTCACCGGAGACCGTGAGGCAATTCGCCGTCAGTCCGTGGCGCGAGTTCTGCGCGAGTTGAGTCAGCTGCAGCGGAAGCCCTGAGGTCGGCGGTGGGCCGTCCTGCCCAGCAGCGGTTGTTCTTCGCGCTGTGGCCGGGTGGTGAGTTTCGCGCAGAGCTCGAAGCAGCCACCCTTCCTGCGGCCCGAGCGAGTGGCGGACGGCTGATATCGCCACGGAATTTCCACGTCACCCTGTTATTTCTCGGCCAGATTCCGAACCAGCGTTTTGCGGTCATTCAGCAAGCCGGCGAGGGCTGGGCCGGCAGTGCGGCATTTGCGCTGGATTTCGATGGCATCGAATCGTGGGGCCGCCGAGTGCTGTGTCTCACCACGTCGAGACCGCCGGCCAGCGCGATTGCCTTGGCAGCAGGCCTGCGCGCCAGTCTGAGCAGCCAGCTGAAGCAACTGGATGAACGCCCCTATATCCCGCACATCACGCTGGCCCGCGACCTGCCCCGCAGCCTGCAACCCCAGAAAATCAAAACATTGCGCCAGCAGGTGAACGAGTTCGTGCTGGTCGAATCGGTTTCCGATGCCAGCGGCTCGCAGTACTCGATCCTGGAGCGCTGGCCGCTGCGCTGATCGTTACAATGACGCCTACACCGGCGCCGACAGTGGCGGAGCGCGAATAACTGTGCAAATATACAGATATTCCCCAGTTTCGAGCGTTCAGTAGGTGAATACTGGCGCCGCAGCTGCAGGCCACTAATCAACATCCAATCTATCGACAGGTCCTCCGATGGAAGAAAATCGTAAGAAGGCGCTAGTCGCCGCGCTTGGCCAGATCGAGAAGCAGTTCGGCAAGGGCTCGGTGATGCGTCTGGGCGACGCCAGCGCCACTTACGATGTGGAAGCGGTGTCCACTGGCTCGCTGGGCCTGGATATCGCGCTCGGCGTGGGCGGACTGCCCCGCGGCCGAGTCATCGAGATCTACGGTCCGGAATCCTCAGGTAAAACCACGCTGACTCTGCAGGTCATCGCCGAAGCTCAGCGCGCCGGCGGCACGGCGGCCTTCGTCGACGCGGAACACGCGCTCGATCCGGTGTACGCCGAGAAGCTCGGTGTGAACGTGCAGGAACTGTTGGTGTCGCAGCCGGACACCGGCGAGCAGGCTCTGGAAATCACGGATATGCTGGTGCGCTCCAGCGCGGTCGACGTGATCGTGGTCGACTCGGTCGCGGCGCTGACGCCGAAGGCCGAAATCGAAGGCGAAATGGGGGACACGCACGTCGGCTTGCAGGCCCGCCTGATGTCGCAGGCGCTGCGCAAGCTCACCGGTAATATCAAGCGCTCCAACACCATCGTCATTTTCATCAACCAGATCCGTATGAAGATCGGCGTGATGTTCGGTAACCCCGAGACCACCACCGGCGGCAATGCGCTCAAGTTCTATTCGTCGGTGCGCCTCGACATCCGCCGCATCGGCGCCATCAAGAGTGGCGAGGAAGTGGTCGGCAACCAGACGCGCGTCAAAGTGGTCAAGAACAAGGTCGCGCCGCCGTTCCGCGAGGCTGAGTTCGAAATCATGTACGGCCAGGGCATTTCGCGTAACGGCGAGATCATCGATATCGGCGTGTTGCAGGGCTTGGTCGAGAAGTCGGGCTCCTGGTACAGCTACAACGGCGAGCGCATCGGTCAGGGTAAGGAGAACGCCCGCACCTTCCTGCAGACGCATCCCGAGATCGCTCGCGAGATCGAAGGCAAGATTCGCGAAAAGCTGTTGCCGGATACCAAGGCAGTGAAGGGTGAGGCGGTCTAAGACCAGTCGCACGCGCGAACTATTCGAGGCCGCGGGGCTGCCCGCGGTCGACGATGAGGCGCTAACTCCTGAAGAGCGGGCCGAGCGCGCCAAGAAGCAGGACAAGGAAGTCGAGATTGCCGCGGTGCGCTTGTTATCGCGTCGTGAGCATTCCACCGAGGAGTTGAAGCGCAAGCTGGCGGCGAAGGGCTATCCCGAAAGCAGCATCGCCAGCGTGCTCGACAAGCTGGGCAAGAAAAAGTGGCTCTCGGACGAGCGCTTCGCCACGAATTATGTCCACCACCATGCCCGGCGCGGCCAGGGGCCAGTGCGAATCCGGGCGCAGCTGCGTCAGCAGGGCATTACGGACTCGCAGATCCAGCAGGAAATTGCTGGCGGCGAGCAGGATTGGAACGGACTGGCGGCCGAGGTCCGGCGCCGCAAGTTCGGTGTAGCCCTGCCTAAAACCCCGAGCGAGCGTGCAAAGCAGGCGCGGTTCCTTCAATATCGCGGTTTTAACAGCGATCAAATCCGCGCCGCCCTGAAGTTCGATCCCCATCTCGATGATGTGTTGGACATCGAGCCGGAAAAGGACAGTGATCCGGGCGGAGGATGCGATCCGGATCACCCCTGACGGTTCCTCATGACTGCCAAGCGCCTGTCGAGCGCCGACCTTCGCGCGCTGTTCCTCAACTTTTTCCGTGAGCGTGGCCACCAGATCGTGGCGTCCAGCTCGTTGGTGCCGGGCAACGACCCGACCCTGCTGTTCACCAACGCCGGTATGGTGCAGTTCAAGGATGTATTTTTAGGCAAGGACAAGCGCAACTACAGCCGCGCGGTCAGCTCCCAGCGCTGCGTGCGCGCCGGCGGCAAGCACAACGATCTCGAGAATGTCGGCTACACGGCCCGGCATCACACCTTCTTCGAGATGCTCGGTAACTTCAGCTTCGGCGATTACTTCAAGCGCGACGCCATCCGCTTCGCGTGGGATTTCGTAACGGGCAAGCAGTATCTCGGCATCGATCCGCGGCGCCTGATGGTCACTGTGTATCACACCGATGACGAAGCCTATGACATCTGGAACAAAGAAGTCGGCGTGGCCGCGGAGCGCATCGTGCGCATCGGCGACAAGCCGGGTGGCGGCTCGGACAACTTCTGGCAGATGGGCGAAACCGGCCCGTGCGGTCCGTGCTCGGAGATTTTCTACGATCACGGCGCCGATGTGCCGGGCGGTCCGCCGGGCTCGCCGGACGCCGATGGCGATCGTTGGATCGAGATCTGGAATCTGGTGTTCATGCAGTTCGATCGCTCGGCCGACGGTCAGCTCACGCCGCTGCCGAAGCCTTCGGTCGATACCGGCATGGGCCTCGAGCGCACCGCTGCCGTCATGCAGGGCGTGCACTCGAACTATGAGATCGATCTGTTCGTCAATCTGATCGAGGCGGCCGCAGAGGCGACCCGCACCAAGGATTTGTCTGCGAGCTCGCTGCGCGTCATCGCCGATCATATTCGCGCATGTTCATTCCTCGTGGCCGATGGCGTGTTCCCGTCGAACGAAGGTCGCGGCTATGTGCTCCGTCGCATCATTCGCCGTGCGATTCGTCACGGTTATAAGCTCGGCCAGACGCAGCCGTTCTTCTACACCCTGATGGGCGCGCTCGAAAAGGAAATGGGCGATGCATATCCCGAGCTGCGCACTCAACGAGCGCAGATCGAGCGCGTGTTGAAGCAGGAAGAGGAGCGCTTCGCCGAGACGTTGTCGCAGGGCATGGTGTTGCTGGATCAGGCAATCGCCGGACTTGGCGGCAAAAAGGAAATTCCGGGCGAAACGGTGTTCCGGCTGTACGACACCTTTGGTTTCCCGTCGGATCTCACCGCGGACATCGCGCGCGAGCGTGGCCTCACGATCGACGAGGCCGGCTTCGAGCAGGCCATGCAGGTCCAGCGCGACACCAGCAAGGCTGCCAGCAAATTCGGCGTCGATTTGCGCGCCGGCGTGTCGCTGGACGACAAGACCAACTTCAGCGGCTACGACAACCTGGTCGATGCGGGCACTGTCGTCACGTTGCTTCGAGGCAAAGAACGCGTCGACGTGCTGCGTGCGGGTGAGCAAGGTCAGGTGATTCTCGATCACACGCCTTTCTACGCCGAAAGCGGCGGCCAGGTGGGTGACACAGGCGTCTTGACCGGTCCTAATGTTGCGTTCGAAGTTGTCGATACCCAAAAAATCGGCAGCGCATTTGCGCATGTGGGCCGCGTAACAGAAGGCGAGTTGCGTGTCGGTGCTCGTATCGAAGCTCGCGTGGACGGAGAGCGTCGTCGCGCGACGATGGCCAATCACTCGGCCACGCATTTGTTGCACGCAGCCTTACGCAAAGTGCTGGGCGCGCATGTGACACAGAAGGGCTCGTTGGTCGCGCCCGACCGTCTGCGCTTCGACTTCGCGCACTTCGCGGCAGTCACGCCGGAAGAGTTGAAGACGATCGAAGCGCTGGTGAACGTGGAAATCCGTGCGAATGCGCCCGCCGAGACCAAGTTGATGCCCTACGACGCGGCAGTGGCCTCAGGGGCAATGGCTCTGTTCGGCGAGAAGTATGAGGATGAAGTGCGTGTGCTGAGCTTTGGCGGATTTTCCACCGAGCTGTGCGGCGGCACCCATGTAAGCCGTGCTGGCGACATCGGCTTGTTCAAGATCGTCAGCGAAGGCGGTGTGGCTGCGGGCATTCGGCGCATAGAAGCTGTCACGGGACAGGGCGCGTACGAATGGATTTCGCAGACCGATCGTGTGCTACGCGATGTGGCCTCGCTGGTGAAAGCGGGCCGCGACGATGTCGAGGACAAAGTCCGACAGCTGCTGGATCGCAGCCGCAAGCTGGAAAAGGAAGTGGCCGCGCTCAAGTCCAAGCTCGCCAGTGGACAAGGCAACGACCTGACGAGCTCCGCGGTCGATGTCGGCGGTTTGAAGGTCGTCGCTACGCGAGTCGATGGCGCGGATGCGCCAGCCTTGCGCGATGCCGTGGATCAGCTGAAGAACAAGTTGAGCTCAGCGGCCATTGTGCTTGCGTCGGTGGACGACGCGAACAAGGTCGTGCTGATCGCGGGTGTGACGGCGGATCAGACGTCGCGGGTGAAAGCCGGCGATTTGGTCAACTTCGTAGCGCAACAGGTGGGCGGTCGCGGTGGTGGTCGCGCTGACATGGCGCAAGCGGGCGGCAATGATCCGGCGAAGCTGGATGATGCCCTGGCTGCAGTCGTTTCCTGGATCGAGTCCAAAATAACGGCAAAGTCAGCCTGAAACTGTCAACAGTGATTGCGCGAACTGCAGGCCCGCAAGGAAGCTGGTGTACTGAGTTCTTTGCTTAGCTGCCCGCATTATGTCGGTCGAACCGAATGCCCACGAAGTAGTTTTTTTCGATACTGGGGAAAATTCGGGTGCGCCGATAATTGAATAGTGCGAACATACTAAAAAATATATTGTCTTTCTTGTGAGGGTAATTTCGATATTCAGGGAAATCCCGATCCCCATTACCCGAGCAGCTGACCTACTCTCGATTTCGAATGAAAAGTGCGCGCGCTGTGGGAGGGCGGTGATTCCACCGCCGGCAAACGCAACTTGATCGTTCGGCTGACAGCAAGGAGCGAACCATGTTGATTCTGACAAGGCGCGTCGGTGAGACCGTGATGATAGGTAACGACATCACAGTGACCGTCTTAGGCGTCAAAGGTAACCAGGTGCGTGTGGGCGTGAACGCGCCAAAAGAGGTTGCCGTACATCGTGAAGAGATCTACGAGCGCATCAAGCGCGAGGAACAGGCGGCAGGCGGCGGCGCAGCGAAGCGTCCGATCACCGGCGCGGGTTCCTGAGATCTTCGCGCAGTAGCTCAATCGCGGGGTGGCCCGCCACTCCCGCGAGGGTCGCTTTGAACGCTGTGGGCGCGTTCTTCGTCCGACCCTTTACCTGACGGGCCTCGGCCAGTATTCTTGCCGGCCTTCACTGACCTGGGCGTCTTGCCCAGGCAGGCGCCGGAGAGTTGGCCGAGTGGTCGAAGGCGCACCCCTGCTAAGGGTGTATGGGTCAAAAGCCCATCGAGGGTTCGAATCCCTCACTCTCCGCCATCCCCTTTACCTGTAACAATCTGTTACAAGTCGAGCGCGCCATGCGCAGCGCTGATCAGCGCAGGCCCTCTCGCCGCGCGCGTCCTCATCCTGGCGCTTGCCGACGGCTCGGTCGTGCAGCTCAATGCCCAGTCGCGCTTACGCGTCCGTTTTTCGAAAAAAGCGTCGGGCGGAACTGTTGCGAGGTCAACTGCTCTCGCCGCGGTTCGTAGGGATACAAACATCGCCAACCTTACCGGAGCAGTAGCTCACCGACGCGTGCCGATGTAGCGGCGGACGACGCTGCTGTCTTTCACTTCAGCGACGAGAATCCGCTCGCCGCTCACTTCGCCGATCAGCCTCACGGGCTGGTGCTCCAGCACCACGAGCTCCACTCGATTGCCTTCCAGGCGGCCTTCACGCACGCCCAGTCGCTCGCCGCGCGCGGCCAAGGCCTCGATGAATTGAAAGCTTTGCCGAAGCTCGACATCGAAGCTGGTCGTGCCGCCGACCTCCGTGAAGCGCCATTCGCCCGCAATCTGTGCCGGCACGATCCAGAGCAAGGCGCGGGTATTGCCGACGTCGGATTCGAGCACTTCATCCGGACGCCATTCGCCCATGTCGAAGTTGTTGGACACGACGCGCGTGCCCGGTCGCATGTTCAATATGGTCGGGCGCAGCTTGAGATTGATGGTGGGGCCGAGATACAGCGTCAGCACGGTCGCGTCGCTGAAATCGATCTGGAATATGTCGCCTTGCTGGAACTGCGCCTTATCGGTGACCTGCTCGACGCGCGCGTGACATTCGGCGAGCTGAACCAGCTGCGGGTTGTATTCGATGCCCAGCGCACTGGCGCCGAACTGCTTGGCGGCAGCGATCGGAATCTTGCCATCGCCCGAGCCCAGATCGATGACTCGATCCCGGTTCGTGACGCCGGCCACGCGCAGCATGGCCGTGACCACCTCGTCGATGGTCGCGACCCACATCACGTCCTTACCGGGTTCGCCGCTGCGAGGGGCGAACTGTTGCTCGCAGCCAGCGTGAGTTTCGGCTGCGACCGTGCTCAATGGAGCAATGAATACAAGCAGGCACCAGACGGTGCGACTGGCGTGTAGCCACAGTCGCCGAAAACACATCGTCACTCACTCTCTATCGGGGATACGGCCGGATTCTCATATACAGCCGTGTGGGTTCGCGAGCTTAACCTATGTGTGTGTCGGAAATTATCTGACTCGATAAATCTGCGCGCGCTGCAAGACTGCCTGCCTATAATCCCGCGCACGTTTTACCAGGACAAACAGATGGGATGACCACTCCATCGCCCACCGCTGATCAGGAGCGCCTCATCGAGGAGTTGCGCGCGGCGATTGCAGCCCGGGATGAGTTCATCGCCATCGCTGCTCACGAACTGCGCAACCCGATGACGCCCATCGTCGGGCAGGTGCAGCTACTGTTGTCGCGTGCGCGGCGTGAGCGGGCCTCGCCGGCGCTGCTCCAGGGACTGGAGACACTGGAAGTCGCGGTCGATCACTATGTGCGTAGGGCAACTACGCTGCTGGAGATCACTCGCCTGAACGCCGAGGACGTGCGACTCGAGCCGACCGCGTTCGACTTATGTGAGCTGGTGCGAGCCTGCATTCGCAAGTACGAGCAACTGGCCGGCCATGCGGGCTCGACCTTGGGCTGCGACCTGGCCGGTCCCGTCGATGGGACTTGGGATCACTTGGCCACTGAGCAGATTCTGGACAACCTCGTGTCCAATGCGATTCGCTACGGCGACGGCAAGCCAGTGCGAGTCGAGCTGGAGAGCGATCCGGAGTGGGTGGAATTGCGCGTAATCGATCACGGCATCGGCATCGCGCCCGCCGATCGCGAGCGAATTTTTCAGCGCTTCCAGCGAGCTTCCGGCGCACCGCGCAGCGGCGGCTTCGGCATCGGGTTGTGGCTGTCGAGCAGGCTGGTGCAGGCCCAAGGCGGCAGCATGGCGCTGCAAAGCGAGCCAGGCAGCGGCTCGACATTCATTGTAAGACTGCCACGCGACGTGATGGCTCACGCTAAAATCGCGTAAGGATACGCTTGGACTACGAGGGCTAACGCGGTCACGTGAACAACAAAGAACTCAGTCATGAGCCCGGCTTGGAGCGCATCGCCACCGGCGTGCCCGGACTGGATGAGGTGCTCAAGGGCGGCTTTTTCGAAGGCGCCGTTTACATCGTGCGCGGCACTCCGGGTGCCGGCAAAACGATTCTCGCCAATCAGATCTGCTTTCAGAACGCCCGCCAGGGCAAGCGCGCGCTGTTCGTCACCCTGCTCGCCGAAAATCATGCGCGCATGCTCCAGCATCTGGAGCAGATGAGTTTTTACGACGCGCACCTGATCCCGAAGTACGTGTACTACATCAGTGCATTCCGCGTGCTGGAGGAGAACGGGCTGAAGGGAATGATGGATCTGTTGCGCCGGGAAATGCGCGCTCATGAGGCCAGCATTCTGATTCTCGATGGCTTGATCGCGGTCGAGGAAACCAGCACCTCGGATCGGGAGTTCCGGAAGTTCATCCATGAGTTGCAGGCACACGCCGCCACCGCTGGGTGTTGCACGCTGCTCCTGACAAATGGTCGCAGGGGTGAGTACCACCCGGAACACACCATGGTGGATGGTCTGATTACGCTCGAAGACGTGCCCTACGGAAAACGCCGCCAGCGCGAGCTGGAGGTGCGCAAGTTCCGTGGCTCCGCCAGCTTGCGCGGCCGGCATCCTTTTCAGATCACCGACGACGGACTGGTTGTGCACCCACGGCCGGAGTCGCGTTTTCTGCGCAATACCGGCATCGCCGACGGCGACAGGATCTCTACCGGCATTGCGCAGCTGGATGAGATGACCGGCGGGGGACTGATCGCCGATTCATCGACGCTGGTGCTGGGGCCCTCGGGCTCGGGCAAGACCACGCTTGGCACGGCATTCCTGCAGGGCTCGAGCAAGGCCGAGCCCGGCCTGCATTTTGGCTTCTACGAGTCGCCAGAACGGCTGGTTGCCAACGCGCGGCTCATCGGCATCGACTTGAAGTCGAAAGTCGCGGCAGGTCATCTGGAGGTTCTGTGGCGGCCGCCGTTCGAGCGCATCCTGGATGCGCTGGGCAACGAGCTGATCGACGCGGTCCGCCGTCGCAAGGTCAAGCGCCTGTTCATCGACGGCTGGGGCGGGTTCGCCGGCACCGCGGAGACGCACGAGCGGCTCACACCGTTCTTCGCCGCCGTGGCCAATGAGTTGCGCAGCCTGGGCGTCACCACGGTCTGCGCCATGGAAACTCAGAATCTGATCGGACCGGAGCTGCTGGTGCCGGCCACCGGCATTTCCGCCGTCACCGAGAACATGATCCTGCTGCGCTACTCGGAGTATCAGGGCCGCCTGCGCCGCCTGATCTCGATCATGAAGGTGCGTGGTGGCGGCTTCGATCCCAAGCTGCGCGAGTTCGAGATCGGAGACCAGGGCCTGCGGTTCGTCGATAGCTTCAAGACTGCCGAAGGCGTCCTGTCTGGATTTGGCACGGAGCGTCCCGACGCCGTTGCCGCGCCGAGCCGCCCAAAGAAGCAAGCTAAAGGACGACGCGCCGCCGCTCGACGTCGCGGTAAGGCATAGGCATGCAAACCGTGCTAGTCGTCGATGATGAGTTCGGCGTCGCCGAGGTGCTGCAGTCCATCCTCGAAGACGAGGGGTATCGCGTCGCCACCGCGATCAACGGCAAGCAGGCCCTGGCGCGCCTGAGCGAGCTCACGCCCGATCTCATCATGCTCGACTACATGATGCCCATCATGGACGGCACCCAGACGCTGGCGGCGATTCGTAACAACGCGTCGTTCGCCAAGATTCCCATCATCATGATGAGCTCCCTGGAAGAAGCGGCGGTGCGCGAGACCTGCACCGACTACAACAGCTTCCTTCGCAAGCCATTCCGCGCCATGGCCGTCTTGAAGACGGTCGCGCAGCTGCTGGAGGAGTCTGCCCGCCGGTAGGCATTTGTGACTTTCACGCCGGCTTGCTCGAGTTGTCTGGCGAGCCGCCAGTTCTGTTCGGTGGGCATGTCACATTCGGGAATGACTATGAACGCTGGCGGCAGTTTGCCGCCACGTCGCCTTCATCTCGTAAGCTCAATGCAGGCGTGATCGCGAGATTGCCGCCAGCCGAATCACCACCCACAGCCATCCGATCGCGGTGAATGCCCGGTGCCGCACTGTGCTGACGAGTCCACCGCACTACCGCAGCGATTTGTTGGGGCCACGGGAAATTTCACTTCGGCGATAGCGCGTAGTCGACGCCGATGACGACGCTGTCGCCTCGATCTGCGTACTCGCGCACCAAGCGATCATGGGTATCGATGCTGAATGTGGTCCAACCACCGCCATGCAAATAGATGAGTGCCCGCTTTTCTGCGCGCACTGACGGGTTGTGGATGCGCACGCGCACGTCGCCCGGCGGTGTTGAGATCGTGTGCTCGATTCTCTGCGCCATGATCGGGCGCGCGCCGCCCAGGGTGCTCGAACTCGCTCGCAGGCGCGTCGCATTTCTGGAAAAGATAAGCCGTTGAAATCAGGGTGACTGGCGAAGGGTGCACTCATTCTGGCAACGAACTGGCGAATGTCGGGATCGAGGACGGCACCGCGCGCGCAGATGACAGTGTTGGTTGGGTCTGGCAATGCTCGAGCTCCGTGCTTGCGTAATGTCTACCCGGTCGATTTTGTGGTATCACTGCTAGCGCAAGGTACCAGTCAGCTATTGGTGTGCCGTCGCCGATGGAGCAGCATTCATCTCGTCCGGGCCAGCGCCGCGGCGCTGCTGAAGGCCCACTCGATCGTGGGGCGGCCTCCAATAACGGAACGCCTGGTGAGGTCCCGCGCAGCACGCAAAGCATTGACTATCAGGATGTGCCCCGCCCAGTCGCCGCGGTGGCTGACGAATACGAAGCGGGCACGGTGCAGCCGCGACATTCGCACAAACGCGCGCAGGTGATGTACTCGATTTCCGGCGTGGCTTCGGTGACCACCGACCACGCCAGTTATATTTTGCCGCCACAGCGTGCGCTGTGGATTCCCAGCGGTGTGGCGCATGAGATGACCTGTCGTGGCCACGTGTCGGTGCGCACCCTCTATATCGATGAGCGCGCGCGAGGCGATCTGCCCGCAGCGTGCCGCGTCTTCGAAGTGTCCGATCTGCTGCGTGAACTGATCATCGCCGCTGTGCGCATGCCTGTCGAATACGACGAAGCAGGTCGCGATGGTCGCGTGATGAGACTGATCCTGGATGAGATCGCGAGCGCGCCGAGCATTCCGTTGGATATTTCGATGCCTCAGGATCCGCGTTTGCTGAAGGTGTGTCGCGCGATCCTCGAAGATCCGGCGCATGCAGATACATTGGATGATTGGGCGCGCATCGCAGGCATGGGGCGTCGCACGTTCACAAGAATGTTTCGTCGCGAAACGCTGATGAGCTTTGCTACCTGGCGCCAGCACGTGCGGTTGATGGAAGCGATGTCACGGCTGGCAACCGGCGAGCCGGTGACGGCGGTGGCCTTCGATGTTGGCTACAACAGTCCAAGCGCCTTCACGGCAATGTTTCGCAAGGCGTTCGGCGCCGCGCCGACGCGTTACATCAGCGAACAAAACTGAATCCGCGGACGTGACTCAGTCGGCGTGCCCGGCGTTGTCTGCTGGTATGACAGTCACATCGCGCCGGCGGGGCGAGTCTTGCGGCCGACCATGCGCTCCACGTTCCGGATCATATGCATGACCACATCGGTCTGTGACCAGCGGCCCATCGGTCGCCACCACAGCGCCGCCCAGGTGAGCAGGCCGCCGATCGACAGCGAGGTGAAATCGGGATCGTCGAATGTGAATTCGCCGCGCTTCGCGCCTTCCATCAGCAACGCGGACAGCTTGCGATCGAATTCCAGCTTCAGGTCGGTCAGCACCTGCCATTCCTCGGGCTCGAGATTCATTTCCTCGCGCCGATATACCACGATGCACTGCTGATTCAGCAGCACCGCCGAAGTCACGCGCTCGATCGCCAATCGCAGTTTTTCTCCAGGCGGCAGCTTGGTTGCCAGAGCCTCGTCGAGCGCGCCGAGCGGCGAGCGGATGCCAATCTCACAAATGGCGTTGAGGATCTCGCTCTTGTTCCGAAAGTACGAATATAAGAAAGGCTTGGTGACTTTCAGCTCGGCAGCGATCGTGTCGAGAGTGGTCGCTTCATAGCCCTGTGCAAAAAACAACTCACGTGATTGCTCCAGAATCCGCCGCCGCTTGAATTCCTGAACCTCGGTTCGTAATTCATGCTTGTGCGACTGCACTTCCGTTTTCTTATTTGCCTTCGAGGCGCTCACCCGCGCAGCCATAAACTTCCCTCAGCGATACTCGTGCAAAAAAGCCGGTGAATGATGAGGCAGAACGACAGTCATCGCAATCAATCGCTGTGCTGTGATGCTGTCGGAAAATTCGCCAGTCGCTGCTGGCGATTCATTTGTACAGATCGTCGACACTCGCGCGCGTGCGCACCGTCGGTGCGTTCGCCATCATCNATNCGATGCGAGCGATTGCGCTCACTGGGTCGACACGGGCGTGGCGACGCACTCGCGAGGGTGCGTGGCGCGCGCGGGCTGGTGGCGGGCGGGGCAAAGAATTTTGCGGCCTTCCAGCACAGAGTAGCTGCATCTGCCGATTGTTGTGGTAGGATGCGCGCCCTCGCGGCGAATGCGCCCGAGAATGTCAGCGGATGGCTCGGCAAAGGGTTCGGTGGGATCTGGTAAGTAACTGATCCTGTCTCTTATACACATCTGACGCTGC
>NZ_LSRW01000008.1:0-106931 GCF_003104955.1 Steroidobacter cummioxidans | reverse complement strand
GCAGCGTCAGATGTGCCCGTCTGCCGTGTGAGTGCGTGGCCGAGTAAAGCGAACGCGAGGTTGGAATACTCGAACTGCGACCCGGGCGCATGCGCGAGGTGATATTCCGGCAGGCCCGCATACAGCTGATTGAGCGTGTACCCCGCATACTTGTTCGGCGCATCCGGCGCGGCGGTCAGATTGTTCGGCCGCAGCGGCAGGCCAGACGTATGCGTGGCGAGGTCCACGAGTGTGATGGCGCGCCCGGAAAATTCCGGGACCTTCACGCCGATCGGCACGAACGCCGAGAGCGGATCGTCGAACCGCACATCGCCACGCGTCACCGCATCCGCCAGCAGCAACGCAGTGAAGACCTTCGTGAGCGAAGCGATCTCGAATATCGTGTCGCCGTCCGGTTCGACGGCGTGCAGTCCGCGCTTCGACTGATACGCGATGATGCTCCGGCCCGAAGGGCGCAGCACTCCGACGACCGCGGACGTCGCGCGACGCTGCTTTTCGATGCGGAAGCGCACGAGCTTCGCGATTTCGCGATCGCCGATCGTCGCGGCGCGCTGTGAACCCGATTCCGGAGGGGTGGCCAGCTCTGCCGCGCGAATCGCCGACGTCGCCAGCAGCGATATACCCAACGCCACGAGCGCCGCGATCCCCAGTCGGCTTCCCACTGTCGTCAATCGTGTCATGCGGTGAGACTCCATGCATGCTCCGGGTTATCTACTCAGAACACGCTTGCGAGCGGAAAGTTACAGCTAACTCACGGCTGCGGTTAACCTCAGGGGCAGCTGGCAGCACTAAACATAGGGCAGATTCATGCTCTCGTAGCGACTATCGGCTCCTCGGGGGGGCTGAGACTGCAGGAACAGCCCAAAGACAGTTCTGTGGTGCCTATCGGCACGTCATTCAAACTTTGCGGCAATCCGGCGCATCTCATCGACTCATGCTCTAGGGTCGCTCATGAACAGGTTAGTGATATTCGCCCTGCTGATTTCCGCCGTCGGTACGCATGCGGAATCGGCGGCCCAGCCGGAGAGCCAACGGGGCCATGTTCCGCCGCCGCCGGCCAGCCTCGATCGCGCCCTCGCCAACTTGATCGCCGAGAACGGAGTCCTTACCGCCGGTGTCGGAGTGATCGACGACGGCAACCTCGTCTGGACTGGCTACTATGGCGAGCCGGAGCCGGGCGTTCCGGCATCGGCGAAGACGCGTTTCAATGTTGCTTCGATCACCAAGACCGTCGCGGCGGAGACGGCGCTGCGCCTGGTCGCAAAAGGTAAGCTGGACTTGGATGAGCCGTTGGCGCCGTATTGGATCGATCCGGACATCGCGCACGATCCTCGCCGCGAGCAACTAACCGCGCGCATGGTGTTGAACCACACGAGCGGCTTTCCCAACTGGCGTTTTTCCGCTCCGACAGAGAGCTGGCCTTCGAGAACAGCCCGGGCGCCCATATCTGGCGCGCGCCATCGTCGACTACGCGCGGTTCCTGATCTCCGTCATGAGCGAGGCGGACTATGACTCCAAACTTGCCGCGGAGCGCAACCGTGTTCAGACGGACAAGGGGGAGGAGCGCGTCGTGGACTGCAAGGCCAATGGCACAGCCGTCTGCCCTCGTTCGCAAGGTTACGGGCTGGGCTTTGAAGTCATCGACTATGGGGAGTTCAAGGTGGTCGGTCACGGAGGCAGCGACTGGTCCGAACTCGCGCTCGCGTACTTCTACCAACCGTCCCATGACGCAGTGATCGTGTTCCTGAATGCGCCGAACAGGCGAGCACTGTCGGCGATGCCCGAACTGATCTCCCTTCTCGACCCGCACTCGCCGTATTTGTCCCACTATCGCACCTGGCTCGCGCGCGAGGTGGCGAAGGAGCGGAGGAAAAAGCGGACGTAACAACGTCGTTGGATTGTGTTGTGCAACCTTTCCCTCATGGATCGCGTCTTCATATCTTCGTCGACAAGATCTCCCCTCTTCGCGAATCGCCCACGGAGGAAATGAGTGATGCGTTGGCTCTCGATCATCCTGGCCGAAATATTACTCGTTGGCGCTGTCGAGGCGGCAGGGTTGCCGAACGCACCGCCCGAAACCGTCGGCATGTCGTCGGAGCGGCTCGAACGGCTCACGAGCGGTATGCGGATGTTGGTCGATCAAGGCCGGCTTCCGGGAGTCGTCGTGGCAGTGGCAAAAGATGGCAAGGTCGTGCATTTCGAAGCCGCGGGCAAGCGCGACGTTGAGTCGGGCGCCCCGATGCAGAGGGATTCGATTTTCCGCATCTACTCGATGACGAAGCCCATTACAGCCGTCGCCATGCTGATGCTGATGGAAGAAGGTAAGTGGCAGCTCAACGATCCCGTTGCCAGGCACATCCCCGAATTCGCGAACCTCAAGGTCGCAGTCGTTGACGGCAATACTGGCTCCGTCAAGGAGGTTGCACCGGATCATCCGATGACCATGCGCGAGCTGATGACGCATTCCGGAGGGATGACCTATGGAATCTTTGGCAGTACGGCGGTAGACAAGATGTACACCGAGGTCAATGTGCTGGATCGCGCTGAACCGATGCAGGTGATGATCGACAAGCTCGCCAAGATGCCGCTGTTGTTTCAGCCCGGCGAGCGCTGGCACTACAGCGTCGCTGCCGACGTAGAGGGCTACCTGGTAGAGAAGCTGTCGGGAATGCCGCTGCCTGTGTTCCTCGAACAACGGATCTTCAAACCCCTGGAGATGAAGGACACGGCGTTCTATGTGCCGAAGGAAAAGCTCGCTCGGTTCTCGACGTTCTACACCTATGACAAGGATCGAAAGTTGGTCATTCATCCGAGCGATGACTACACGTCGGCCCCGGCATTGTCGATGGGTGGCAGCGGCTTGGTATCTACAGCTTCCGACTACTTGCGCTTCTGCCAGATGTTGCTGAATGGCGGCGAGTTCGGAGGACGGCGTCTGCTTTCTCCGCTCACGGTCGAACTCATGACGAAGAGCATGCTGCCCGCAGCTACGAAGTCGCTCGAGCCCGGCGTCGGGTTCGGACTCGGTGTCGCGATCGTCGAGGATCCAGTTGCCGCAGGCGGATATCACGGCAAGGGGACTTACTCTTGGGGCGGTGCTGCTGGTACCTGGTTCTGGATCGACCCTGTCTATCACCTGATCGTCGTCGGCATGATTCAGCATCGAGGAGAAGGAGCGCCGGACACAGGCGGCCTGTCACGAAGCTGGGTGTATCAAGCGATCACCAGATCTGCGGAACCGACCACCCGGCAGAAGCCGTGAGCCGGCGGTCTGCAGCGGAAAAAATCCAAGCTTCAACTATCTCGATATAACGTCACTACTCCCCTAGGGAAGCATACATAGCAAGGAAAGGCACGGTATTCCGCGCGCAGACGAAAGCGTTCACTGGCGCAGTTCGTGAAAAACCTCAGCTTCTGGATCATCGCCTGTGCACCTTGGGCGATTCTCGAAGAGTCTGCGTGCACGATGCGGATAGCCTCTGGCGGCCCATACCTCTCGGGTGCCGTGAACTCCAGCAACGCCGTGCCACTCTCCCATGAGGGACGTACCAAGCCCATCGGAAAGTCGAACGAACGGGGCTCCCAGTTCACGACGCACGCCGCAGGTACGCGCGGCGCCGGCGCGAGTGGTGCTGCTGGAGCACACATCACTTCAGGCTCGACGTTCTCCACAGAAGATTGGATCGTGACCCGCGCCGCCGGAAGTGAGTCACCGGGATTCAACGTGATCACTTGTTCACCCCGAAGTGTGCCTTCTCGCCCATTGGACGCCTTCAGAACCACTTCGCACATCAGCACCACTGGGGTCATGTTGGTTACTTCAACACCGAACATGTTGTCGCACGGAGCATCCATGCAGTCTCCCGGTCGACCCAAGTCCAATGTTCGATAGCTCCAGACACCTCCATACGCGCTACGCTGATCGCTCATCAGGTCTGTGGGCCGTAGCCACTCAGGCTGGCTGCGGTCTCGGAACGTCGACTCGATGATGCGTTCACACTCCCTACGCGCGATCTCTGGATCTGATTCCCGCCTCGAATAGCTGAAGCATTGATTGAGAGACTCGAGCTCGGCGATAGCGCGATCTTCGGCTGCACGATCTCGCAGAATGAGCTGTCGCACCTCCGAGGGCGCAAGCCCACGCGCACGTTTCTGCAGCGAGCTCCTCTGACACGCAATGAATTCATACACGCCGGACTGAAAAGCGCGCTGAACGCCATATCGTGCTTCAGGGGGCGAATGCTTGAGAGGTATCGGATCCGGCCGCTCTGGCATGATGCAACCAGCGGTAGCACCTGCCGAATACAGCAGTAGCGCAATGGTCGAGAATGCTATTAAGCGCAAGGTATCAACGCGGTGCACGGATCATCTCCAGTTCCTACCAGGATCGAGCACGTCATTCCCGGACGGCCCATCGAACGACCGAAGCGCTGGACAATGATAAACGACCGATGACAGCCTGTTCTACCGCAACACAGCCTGAGGTCCTAGTACCGCCTTAGTCTCGCGAGCCCGCCTTGCAGTAGTCGCCCTCAGGGCACTGCCAAGCATCCCATAGCGAGCACGCACGATGCTTTGCAGAGAATATTTCAAGTCGTATTAGAACGGGCTGGAATCCATTCCATACATCCGGCTCGTACACGTACGCTCTCAACGCAGGGGATGCATCCTAGTGCCCGTCTACTGTTTCATGCAGGTGTTCATGAACTGCTTGAGCTCGTCCCCTTTGTAGCCCTGTTCGGAGGCGCTGGCGTGACACTTTGTCATCATCTCGTGCTGCGAAGCCGACTTGTATCTCGGATCCATGCACATTTTCATGAAGGACTCATGTACATCGCCAATCAGATTGTGAGCTTGTGCCTGAGCGCTGCAATCAGCCATCTCCTGCTGCGTAGGCTGTTCCTGCGCGGCGTAGCCGGGCACGGCGCCGAGCAGGATCGATATCGCCAGGGCTGTACTAAGAGGTAGAGGTTGCATCGAAGTTCTCCCAGTGGCGTAACACGCCAGGTGCCGCAAACCAGAGGTCTACATCCACCTTCGCATCGTTGGCAGCACTCGGCGTTCTAACCCATCGCTACTCGATGCTGGCGTTCCAACTCAGCGAACGCGCCTCATGTAAGCATGTTCCGTGTCGTCGCTACGCGAAGGGGGAGATTCGACCTTGATCCCTCCACACTCAGTGCGACGCGCAATGGAAAGACGCCGATACCGCATCGCGGCTGGAGCCGGATTCGGCTCGAGCAGCATCAAGGCGTAGGCCTCGAGGAATGGTACTGGCTAGCCCGAAGTTTCCCCTGACCGCGAGGAGCCTACAACACGTACTGGTGGGTTCTCACGCAATAGGCAACCCGTTTCGCTGCCGGGCGAATGCGCGATGGTAACATTCCATCCTCTGCCCGCTGGAGTCGTCATGTCATTGCTCGATACACCGGTCGTTTTTGCGTGGCGCGGCCCGTTCACGAACCTGGAAGTCAACAGACTTCATGCCGAGGCCTTCGAAACGCGGCTGTTCGATGAGTCGGAATGGAATTGGCGCGAACTCACAGCCAGGCACAGCCTGGGCTGGGTCACGGCGCGACGGCGTGAGGAACTCGTCGGCTTTGCCAACGTGCTATGGGATGGGCTCGTGCATGCCTGGATTCAGGACGTGATGGTGGCGAGTGACGCTCGCCGCCAGCGTATCGGCGTCCGCTTGGTACACGCGGCTCGTGACGAAGCAGTCCGCGCCGGCTGTGATTTTCTGCACGTGGATTTCGACGAACGCTTACGCCCCTTCTACATCGACGAGTGCGGGTTTAACGCGGTCTGTGGCGGGCTGATGAAGTTGCGTGATTGACCGACCGGCGGTTACCTCACGCGGACTCGCACGGCCTAATCCTCGGAGATACCGTAGTTGATGGTCGGGCACTGCCGACAGAGATAGACGTTGAGGCTCCGCATGTCACCGATGATCAGGGAGCGAGGTTGGGCTTCTTCGTAGAGCGGCACGTTCAGGTCGTCGTAGTCGATGACAGCGAAGAAATCCACACGGCCGCCGCAGCGCTGACACTCATCGATCGGATCGCGACAAGTCTTCACTGCCCGCCCTCCGACCTGATGATAGACGCCCTCCAGCAACCGGCGTGACAGATACTCCTCTTGCGCATCGAGGTCGTCCCAGAAGCTCACCGATATCGGCTGCAGGTCGACTCGGCGGCTACCAAACGGCAAGTCGAGTTCCCAGACCGGCCCACCCTCGTCCATAAATCCGCCCGCGGCCTTGCGGCCGGCTGCCTCGATCGTGACGTAGTAATTGTTGAGCGAATGCGAGCAGCTCGGGCAAACGTCTAGGGACAACACTCCGTCCACGCCCAGCTCACTGCGCCAGGTAATTCCCGGAATCGGACTCGCGAAGTTGAGAACCGGAAACATCGGCGAATCGCAGCTTGGGCACTTACAGAGAGGTTGCCCGGTGCGCACGACTCCGCTGTACGCGCCAGCATCGGGCGCGGCTGTGTCCTCAGTAATGAGAGCCCAATATCCGATCATTTCTTTCTCCCGGTCCCGGTAATCCTGGCCAGCGGAGTTCCTAGTCATTTGGCGCCAGCCAATATAAGGTCATGAGACCGCTCGGGAAACTGCATCCGACGCCCATTCGTCTGTGTCGCGATGCCGCCCGAGCCCCACGGCGTCAAACTCGTCGCGATTTGAACCGGAACGCACGCCCAAATGCCTTAGCGCCTGATTGATCGCGTCCACAGCACGGACGGGTGCGCCGAGCATGGCTCCATCCCTAAACAAAACATACGCCTGCAAACCGACACCGCCGAAGATCTCCGCCTCCAGGTACGCCACAAGCCCGTGCTGGGAGAACTTCAAGCAAAGCGAAGACAGCGAATCGGGCAGGATCGGTTCCGCCTCATCATCTGTAAGCGGCAAGCTCGAAATACCGAAGCGGTTCCGCAACTCTCCGGTCAGTGGGATCATTGCCAAGCCCCCGCTCAGCTCGACCCGCGTGGCGCCGTCCTCGCCAAGAGCCACAATCGTCGTGCTGCTGCCGACCATCGCCTGCAACGTGTAGCTCATTCGCTTGTGTTTCCAAGTGTCCTGCCGCGTGCACAAGCTATCTTACGCGAATGCGCACGAGAACCGCCGGAGCACCGCCGGAACATCGCGTAGCGCCTCAGCGCCACGCAAGTCTGCGACTTGTCGGTGGCCTACGGGGGATCGAGCATGAGTGTGATGAGATGCAGCTTGCTGAAAGCCCGCACTTCGGGCAGCCGCCCAGTATCTATCCGGGCTACCTTCTTGCAGGAGATCGAGGTCGTAGATCACTTCCATGTCCTCATCCCTCAGCCGCTCGAGGATCTC
Source organism: Steroidobacter cummioxidans (assembly GCF_003104955.1). Lineage (NCBI taxonomy): Bacteria > Pseudomonadati > Pseudomonadota > Gammaproteobacteria > Steroidobacterales > Steroidobacteraceae > Steroidobacter > Steroidobacter cummioxidans. The sequence continues at coordinate 99,581 of NZ_LSRW01000008.1, read as the reverse complement.
GGCGCTTTTGAGCGGACGATTGAGCAAGGCACGCAAGCTATAGTCACCCATGGACCGGCAATTCCTCGCCATGCAAGGGACGCAATTTTAGGGGACCGATCCGGCAGCCGCTGACATTCAGCGAGGCCTCTCGTACGGACCGATCCGCATCCGGCGAGCACGCCGGCCGAGCGGGAACGAGTTACGAGCGGGTACTGTCAATAGTAAACTGCAGAGACCAGGCCGAGCCGGGCGAATTGAGAACTCTTGCCAAGGGCGCAATGAAACAAGCAGACAGGTAAGCCGCAACGACCTCGCTTTGTCGTTGCGGCGTTTTCTCCCAGGCCTTCATTCCGATACGAGAACGCCGCTGAATCCTTTCAATAGGAGATCTGATCGTGCGTTCGAGCCCTACTACACCGTGGCGTCTTTCCCAGACGGCCACCGTTCTGATGCTGGTTCCCTTCAACCTGCTCGCCGCTCTCGGCATGGACATGTACTTGCCCGTGGTTCCGGGCATGGCACAGGTCCTGCGCGTGGATGCAGCGACTGTTCAACTGACTCTTACTCTTTACCTTGTGATGCTCGGTGCAGGCCAGCTGATTTTCGGCCCGCTATCGGACCGATGGGGACGACGGCCTGTGCTCCTCGCCGGCGCGTTTGTTTTTTCCATCGCTTCATTCGGACTGGCAATGGCGGCATCGCCCGCGGGGTTTCTCGCCTGGCGCTTTGCCCAAGCATGCGGGGCTGCTGCGTGCATGGTGGCGGTGTTCGCAACGGTGCGTGACCTCTACGGGGGTCGGCCGGAGGGAAGCGCCGTGTACGGAATGCTGGGAGCGATGCTCGCGGTCATGCCCGCAGCAGGGCCGCTATTGGGCGCGCTCGTGGATGCGTGGTTCGGGTGGCGCGCCATATTCATTGCGCTGGGCATCGGCATGTCCGCGATGCTGTTCGTTGCCCTCCGTCAGTGGCGAGAGACGCACAATCCTGGCGATACCAGTGTGCAATCCACTCGGCTGCTACAACCGCTGCGTAGCGGACGCTTCTGGTGGTACGTCGTTGGTTATGGCGCAGGCATGGGGGCGTTCTTCGTCTGCTTTTCCACCTCGCCGTGGCTGATGATGGAGCGGATGCAACTTTCGCAGATTGCGTTCAGCACGCTGTTCGCAACGATCGCCATAACCATGATCCTCGCATCGCGGATCATCGGTTCCCTGGCGCCACGCTGGGGGATGCGACGCTCGTTAGAGCGAGCCATGGCCTGCCTGCTTGTAGCCGGCGTCTTGCTGGTGCTGGCAGAGATCCTTGCACCCGAGGCTCTGCTATCCGCTCTCGTACCCATGTGGATAGCTGGGTTCGGCATCGCCGTTGCAAATGCGGTAGCTCCCAATGCCGCCATGCGCGACTTCGACCAAGCGGCAGGTACCGCCACGGCTTGGTTCTTTTGCCTTGGCGGGGCATTTTCCGGGATCACAGGAACGCTCGTCGCCGCAGTGTTGCCCATGGACACGCGATGGCCGCTGGCAGCGTACTGCCTGACGTTGCCGCTCTTGGTACTAATCTCCTCTTTGACGATTGGACTGCGCACCGGATACCGCAGGTAAAGGTGCACCGGAGCGCTCACCCGAGACGGTGGGCGCTCCGGCCCTCAGCCGTGTCCGCACCGACACCGCAGGAGCAAGAGCGTCCGCAGCTACCTGACGCGAATTCGAATTAAACCTCGGCGTCATACACCTCTCGTCCGAGTGCAACAGTCAGCCTCGCACAGAGCTTAGTAACCCAACCTCGGAAGAGTTCAGGCTCAAGGTTTCCCTCGACCAGCAACCCGCTCGGCTCAACAGACGCCGCCACGAAACGAGAGCTATCCAATGGGCCGAACCAGCAGGGCAAATTCTGCCCTTCAACCCAGCCGTCCATGGCGCGGTAGACAGCCAAAACCTTCATCCACTCTGCATCGGTCAGGTCGTAAGGCAGGTTGAGGGTAATTGACTGTTCCATTTTTTATGACTTAGCACTGTTGCTCGCGCCGACCATCCTATCGCGTGTGCAACAGCTTGTCAGGCGACGGGGCTGTCCCGCTGCATCCGTTTCAATGGCCAGCAGCTGGCAGCGCCCACATCAATCCGCGTGTGATGGCGGCGGGATAGACCGTCAAATGGTCCTCGTCGTCGATGACGGTGGCTTCGACGCGCAGGCTGGGGTAGCTGCGCGAGCGCAGCTGCGCCTCGAACGTTCGCAGATCGCGCACCATATCTTTGTTACGATGGTAGCGCTTGTTTCCCGACGACGGATTGACTGTCTCGAACGCGCCGATCGATAGAAAGACGTCGGCGCGCATGTCAGTGTGGGCTGCGGAATAGGCACGCTCGCGCGCCAGCATGACCTTGTCGTCGAACCACAACGAGGGGCTGCTGAGGATGTAGCGCTCGAACATGGTCGGCTCGGTCAGCAGGATGTGAGCGCCGAGGAGCCCGCCGTACGAATGGCCGGCGAAGATCTTGCGATTCATGTCGACGCGATAGCTCTCGGCCACCAGCGGGAACACTTCGTCGGCGATGAACCTTCGGTATACCTCGGCTTGGCCATGCACGGCGGGCCGACCCGGCATGTCGGAGACTGTGTCTTCGCTGTTCGGTGTCGGCGTGTAGTCGCGCCGCCGGCTGTACTGCCCTGTCTCGCCCTTGGCGTAGGACAAGCCGATGAGGACGAACTCCTCCAGGCCCTTGCCTCGATCCCCGACCATGAGACCGATGTTTCGCACCAGAGGGAACGCATAGCTCGCATCCGTCACGAACAGGACAGGAAAGCGATGTGTCACGCGCTCCTCGTACGAGGGCGGCAGGCTGACGAACAACTGATATGTGCGCCCCAGCGGTCCCGACGTGATCTCACGAACCTCGGTGTTGGGCAGGATATATGCTGGTAACGATGCTTCGACCGGCTCGGCCGGCTTCGCGACCGGCGGTGCAGGAATCTTGGCTCCATGGCAACCGGACAGCGCAATGCAGAGGGCCGCCAAGGGTAGCAAGGCAATCTTTTCGTTCATCCGTGACTCTTGCTGATTCGAGGAACCGTCACTCGAGCGATGCGGGATTCTTCATGATGAGCAGCACCGCCATCACGCGCGCAACGTAGTCCGGATCGTTCTCGTAGCCCTGGGCAAGGATGTGCCACACGTCTCGCGAAGCTGTCGCGCGTACTGCTTCCTGCACCCGCCGCTCACCAGCGTTGTATGCGAGCAAGGCCAGAGTCCAATCGCCAAACTGCTCGTTCAAGGCGGCGAACATGCGCATGGCGGCGTCCGTTTCCAGCGCGACATCCATACGCTCATCGATGCCCGCGTCGACAGTGAGCCCGAACCTGCGGGCTGTAGGTTCGATGAACATCCACAGGCCGGCGCCGTGCCGAGGATTCTCGCCGGGCGGCAGATTGCGATAGCCCGACTCGACCAGCGGCACAGCCCTCAACTCCGCAGGCAAGCCGTAGCGGGCAATCGCGTCGGCAATCAAGGGCTCGTGTTGTTTCATACGTTCGAGCCCGCGACGAACGAAGGCTCTGCCATCGGGCGTACTCAGCAGGCGATTGAGCTGCTCGATGACGCGTTCGTTGGCGGCGAATGGAAAGTCGCTGCCGCGCCTCGCGACAGCCAGCATTGCTTGCGCCTGCTCGGGCGAGATTCTGCGATCGTGAATCGTCGCAGGGAATGCGGCCGTCGTGCCGACCATGGCGGCAAACACGACCGTGCCAAGCACAGCCACTGCGGGCCACCGCGCGTTGCCACTCGTGGGCCGCACCAACAGAGCCTCGATTCTGCTTTTCAGCACCCCTGGCGGCGCTGTGCCCAGCATGCTCGCGCAGATCGATGTTCGCTGCTGCCGCATCGCCGACTCTGCCACTCGCAGTAGGCAGCTGCAGTATGCGTGCGCCGACACTCTGCGATGTGCCACCAGCGCCTCGTCGCATGCGAACTCCTGCAGGTCGGCGATGGACCTATGGAGCCAGTGCACGGCCGGATTCCAGAAGAACAGCACACGCAGCAACTGGTACGCATACGCCAGCCGCGTGTCGAATTGCCGATGATGCTGAGCCTCGTGGCGAATGGCCATTCTCAGATCGGCGGGTCGCAGAACCAGATCCGCAGGCAGGACGATGAAATGCAATGTCGGCAGCCAGAACGAGAACGGTACGCGTACTGCCGGCGAAGCCAGCACTCTCACGCGCCGCCGGCGCGCGATCGTCTGCGCATCCGAAACGATGCGCCGGATTCTGGCTGCTTCAATCAGCAACAGAATCGCGACGGCGGCGGCGCCTGCCAGGAACAGGCCGGCGGCCACCGAACGGACGACGCTAAGAGGCGCCGATACTTCCAAGGAGGCAGCAGAAATTGCGATTCGATGATTACCCTGCAAAATGGGCGTCGAATCGCGCATCGATGCAGCGGACCAGATCTGTGCATTCCGCGGCAGCAGTTCCGCCCGTGCCTGCAAAGCAGTCGCGCACGGTAACAACAGAACCGCAGCTGTCAGCACGTACGCAAGTTGGAGCTGACGGCGATAGGCGATTGGATTCTGCAACCTGCCGCTCACAAAGCGCAAAGCCGCGATGCCCCCTGCCGCGAGCGGCAGCAACAGGTTCGCAGCGATGTACATGTTCACTGCATCCAACGGCGTCATCAGCTTCCCTTCTTGCGCAACAGCGCGCGGATTTCGGCGAGATCGTCCGCGCTCAGCGACTCGGTGTCCAACAGGCGGCGCACCAGCAGCGCCGGCGCGTTGTCGAACACGCTCGTGACCAGCCGCTGTACGGTGCTCCGCTGATACTCCTCCTTGGAGACGGCGGCCTGGTACAGATGGCCGCGCCCCTCCTTGGAGCTGGTGACGTAGCCCTTCTGCTCCAGGATGCGCACGATCGTCGAGACACTGGTGTAGGCCAGCTCGCGCTCGGGACGAAGCTGCTCGACGACCTGCAGTACGGAGCACGGGCCGAGTTGCCAGATGACATTCATCATCTCCAGCTCGGTCGCGGTGAGCGGCTTCTCGATGCGCCGGACACGGGACTTTCTAATCATCTGTGAGCCTGACCATTGATGGAGCCTGATCCATTGACGCCCGATCGTTCGCAGCGTCGGGAATATGCTAACTAAAAGATTAGTTGCCAAGCAACTAAAAGTTTAGTCATCATCCACGCGCCAATTCCAGACGACGTTTCTCTCACGAAATCACTCTACGGAGCCATGCATGAATGCAACGTCCACCGCGATCACTCGTCGCGCCTGCATGGGCATGATGCTCGGCGCGCTGGTTGGTTGCCGCAGTTCCGCAATAGCGCGTGTGGCGTCCGGGCCGGAGATCGCAATCACCATCGATGACTTCAACGTCAATGCCGAGACGCCGCACTTGGATGCTGACTCAAGGAATGCCGCCATCCTCGCCTCACTGCGCGCGGCGCGACTGCAGGCAGCCGCATTCGTCGCTGGCAAGTGGGTCGACAACCCCGAGGGTCAGCAACGCCTCGCGCTATGGAGTGAAGCCGGCCACGTGGTCGCCAACCACTCCTACTCGCACTGGAACTATCCGCGCGTCGATTTCGAAGCCTTCTCCGCCGACCTTCTGCGGGCTGAGGCCGTCATTGCGCACCATCCGACATTCAGCAAGTGGTTCAGATTTCCCTATCTGAAGGAAGGCGCCACCGTCGAGCAACGCGACCGCATGCGCGCTTTCCTCAAGGCGCAGGGCTACCGGATGGGCTACGTGACCGTCGATGCCTCCGACTGGGCCATTGACGCGCGATTACGCAAGCGCCTCGCCGAGAATCCAATGGCGCCGCTCGACAACTACCGTAACTTCTATGTCGAGCACATTTGGGAGCGCACGCAGTTCTACGACGGCCTCGCCCGGCAGGTGCTGAATCGGCCGGTCAGGCACACACTGCTCATTCACCACAATCTGCTCAATGCACTGTTCCTGTCGGACGTCCTGCAGATGTACGCGCAGCGCGGCTGGCGAGTCATCGACGCGCAAGCGGCCTTCCAGGATCCCGTCTTTGCTAGCGAGCCCGACGTCCTGCCCGCCGGCGAGAGCATCATCTGGGCGTTGGCCAAGGAATCGGGCAAGCACACCGGCGTGCTGCGTTATCCGGCCGAAGACGAAGCTTACGAGCGCGGGCGGATGGACGAGCTCGGGTTGTGACGCGCAGCTGCCGTCGCGACGGCTCGGTCAAGCCTCGCCGCCCTCATCGAACCACAATCCCCTCGCTTGGTGTCTGCGGCTTCGCGCCCATGTCCGCAAGCACATTCACCGCGAATTGCTGTACGCGCCCATCGACGCGAGATGGGTTGACCAACGTGCTGTCCAAGCCCCACATCCATTGAATGGAGCCGGTGGCGAACACTCTCGCGCCGCTGGGGTGCGTATAGCGGACGGCATTTGCGATCTGATTCGGGTTCTTCGCAATTCCCGCCGTCACGGTTGTGGCAATGACCGGTGACGCGCCGAGGATGACGAGCCCGGGTGGAGTGTGGCCGTTGTCGACGACGCCGTCCCACTCGTAGCCGTATAGCTGTCGCGAGGCCGGTCCTTTGTCCAGCCCGGTATCGGTGAAGTACGGGTCATTCGTGTTCTGTACGATCCAGTCGAAGCCGCCGTTGACGTCATGATGATTACCAATCGTCATCACGCCCATGAGCGCGTTCTCGGGCAGGTTATTGGGAGGATCGCGCCAGCGCTTGGTGGGTGCAACAGGATCGGGAGGGGGCGAGTCCTTGTAGCACACCATCACGCGATTCGGGACGCCGCTGCTCGAGGGTTCGAAACGCACCCGCCAGTACACGCTGTTCGCGGAAAAGAATCCGAGATTCACTCCGGCATCGCGCGCCGCTTCGACCGCATCGCGCTTCTCTTTCGACCAGTACTCGTCGTGCCCCACCGACAGATAGACCTTGTGATCGAGCAACGACACCGCATTCGATTGCAGATCGACGTCTGAAATGTAACTAACGTCGTAGCCCTGCGACTCCAGCCAGCGCAGCATCTGCAGCTCGAAGTTCAACAGGCAGCTCCCCGTGTGGTGCTCGGTGCTCGGCCGATCGAGCGACACCTTCTTGGCTGCATCGCGGTTCGTGCTGTCGGACGTATACAGGCTGTACTGCTCGGTCGCATTGCCCCAGTTCGAATAGGCAAGTGCGGTGGTCCGGCTGCTCTGGAACACAATGTCGGAGCGGCGAGCATCGTCGCGCACGATGAAGTACACCGGATACTCCGCGCCGGTCGCCGAGTGCGTCAACACGGCGACATAGATGCCTGACGTCCAGTCGCTGCCGGTCGTGAGAGTGTACGACTCGTTCCATTTGCATTCGAGGAGCCGCGTCTCTCGATCGGTCACAGCGCAAACACTCTGCGTGAGGCCATCGAGCGCGCCGCTGCTCGTCACGCGCCGTGCGCTCAGTCCGCTGTAGTAGCCGAGACGATATACATCGATCGCGTACTTACCCGGTTGCGATGTCGATACTTTGAATCTGATCTGTTCCCCCACGTTGACGCTCGTGGCATCGGCGTAGCCAGCGATGGTGTCCGAGTCGTAGTTTTCGATAAGGCTCGATAGCACGCCTGCCGTGCCGGCCTTCTGGTTCTCGGACACGATCGGATTGAGCGCCGCTGGCGGGGCCGACTGCGGCGGCGGATCGGGTTGTGGCGGGGTGGATGTCGGAGGCGTCTGCTGCGGCGGTGAAGCTTGCTGCGCTTGTTCAGTCCCGGAGCTACTGTGTCCCGAGCACGCTGCACAGGCGACGACCACAGCGGCCAGGATGGAATAGATAACCCCCATTGCAACGCGCTGCATGATCAGCCTCCCACAAGCGATTGCCTCTGCGAGGGGAGCAAGATGTGTGCCGCTTGGTCAGAACGACATGCGTGTACCGGGGACGTTGTCGTTCACCTCATCCCGATGCAAGCCGGAACGTCGCCATTGGGGGCCAGGCTCGATCTCGTTACTTCTCGCCTTCCCATACCGAGCGCAGCCCCCAGGCAAGTAGCGGCGGTATGACGCTCACATGGCTCTCTCCTTCGAAGGCACGGAAGTAAAGCTTCAACGAGGGATACGCGCGCGTCTTGAGAATTTCGGGCAAGCGAGCGGTACTGCTAAAGATTCCCAAGGTGTTCTTGTCCAACACCTCCTTCTCGCCAACACCGAAAAAAGCCACTGCCGAGAGGTCCTTGTGTTGCTGCGAATAGCGCTCCTCAATTCGAAACACCTCGTAGTCGCCTGCGGCAAGAGCAGCGCTGCCACAAATATAACGATCGAAAGCTTCCGGTTGTGCCACCAGCGCATAGGCACAAAACAGGCCACCGCCCGAATGACCGAACAGAATGTGATCGTCCGTCATGCGGTAATCCCGCCCGAGCCGCTGGCGAACATCCTGGGCGACAAAAGATAGAAAGCGCGGCGCGCCGCCGAATGCGTCGATGGCATCTCTTCCCTCTGCTCTACGCTTTTTCTCTCCAGCCTGTTCACGCTCATTGTGTGCCTTGCTGCCGAAGCCGCTGAAACCGGCAGTCTCGGTCGGACTGAAATCGAAATTGCGTCTCCTCTGAGTCTCTGCCACCGCCTCTGGAGGTGATCCGATACCCACGACGATCATTTCCGGCATGCCTTGGTGAGCGCAGCTGGTCACCAAAGCAGTCGCCAGCTCGAATAACAAACTGCCGTCAGTTACCCAAAGGACGGGGAAGCGCTGGTCCGGCTTGCCATAGGATGGCGGCAGAGCGACTTGAATTTCGTGTTCCCAGGGGTAGTCGTTTGCCCTCATCCGTCGGCTCGGCTCAATGGTCACGCCAGCCGCCTTGACCTGGTTCATGTCGGCCGTGACAAGCCGGCCGGGTGCGGGCGTCAGAAACGCGCCCGGCCCCACCGGTACTTTGTTTTCGAGCCAGGCCGAGCAGTCCGGCATTGCATTCGCGTGCTGAAGCACCGACAAGAGAAGGGCCGCCAGGGCCGCCGCGGTGATCGTCCTTGAGTGCTTCATGGCATGCATGCTCCGGGGAATTTACTGCCCAGAACACGATTGCGAGCGGAAAGTTACGGCTAACTAGGGTTCGGCCATAGGGAGGGTTGCAGTGAGAATTTTCGTGATCATGTCCGTTGTTTTTTCCAGGCCCACCGCACCCCATCGGAGCCATCGGGTAGCGGCCCAGGGCTGTCCGCGGCGATGTGCCGTGTATGTGGATCGATGCGCAGAAAGCGATGCGTACGCAGCGACATCAGCACCAGCTCGCCGGTTGGCGTCTCGATCCATTGAAACGTTTCCGCCAGACCGGGCCGTTGGCTGGTCAAGCCGGCGGCGCCGCTCGCATCGACACTCACGAAACGTCCGCCCAGTTCCAGCGCGACGCGACCCAACTGCATGTCCACGACTTTGATTGCGCCAGGCTCGCCCACCACCAGCCCTCCCTCGCCACCGTCGAGGCCGTAGCTCTGTCCCGCCGCGCTCAACAGAATTCGCTCGCGATACGGAATCTGCCGCATCAGACCTCGCGGCGCAGGCTGAGCAACTGCGAAGCTATCGAAATCGGCGGCGCCACCGCGCTGGCCCCGCGTGTTGTAGCTGAACAGCGCATAGCGCACGCCTTGAAATGTCGTGAGCTGAAAGACCATCGTGAACGGCTCGCCGAATGGCACGAAACGCTCGCCGTCGAGGGAGTAAGAGAATCGCGCCTGCTCGGAGAGAAAGTCACATTCGGCGCGCAGCCAGACACGCTGCGAGGGCAGATCCAGGATGGCCTTGCGCCCGGACTGCTCGTCGAACTGGATCAGCTGCCTCTTCTCACCTGCTCGCTGCACGCCCAACCACGCATACGGACGGTTGAACAGCGCGAGGCCCGCCACATCGTGATCGAGCATCCCGGCCGTATCGAGCAGCACCGATGGCGCCGAGCGTGGGCCGATCGAGCGCTGCGTCAACGTGTTCCGCGCATCCCACAAGCTAGTCGCCGGCAAGGCATGCAAACGTAAGTAGCCTTTGCGCTCGCCCAACGACCATGCATCCGCGACGGGAACGTGATTCCATTGCCAGATCGGCTTGAGCACGGTGCCGGAGAAATCGTCGTCGCGTTCGTAGGGAACCGCCACTCGCTGCGCGACGGCGGTCGTCGGCTTTACCCAGGTTCGCGGGGTGCGCCCCAGATTGCCTGGCAAACCGAAGTACGGCCATCCATCCTTCCAGGTGACAGGCGATAACGCCGTGAGTCGTCCCACCGAGTTGTAGTCCATCATCGAGTAGCCCCACCACTCGCCGCTCGATGTTTGAATCACTCCGCCCTGATGTAACGACAGCCGGCCGAGCGCATGGGGATCTCCGGGCCGGATGTCATAAGGGGGCGCTTTGCCGCGCATGTCGCTCAGTCGATAACCCTGAGCGAGGCCGAAGTCCTCATCGATGCTGATCGCCTGGTTCACTTCGTACGGACCCTCGGGGCGATCCGCTCGCGCCGCCGGCATCCGCATGCGGCCGTCGTACCAGGCGCTGGTGATGAAGTATTTCCCATCGATCTTGGAGAAGTGCAGGCCCTCGCCCATGCCCGCATCGGCGGCGATGATTTCGCGCTGCGTGCCCGGCACGATGTCGGTGAGATCCGGCGTAAGTTGTGCAAACTGGATCGAGCGGTAACCCCACACCACATACACCTTGCCGTCATCGTCGAACAGCACCGACAGATCGTGCAGGCTCTGGCGCATCGATTGCTGGCGCCAGGGGCCGGCCGGATTCTCGGCAGTGAACAGCTGGGTGGTCTGCTTGTTTACATTGCTGAAGAGATAAAACGTGCCGCCGTGATGGCGAAACGACGGCGCCCAAAAGCCCTGCCCATAGATGTTGCCGCCGCCTTCCAGCCGGAACGACGGCCCGAGATCCAACTTGGGAGCCGCGTAACTCACGAATTTCCAATTGACCAAGTCCTTCGAATGCAGGATCGGCAGTCCCGGCATCGAATGCATGGTGGTCCCGGTGAGATAGAAGTCCTCGCCGACCCGGATCATGTCGGGGTCGGAGAACTCCTCGTAGAACAGCGGGTTCGTATACGTGCCGTTGCCGTTGTCCGGCGTCCAACTCTCGGCTCGCGCCCCCGCCGTCCACACGAACAGCACGAGCGAAAGCATGCCAACACACCTGCGCATCGTAACTCCCGTGACCGCGGCGAGCAGCGTAATTAACATCGCCCCCAGCACACGTCAATACTCGTACAATTTAATTCGCCTTGGGCGCAACCTTGGGGGGCTGTGCTGCGTCCCATGCCCGACAACTGGTAAGAACAAGAAGGCTTGCAATGACAAGATTCGCACCGGCGCTGTGCCTGCTTTTTCCTGTGTTCTGCACGCTACTGCTTCCCTCGGCCGTCCGAGCCGACGGCGAGTGCCGCTATTGGGCGGAACGCGCGGCGGAGGAGCCAATGGATGGCATTAGGACAGTCGTCGTGAAAGCCGGAGCGGGCCACCTCGAGATTCACGGCGAGCCGGGACGACAGCGCATGCAAGCGCGTGGCAAGGCGTGCGCCTCGGACGAGCATCAGCTGGAACGCACGCAGATCCGAGTCCAACGCAGTGGCGATACGCTCGTCATCTCATCGATCCCTTCCAACACCCTACTGCATCCAAAAAACTGGTTTGGCGGTGGCCATTCGCAACTGGATCTATCGATCGTCGTGCCGCCGGGTATTGCGTTGGATGTCGAAGACGGCAGCGGCGACGCGCATATCTCAAACGTCGGGTCGTTGAAAATCATCGATGGGTCGGGAGCTTTGCGCATCGAGGAGATCAACGGCGCGCTCGAGCTCGAAGACGGTTCCGGCGACGTCGCGATCGCACGTGCCCGCGGGCCGGTGCGCATCAAAGATGGCTTGGGCGACGTCGAGATCCAGCAGATTGCCGGTGACGTAACCATCGTCAATGACGGCTCGGGCGGATTGGCCATTCTCGACGTACGGGGCGACGTAACGATCGGCAACGATGGTTCGGGCGAGATTCGCATCGAACGCGTCAGCGGCAACGTCAGGATCAAAAACGACGGCTCCGGCGACATCCACGTCAGTCACGTCAAGCGTAACGTGACCGTTGATCGCGATGGCTCAGGCGACATCGTCGTACAAGACATCGAGGGCGACCTCGCGGTCGGCGAGGCCGGCGGTGGCCGCGTTCATCACGTGCGCGTCGGTGGCCGCATCAGCCTGGCGGATAGCAAGCGCTAAGCGCACCAAGTCGCAAACGAACCCTCGCCCCGGCAGCCGGCCCGGCCGCGCTGCGGGGACTTCACCACGTTATCACCCTCCTACATTCAACACCTGGCCGGCCATGCATATCTTTCTCAAGGCGACGCTAATACTGTTGGTCTCGGCCCTCTGGAGCGCTCAATCGGCCTCGCCCGATCCGGTTCAGATCGAGCCCGCGCAACGCGACGTGTGGTCGCGCGGATCGCAGCGCTTTCACAAGCAATGGCTGGTTGCGGGCGCACTCTCGCCCGATGTCGCAAACCGCACCAACGCGGCGACGCTTGAACCGATGGAAGGTCGAGCGTTCAGCACGGATGTCGCAAACGTGCGCTGGAAGGCGCATACGTCATGGACCGAGATCACTGAGTTGAATGCGATTGCCGGCATGCCGGACGATGGCGCGCAACGAGTAGCATTCGTTGCCGGGACTGTTTCCCGGGAGCGTGCAGGCGCTGCCGATTTGTCGATCGGCGCTCAAGGTCCGATCGCGGTATGGCTCAACGGCGAGCGCATTTACGAACGCACGAAGTCCCATGCCGCCTTCGCACGCGACAGCGAGCGCATCGCCGTGCAGATGAGGCAAGGCGAGAACGCGCTGCTGCTGCGCCTCGAGCAGGTCGATCCGAACGCGTGGCCGTTCACGGTGCGCATTATTGAACCGGGCGCCCTGCTTGCGCGCTCCGAAGTCATCGTTCCTTATCTACGCGGCTCGACCAATCAGGTCGAAGTGCACACGAATCTCACTGCGGATTCAGCGGCGCCCCTCGTCGAGGTGACCGCTCTGGGCGCGGGTGGGCGCGTGCTCGCTCGCGGTACGGCGGCTCGCGGCGAATCGGTAACGCTCGATGCAAGCACGTGGTCGGAGGGCGCGTATGAATTTCGCGTCACGACAAAGGACGCTTGGGGGCAGCCGTACCTCGTGCATCTGCCTTGGTACAAGGGCGATGCCGCCGGCGCCGCACAGCGCCTGATCGATGCAGCGGAATCCGCCAAAGAGGAGATCTACAGCGCCCACCTGCGGCTGCTTGCGCAGATCGTGCGGGATCGAACCAACGGTCAACTCAACGCGGCGCTCCCAGGATTGGAGGCGCGCATTCATTCGCCACTTCTCGAGTATGAGGAGATCGAGTTGGATCGTGCGCAACGCGTCGGCAGTGTGCGGCCGGGCGGCTTCGTTCGCCTCGGGTATGTCGATCAAATCGACGGCTCGGTACAGTTCTGTCGCGCGTATTTACCTTCGAATTACAGCGATTCGCAGCGTTGGCCTCTGGTTCTATCGCTGCACGGCTACAACCCCGAGAATCCACCGCTGCATCGTTGGTGGTCCATCGATCAGCGTCACAGCGACATCGCCGAACGCAAGAACGTCATCTATATCGAGCCGCACGGCCGCGGCAACGCTCAATACATAAGCCTGGGCGAGCGAGACGTGCTCAGATGCTTGCAGGAAGCGAAGGCGAGGTTCGCAGTCGACGACGATCGCGTCTATTTGACGGGAGAGTCCATGGGCGGGCACGGCACCTGGGCGATTGCCTCACGCAATCCACATCTGTTCGCTGCAGCCGCGCCCGTGTTTGGCGGCTGGGACTTTCGCGTGAGCACGATCAGAGGTCCGGCGCTAGCGGAAAACCAGCCGAGCAACGCGCTGGAATTTTACATCCAGGAACGCCGCAGCTCGTTCGTCAACGCCGAAAACTTGCTGAACGTGCCGCTGCTCGTCATTCACGGCGACAGCGATGCTACGGTCAGCGTCGAGAATTCCCGTCATGCGACGCGGATGCTGCAACGTTGGGGCTACAACATCCGATACTGGGAAATGCCCGGCTGGGGACACGAAGACCTGCAGCAGCGCTTGGCCCTCATCGACTGGTTGCTCGAGCACCGCCGCGACTCAGCGCCGCGACGCGTTCGCCTTCGCTCGGCGGATCTGAGCGGGGCGCGTGCGCACTGGCTGGAGGCTCGCGCGATGGGGGAGCCGCAAAGACTTATCCGTGCGGAGGCCGAAGTCGTGAAACCTGGCTTGGTGCGGATCGACTCGGAGAACCTTGCGGCGTTCGATCTTACGCTTCCGCAGAGCCTGCGCGGCTCAACGCAGGAGCTCGAACTCGTATGGAACGGCCAATCGCAGCGAGCGCAGCTCGACAATGGCGTCGCACGGATCGGCATGGCGCTGAGCAAGCCGCGCGGCGTTCGGAAGCGCCCTGGCGTGGAGGGCCCGATTCCGGACATCATCAACCTGCCCTTCATGGTCGTGGTCGGCACAACCTCGCGCGATCCTCACATGCGCCGCAGTATCGAAGAACGTGCCAGGGACTTGCAGGATGTGTGGATGGCGTGGCAGTACCAACCGTTGCGCGTGATGCGGGACGTGGACGTCTCCGCCGCTGACGAACGCGCGTACTCGCTCATTCTGCTCGGCGGCGCTGATGCGAACGCGGTGACGCGACGGCTTGGCAATCGCTTGCCAATGAGCGTGTCGGCTCACTCGATTGAGGTCGATGGCAAGCGTTGGACGGTGGACGACGCAGTGCTGCAGATGATCTATCCGAGCCCACGCGCTGAGCATCGCTATGTCCTCGTTGTCGCGGCCACCTCTGCGATGGGTATGCAATTGTGGAAGCCGGAGTTCGTCGAGCCTGCAATCGGCATCGGCTTCATCGCCAGCGATTGGACGATCCGTGACGGACGCCGTCCGCCGCCGCTGGCGACCGTCAAACCCAGCGATCGAGATGTCGCGTCCGGCGTCTTCGACGCGAACTGGCGACGCGCCGCTCGCTGGACGGAGGATGGCGACGCTGCTGTTCGATCTGCATGGCGGCTGCGCCGTCCAGCACTTGAGCCGTACACGCCGTCCGCCGAGACTCTCGAGTCGTACCGCGGCGATTACGATTTCGGTCAGTTCGTGGCAACCCTCTCTGTCGAAGGCAGCACGCTCGTCGCGCACGTGCCGACTCAGGCGCCTTTGCCGCTCGAGCCGAAAGGACCGAATCTCTTCCGCACCCTGGCGTATCCGACGAAGGACGCCATCGAGTTCATCGTGGATGCGAATGGCACGGTGCTCGGCGCCGAAGTCGATACTCAGGGCCGGACGATTTTCGGCAAGAAAGTGCAGTAGCGCGCGTTGCTCGCGAACGCCAAACCGTGCGAGCAACGCTGCAGCCGTTTGTTACTTCGCCGCTTTGGCCCCGGGCTTGTTGCGATCGTTCACCGACTGCTCGATCAGCGTAGCGACACCGCGAGGATCTTCCTGTTGAGCGACGTGCCCGCCCGGAAAGGTGCGAATCGTCCAGCCTCGGGCGACGGCGCGCTGCCAGCTCTTATCGGTCTTTGCTCGCTCCTCGGCCGACTTGTCCTTGGGAACGAAGGCAACATAGGTGACCGGCAAGGCCAACGCCGCCGGATTCTTATAAGAGACCGGCTGGTTGAAGCACTTGATCGAGTGCTTCACGCTGTGCGGCGGCGGCGTGTTGGGCTTGACCCAGGGCACTTGCATGAAGCCGTCCGCGAAGCGTGTGGGGTCCTGCTGCCCGCCGCCAAAAAGATCCCACAGCGACATCCCATCGCCCGGCACGGCCGCGTCGAGGAAGACGACATGACGAATGCGCTCGGGAATCCGATCCATTACCCCCGTGACCACCATCCCGCCGTAACTATGTCCGGTGAGCACCACGTCGTGCAGGTCCTCGAACAAGATCAAATTGACCACGTCGTTGATGTGGGTTTGCAGATCGATGTCGGTGCTGTTGAGGTGCTCGCGCTCGCCGAGACCCGTGAGCGTCGCGCGGTAAACCGTGTGACCATCGTCGCTGAGGAACTTGCCGGTGCTCTTCCACTCCCAGCCGCCGGCAGTGGCGCCGTGGACGAGCACGAACGTGTGCTTCTCGCTCGCTGCGTAGGCCCGGGTTCCAACAGAAGCAAAGACGAAGCAGCCAACCAGCACTGCAAAAAAACGAAGCACAGCTCTTGTGCTCGCAAACCGGATCATGTGATGCGTCACAGTCGTTACCCCGATGTCTCTAACGAAGAAAACAGGACCGTTCACTCACGTTGTTGAGTGTGAATTCCACACGATCCATTCGGGCAACTCTAACCAGCAACCACCGTTCTCTGCAATTTACTCCTACAAATAAATTCACGCTGGGCTGGTCGGTAAAGAACTGTTGCTCAGCGCGCCCTGCTCCCTAAAGCTACTTCATGGGCGAGAAGTCCGTGGCTGCTGCGAACGTCGATTCGACCTTGATGACGATTGGGCCGTTCGCTTCCGAGGCCGCTCTTACCTGTTTCCATTCGGGATCGGCACTGAACGCGGCCCAGCTCTGCGCGGCGGCTTCGCGACTCTTGTGGGCCAAGACATAAATGAGTGTGTTACTCGCCGCCTTGGGATCTTGAGGTATCCAGTAGGCAATGTTGACCATGCCATGTCGCTCGAAGAGCTTCAGCGTGTGCTCCCGAAATCGTCGCTGCAAATCTTCCAGCTTGCCAGGGGCCGTCGTGTAGGTGCGAATCTCGAACACGCGCGAGGTGTCGTCATCGGCCCATGCCGGTGCGACCGTGCCGAGGGCCAAGGCCAACACTGCAAGAAACATCCATTTCATTTGGATTTTCCCCAACTCGATCTGAAGCGATGATCGTCTTTGATGTTTGAAGCTAAGCGAACTCCTCCAGGATGCGCAAGGCGTCGGCTCGCTCGTTCGTCAGAACAAGCTGCTTTTTGATCCTCGTAACTGCTCGAGTCGCTCAACCCACTTTCTCGGAGAGACCCGATCCCGTGCCCCGCCTCGGACACGCGACGGATCGGAATGAATGTCGAGTCCGCTTACAGTTCAGTGGTGGGGCCGGCTTTGATTCTGGGGATAAAACAGGTGAATCCCCTGCGTTTATGTTGTGTCGCGAAAATCTCTGGCTACGTCGCAGTTTTGCGACCACGATTTCGGCAAATATTACAAACCAGATCCCACGGACACATTGGGTTACCCAGGGAAACCGCGATGAGGACCTTGCTCGCCAAAGCCGTATTCGAGTCCTGGCCGTTCGCCTTCGGACATGTTTCGCTGATGAACGCGCTCAAGCCGCCTTCCCTCCCGGAGGGCGATCAGACAATCACGCTGAGGCGCTACGGCGTGCGGATCCAGTACGATCCGACCTCGTACATTGGTATGTATCTGCACTACGGCCGATTGTTCGAGGGACAGATCCTTCGGTCGATCGAAGCACACTTGCACCCCGGCGGTACGTTCGTGGACATCGGCGCCAACATTGGCCAGCACACGCTGGTCGCGGCCACGCTCGTGGGGGCGCATGGCCGCGTCATCTCATTCGAGCCAGGCGCAAAACAGCGCGCGAGGCTCATGCGTAACATCGAGATCAATGGCCTGAAGAATGTGGACGTGCGCCCGTATGGCCTGTCTCGCCAAGCCGGATTACACGAGTTGTTCAACATCAACAGCCTCAATGACGGCCAATCGACGCTGGCCAAGCCCGACAAGGACAAGGATTACCCCTCTGAAATCGTGCAGCTCCGCACGCTGGACGAGCAAGCGGCCGATGTCAGCAGCTGTGTCGTGAAAATCGACGTTGAGGGAGCTGAGATGGAGGTGCTGCAAGGGGCGGAGGGTTTCATTGCCCGGACCCGGCCGGTGATGTTCATTGAGTGCATCGATGAGTATCTTCGCCGCTTTGGCTCATCCAGTGCAGCGCTGTTCGACTTCCTGCATGATCGTCGCTACCAACTGCTGTCGCTCAAGCGCGTTGGTTTCCGCAAACTCTGGGCGCCAGTGGCACGACCGGTGGATTGCGATCTAATGGCGATACCGCGATGAGCGGATGGCAGCTGGCTATTTCGCCGGACTGCAGGAACATACTTCCGTGGATCCTCAATTCGCATCGATACCGAGCATCGCGGAGACATTGGCGACGAGATCACGCAGGGTAGGTTCGTGGTTAGCGAAGCCATGCGTCTTATGTTGGCCGTTGACGTCCCACTCGCATAACGCGAATACCCTGCCTTCCACGGCAGTTCTCTCAAGAGTGATGTAGCGCGTCGACGATGCAGGAGTGCCCTCGATTAGAGGCTCGCCATCCTTATATACGATCGCGACGAAGTAGGCTTCCGGCGGATGCTCGGGCGGCGGCATACGCATCAGATGGATTGTGTATCCGCCGCGTCGGAGCGTTTCGAAGCCGATCTGACGCATGAACCGTATCATGTCGTCCGCTACGGTTTCCGCCTTGAAGTTCGGCACATGGACCGCGTGCTGGGCCGCCTTCGCGAACAGGCGAGTCACAGGCTCGCCTGCTTGCCTCGGATTCGCGATGAGTGCCTGGATGTCCCGATCGTATCGAAAGGCCGCATCACGCAGCGAAACATGCTCGAAGTAATAGAGCAACGGCCGGACCGGCGACTGAGCTTGCGCGGCAGGCCGCTCGGCAGACTCAGAGGTCGCCTGCCCAACGACCTCACCAGCAGCGAGAGCTGTTGCGAGCAACATGAACGTTGCAGCCATCAAGCGCGTTTTCCGGATTTGACTCGTGCGCATCGGCATTCCTCCGTGACCGCTGTATCCACCCGCTCGACATCCCGAGTCTGCACGGGGTGGCAGTCGAAGCGCAAATGCACTCGCATCGCGACGCGCAACGCCGCTTGTCCATGCGCTCGACAAGGAGGACGACGTGAGAAATATCCCTTTGTTTGCATCCGTGGTACTCATTCACCGGCTCCTTCATAACGAACGAGAACCTCGAGACTGGCGCGCGTAACGATCTCAAGAACAAGGCAGCGGCCCTTGGCGGCAATCTGGTCGTACTACTCACCGAACGCGCCGGCCAATCGGGGGGATTCGGCGAAAAAGGTGGCTCGGTCGAGCAGACAAACGTCACCCTGAGCGGAAACGTCTATCGCTGCCCGACGTGAAGCGCAGCGCGCTTCCCAATTCGCGTACCTCGCGCGCAATCTGCTTGACTCGTGCCATTGAGGAATCCGCCGTCGTAGTCGTCCTCGATCACCGACGCGCCGAGAAGCACGCGCACGAGACATCACAGCACCGGTGGGCGACTGGTGCGACGGCGTGACTCTGTCAGTGAGCACCGATAGGCAAGCCCATTGAGCACTCCGATAATGTTCGCATGGCCAAGCCTTCCGCTGGTTACGCCGATCCGACTCGACTGCGCCCCTTCGAGTCCAAGAATGCGGATCTCACGGTGATCATCGAGACTCCGAAAGGTAGTCGCAACAAATACGCGTATGACCCGGAGGAGCGGATTTTCGCATTGCGCAAGGTGCTGCCCGCCGGCATGGCGTTCCCTTACGACTTCGGCTTCGCACCTTCGACGTTGGCCGGCGATGGAGATCCGCTCGATGTCCTGGTACTCATGGATGAACCGGCGTTTCCGGGCTGCAAGCTCACCTGTCGCATTGTCGGCGTCATCGAAGGCGAACAGGTCTCCAAAAAGAAGCGGGAGCGCAATGATCGCATTGTGGCGGTGGAGAGCGACAATCACAGTTACGCGCACGTCAAACGAGTCGACGATCTCGGCAAGAAGTTCGAGCGCGAGATCGAGGAGTTCTTCGTGAACTACCACCATTTGATAGGAAAGGAGTACCGCATCCTTGCCTTGAAGGGGCCTGCTACCGCCCGTCGTCTCATAGAGAAGGCTCGCAAGCATGCACGGTGAAGTGCTCGGAGATGCATTCCAAGGGCCTATGCGTTGCTGAGGCCGCCCATCTAATAAGAATGTCCCAACCCCGACGCCGTTTTATTGCCGGCTATTCGCAGAAAACCGCCTTGCGGCATGTCACCTATCGATTGTCAGGTTCCTGGCGGGTCCATGACGTGTCCGAGTTGAGTGGTTTGCCTCACTATCCCGCCGCCTCACCGAAGTGAACGCCCATGATCGTCCGTAAACTGAGATTGCAACGGGGTTGGACTCAGGAGCATCTGGCTCAGCTCACCGGCTTGAGTGTCCGGAGCATTCAACGAATCGAGCGCGGCCAGGCATGTAGTCTCGAAACCCTGAATTCATTGGCGGCCGTTTTCGAGGTGGAGCGCGCGATCCTCAACTCTGGAGAAGTCGAAATGGCTAACGATCTATCGCTGACGGCAGAAGAAGGAAGGGCACTTGAGTACGTAAAGGGCATCAGGGACTTCTACGGCCACGTCTTTATGTACCTCACGTTTGTTGTCATCTACGGTTTCGCGTTCGGGCTCACACACCCTGTGATCCTTTGGGGTGCTATCGGTTGGGGCGCCGGACTGGTTGCTCACGGCCTGACCGCTTACGAGGTCATCACGTTTCTCGGCCCGGATTGGGAGAGGAAGCAAATCGAAAAACGTCTCGGCAGGCAACTATAGGAGCCGATCACGCATCGAGGCGACTGGGCGGGAATTCAGTTATCGCGGGCGGTATCAAGATGCACTGCCCCGTTGGAGTACTTCCTACAGGTCGACGAGTCTTGGGGATCATTCCTAAGGGTAATCGTCGTCACAGAGCCTTCCTCGACAACGATGAACCCGAGAATGTGTGCGATCGACACAAACTCTTGATAAAACTGCTCACCCGTAAGCTCTGTTTCCCAAGCCGCACTGATTACAGCGCACACCCCGGGACTGAGAACCAAGGTGCGACCGCTCAACTGGCTAACGGCCTGAGCCATCGAGCGAAAGTCTACATCCCTGAAATGAGGAACGACCTTCGCGGGCATCCGCGCAGCAGGAGGAGTGTCGCCTGCGTCGATGAAGCGATTCTCTGGCGAGGGCTCCTGCCCCCATGCAACCCAGGCCAGAGCCATTGCGACTGCGGCGGTTGCCACTTTTGTCCCGTGCTCGAACATGCTGGTGCCCTCCAAAGCAATAGTGGTCGCAAGCTCCGATACGCCACTGCAGACGGCGGCAACGCGTCCGCATAGGTACATGCTAGCCCACTGCGAGCTCGAATTCGATGCGCCGACGCGGCAGCTTCAGTGGGTGTATGCTCGCATTAAGACCCGCAGCAGGCTTTGGCGCGGGTCGCCCCACAAATTGAACAACTAACTAGACTAGGGTCGGATTTTCTTCCCCGGTTCCTGCGATTTGCCGCTAAGCTGTTCAGGAAGGCGCGCGACTACGTGCCAGCGTTCCATCGCTGCTTGTGGCTGCGTCCCCGACCACTAACAAGCCATTGACGCAAAGAATGAGCAGCTTCGCGCATCGAGGTACTTCGTGGATGGAGTGATCTCCGCTATCTTTCCGGTGCTGCTCTTTTCCTTGCTCCTATCGTGGCTGGTGTACGTGCCGATCTTCATGCATCTGCTACGTCAGTTTTCCGAGGCGGAGTTCAAGAGATGTCGCGGGCGCTATTTCTTCACCGGCGCCAGTGCCGGATTCATGTTTTACTATTTTTTCGTGAAGGCATACCGAGGGGTTCCGGATCGGCGTATTCGCTTTCACGGCGCAATCATCACGGTGACGCTTTGCTATGCCCCACTTGGCGCGGTAGCGATCCTTTGCCTCGATTCAATGTATAAGCCGTCATAGAGCATGAGCAGTATAACGACAGACAAGTTGGTTGAAGAAGGCGCGCGGCTACCAATCTGTCGCCGGGCAGCTGCGGCTTGAGTGGCACAAGCAGGCCAACTCGTCCAACGATCGAATCAAGGCTCCGAAGTAGAGCCTGAGCGGACGCTACCCGGTGCGTTCCCGCCAAGCAGAGAATCAATCGACCTTCCCAACCGGCGGCCCGTCTCTGACAGTATTTGAACGTGTATCAGGCATTCGTCGCTGTTGCGAGCCGCTTCAAACTGCTCTCTCCAGGACGACGATGATCGTGATTCGCTACTTTGGCCGATCAACTGGATCGTAACAGGGGCAGCGACCATGCAGGCCACGTAGCGAATCTGACTGCCGTACCGAGTTTCTTCCTCATAGGTAACAGGCCGCTGTACCCTGCCGGGAAAAATCATCCCATCCCTCTGGTATACCCATGACGTGGATTCGTTGGCACTACATTCCGGCGGGCTCTTCGAGCAGGAGGCGAACACCACACCCACGGGGGCACCACACTCGTTTTCTATCGTCCAGCGGGTAAGGTCCGCCGGGTCACGATTGAAGGCGTAAACACAGTTTGTAGCAGCCCAGGGATCCGCTTCTGTGAATATAAGACCGACACCCTGGGACGCCGTCCCGCTCTTGGCTTCCCGTTGTGCACTAGTGGCTTGCGCCGAACCCAGCGCCGACACCGGCTCAATCCCACTGCGATGTTCAGAGCGACCCTCAGCGATGGATCGGCTTGCGCCGGGGCTAACGCCACGATCTGCAGATGCTTCTTTCCGGTCAAGCACGCGCTGTGCTGTCCCGCCGTCAAGTTGCGCAGACTTGCGCACCCGTTCCGCCAACTCGATGTTTGGCGACAGTCGCAGCTTGAGTAGCAAACCTACTGTAAGCACAACGATTGCTGCTGCCACCAGTAGAAAGGTGGTACCCATGCTGATTGCAACCCAGCCGATGCTAATCTTGCTGTTGCGAATGGAGCTCCACTGACTCAACAGGTAACTAGCCAGGGAGGCCGCGATGACGAGCAGAAACACGACGACCAAGGTAGAAGTGTCCACTGGGCTCTCCGAGCTGTGACACCGAACTGTGCAAGAGCGTATCAAACTCGGAAGGTCCGGGCTCCAGTGCCCACCATGACAGGATGGTCTATATGTGGCCAGCTAGCGAAAACGCCTCTGAGGACTCTTTGCCATGCCAGCAACCCGATAAGTCGAGCGTTCTCGCCATTATCAAGAGAACCCTCCTCGCGCTGGCCGTGGCGCTTGGTTGTCCGCCTATGGCATCTGCTGCAGGTTCGACGAGCAGCGCAGACCATGCTCAATGGCAGCGCGAGGATATCGCTGCCTTTCGTTCGAGTTTTCTGGCGGTCGATCGCTCGTTCAGCCCAGCCGCGAAGGCCGCCGCGGAACAACGACTCTCGCGCATGGAGCACGCATCCCTGAGTGGCGTTGAGTTCGCAGTCGAACTCTGTCGTATTGCCGCGCTCGCGGACAATGGTCACACACAATGTTTGCCGACTTGGGTTGGGCGCAATATCTGCCAGCGCGTCGCATCCATAGGAGTAAACATTGCGCCGTGGTGTCGGCTGCAGACGCCCCGAGTCGAAGTCAGTGACTTTGGGACCGTAGCTATCGCATTCCGTCCGTTTGGTGAGCGATTCCACGTCGTTGGGGTGCAGGATGAGAACGCGGCGCTCCTCGGTGCGCAACTGGTCGCGGTCGAGGGCAGGCCCATTGAGGCCATTCACGCGACGTTACGCACGTTCTCAGGAGGTACAGCAGCCCTTCGTGATCTCAGAGCAGCAGGCGTGCTCGCGAGCCCGCCGCAGCTACGGGCCGTAAAACTGGCCCGCAGCGAGCGCTCTGTGACATACGAGCTCGTTACTGTCGACCACAAGCGGATCAAGCGAAGTTTCGACGTTTCGCCGATAAATTGGCAAGCTTGGCGCGGCCTGCCTGCACTGGAGCACGCGGCATGGGCATTTCAGCAGCCCAATGAACCGTTTCGCTACCGGGATGCACCTCAAATCGAGTCCGTGGTGATACAGGTGCGACAGATTCAGGACGATGGGGACCGCAAGCTCGAGCACTTCTTGCGCGAAGCAGACGCACACAGACAGCGACTCGGGCGAAAGAACGTCGTGCTCGATATGCGCTTCAATGATGGCGGCAACTTATATCTCGTCCGCGACTTCATGCGACACTGGCCATCGCGCACCGACGGTCATTTCTTCGTTCTGACGAGCCACCAGACGTTTTCGGCTGCAATTGCCAGCATCGCTTACTTGAAGCAAGCCGGCGGCGAGCGCGTGTCGATCGTAGGCGAGCCGATTGGCGATCGACTGATGTTCTTCTCAGATGGGCTGCCGATTCAGCTGCCGAATTCGGGTCGCTTCTTTGTGCCGTCCGTCGTACGCATGGACTATCACGGCGGCTGCCGCGAGTATGACGACTGCTCGGAGGGAATTGCGCAACCCGGTCGGTCGACGGCGAGCGCCGCCCTACCCTGGCTGGGCCCGATCGAGCGCCTCCCAATCTCCGTACCCTCCCTTCAGCCCGATACTTTCGCGCCGTGGACCATCGAACCCTGGCTCCGCGGAACGGACCCCATGATGGATGCCATCAATGATCTAGCCGGCACTGGCGCGAAATAGGCGAAAGCGAGCCACATGCACGGCTGCAGGCGAACACTCAGCGCACGAGCGGAACCTGCGATGACACGCCGACCTGGTGGACCAATCCCAGGCGCCGCTCGACCTGAATCGCGCGCGCTGCGATCGTGCCTGGCACGACCGTTTGGAACTTGGCCAGCCACCTGGCCCGCAGGTCATGCACCTTCTGATCGCGCTCGAGCAATGCGTTGACGTACGTGAGCGCTTCCTCATCCGTAAGGTGCTCATAAGCAGCGGCGTACTTCTGCGTGGCCTGGATCTGACCGTCGACGATCGCAGCCTGTTCTTTCTGATATTCCTTGTACAGCGGCCAGAACTTCGCGGCCTGATCGGCCGTCAGCGTCAGCGTCTTCGCCATCACGTCTGCGGACTTCGCTTCCAGATCCTTGCGGAAGTCCGACACGATCTGCTCGGGGGTGGGCTCTGCGGCAGTGACAGAGGACGGCGCCGCTTCTGCTGACCAGACGTGGAAAGTGCCTGCCAAGGCAACGATCGCCAGGATGCGAGTTTTCATAAATTATCTCCGCGACCACGCAATTCGAGTCTAGGAGGCAGGCCTGTCTGGGCCATCAGCAGCGCGGGCATCTCGATTCAGGCGATGCAGTAGTAAGTAACCATCGCGTCGGTTATGATCTGTCTCCACCAACGAGACAGCGCAATGCCCCGACCCAAACTTCATAGCGACGATGCCATCTTGGATGCGGCTCGCCGGGTCCTGCTGCGCGTGGGGATCGAAGACTTCACGCTGCAGGCCGTGGCGGTCGAGGTCGGGATCTCACGCGCCGCTTTGATCCAGCGTTTCAACAATCGCGACACATTGCTTCGGCATGTTGCCCTCCGCCACACGGAGGTGACGCGTCAGGGGCTCGAAGGCATGGATTGCGAGCCCGGCGTGCAGGGTCTCTGGCGCTTTTTGTGCACACTGGTTTGTGGCATGGGATCTGGCGAAGGCATCGCCAACCGTCTGCCGCTGATCTTGCAGGAGACGCGCGACCCTGAGGTCAAGCGCCTCGCGAACGAGCGCTATCGGCTGGTCCAGCACGCCATCGCCATTCGTCTGCCACCCGATATCAAATCGCGCGATGACTGGGGCGTGGCGCTACAGGGCGCCATCGCCGGGGCGACGATGCAGTGGCTTTACGACGATCACCTGCCCCTCGATCAGTATGTGCTCCAGCGGCTCAAGTTCACGATGGAGCGATTGTTTCCCGGCGAGACCTTCAGGCTGCCTCGCCCGCCTGCAGATAGGAAATGAATCATGTCGACCGCCCCTGCGCTGCCGCCCACCAACGACTCGATCATCGCGCTCGCCGCCCGTCACGGATTGAAGGTGCGCGATGAGATCGTCGTTGAGAACGTCGGCCTCGATTTTCTGGTCGCCTTCGCGACGGCCACGAACGGCGAACGCTGGGTGCTGCGCATTCCGCGTCGCGCGGATGTGATCGACAGAGCGCGACACGAGGCTCGTGTTCTACAAACGATCCGCCCTCAGTTACCCGTTGCCGTGCCGGACTGGCGCATTCACAGCGTCGAGCTCATCGCCTATCCACGGCTCGCCGGCACACCCGCGATCACGATGGATCCGACCTCGATGCAACCGATCTGGCATCTGGACCGCGACAATCCTCAGTTCGTGGAAACATTGGGCGCGTGCTTGTCCGCCTTGCATGGTATTGCCCACGAGACTATCGCAGCGGCGGGTCTACCCGTGCGCGACATAGATGAGGTACGCGCGGCCAGAGTCGACGTGTTAGATCGGGTACAGCGAGAACTGGGGATTGGCGAGGAGCTTTCGCAGCGCTGGCGGAAGTGGCTCGATGACGATCGCAGTTGGCCATCCCAAACGGTGATGACCCATGGTGATTTGTATGTGGCACACACCCTCATCGACGAGCACTCTCGAGTCGTCGGCGTGCTGGACTGGACCGAGGCCGCCATCAACGATCCAACCATCGACTTCATCCATCATCTGGTTGGATTCGGCGAGGCCGGGCTCGATCAGCTGATTGCTGCCTATGAGCGGCATGGCGGTCGCACGTGGCCCAACATGCGACGTCATGTGCAGGAACGCCAGGCTTCATTTCCGCTCGACTATGCGCTGTATGCGCTGACGACGCAGAATCCGGAACACCTGAGCAGCGCCCGGATGCAACTGGGCGCCTGATCTGCTCGCCTCGCTTCACTCACCAGGTGGCGGGAACTTGGTCGGCGCTGACGGGACGCTCAGCTGGGACTTCGGTGTGCGCGCGAGCGTCTCCAGGAGCATTTCCACCGCCTTCTCCACGCTGGGGTCGCGGCCGGCGGCGACTAGTTCGGGACGGTCGATCACCTCAACGTCCGGCGCCACACCTTCGTTCTCCACCGCCCACTTGCCATCGGTGTCCATGAACCTGAATGCCGCCGCCGTTATCGTGCCATTGTCCGCGAGTCGCGGGCTGCCACTGTTGCCGATCAGGCCGCCCCAGGTGCGGGTGCCGATGAGTGGCCCAACGCCAAGCTTGCGGAAGTAATACGGGAGAGCATCGCCGCCCGAGCCGGAGTAGCTATTGATCAGCATCACCTTCGGCCCAGCATGATGCAGCAGCGGCGTGGGCGATGGTTCGAGTCCGCGGCTTTTCCAATAGTTCAGCGGCTCGCGCGCCAGCAACTCCGCGAGACGATCGGGGATGTTGCCGCCCGCGTTATAGCGATCGTCAATAATGAGTGCGTCCTTGTCGGCATAGGCGCCCATGCCTTTGATCAACTCCTGGTGGCCCACGACCGAGGTATTCGGCACGTGGATATAGCCGATGCGGCCACCCGACAATGCGTCGACCATGGCCCTGCGCTGCTGCACCCAATCGGTGTAGCGCAGGTTCTGCTCGGAGGCGATCGTCTTCACGCGCACTTCGCGTGCATCCGGCTCGGCCGGACGTCGGTTCACACGCAGCGTCACCACGCGCTCGGCCTTGTTCTCCAGCAACTGGTAGAAGTTGCGGACACTGCGCGCGTCGACGCCGTCCACCGCGAGAATGAACTCGCCATCGGCAACGTTCACACCGTGCTCGGCCAGCGGCGAACGCGTCGAGGCGTCGCTGGAGTTCCGCGAAAAGACCCGGGCGACACGGAAGTAGCCGGATTCGTGCGCTTCGATCTCGGCGCCGAGTAGACCGCCCGCGCGGCGCTCGACCTTGCGCTGATCGCCGGACTCGACGTACACGTGCCCGGCGTTGGCCTCTCCCGCAATCTCGGTGAGCAGATAATCGAGGTCCGCCCGGCTGTTCACGTTCGGCAGCAGCGCTTCGTAGCGCGCTCGAACGGCATTCCAGTCCTGGCCATGCATGCCGGGGTCATAGAACCAATCACGCAGTGTTCGCCACGCGTCCGCAAACAACTGGCGCCACTCCTGGCGCGGCTCGATGCGAATCTCCCATCGCTCCAGTGCAAGCTTGCCCTTGTCGAAATCGGCTTCAGGTGCGGCGTCGACGATTGCGAAGCGCTCACCTCGGCGCAGCAGGAGCTTCTTGCCGTTCGCCGAGAGCGCATAGCCGTCGATCTCATCGGCGATCTTCTTGAGCTTGTCGCTCTCATCGAGCGCCAGCATGTGCAAGCTCCCGGGGCTGTTGCCGCTCGCTGAGACCACGAATACGCCTGCGGCGTTCGCCTGCAAGCGAGAGTAATTGCCTGCCGGCGCGTTGAGTGGCCGGGCGCGAGCATTGAAGCCTTCCACATCGATGCGTACCACGGGTGCAGGTTTCGTCGCATTCTTTTCTTTGGCGACTGTCTTGGCTTCGACGGGTTCGCCGATTGCAACCTCGTCGCTCTTCGGAGGGAACAAAGCCGGCTGATCGGCGCGCAACGGCACCGCAAAGATGCGCGTGGCGCTGTAGTACAGCCAGGTGCTCTCGTAGGCGCTGTAGGTGCGGTTGTAGTCGCGATCGGAGAGAAAATACAGATAACGGCCTTCGGGATCGAATACCGGCTGGTGGTCTTCCGCCGTACCGTCGGTCAAGCGATAGTTGCGCCGCTCGCCGATCGAGTGCACCCAGATGGACGGATTGCGTCGCTCGGCAGTCTTCACGTACGCAAGCCAGCGGGAATCCGGCGACCAGCGATACTCCGTAATATCCTCCCGGGTGCTCGTATCCACTTCACTGATGCGACCGCTGCCCACTTCGACGATGTGCAGGCGTTGGCGCTTGTCGGCGAAAGCGATCTTGCTCGAATCCGGCGACCACACCGGTGGGAATTTCCAGATATCACCATCGCGGGTAATACGCCGCGGCTCGCCGCTGCCGTCCTGGGCGCGCACATACAACTCGTACTCGCCGGAAGCGTCGCTGAGATAGGCGATCCAGCGGCCATCCGGCGACCAGGTGACGCTGCGCTCCCGGTGATCCGGCGTATTGGAAACATTGCGCGGCTCACCGTACTTGGCCGGAAGCGTGAATACCTCACCCCGGGCGCCGAACACGGCGCGATTGCCATCGGGCGCGATATCGAAGCTTTCGATGAAGCTCCCCGCTTTGACATACCGCGGCTGTGTCTCGGGAAAATCGCCGATGACGCGGATGGGCACTTCCTCGGCCCGCCCGCTAGCCGGATCGAAGCGCCAGATTGCGCCGCCGCGCTCGAAGACGAGACTATCGGGGCCGGCACTGGGCCACAGGACATCGTATTCGTCAAAGTGGGTGAGCTTGCGCGGCTCGCCGCCGCTGCTGGACATCGCATACAAATTGAACGTGTAGTCGCGATCGGAGACGAAGTAGATCGTCTCGCCGATCCACATGGGCGCGTGATTGGTGGCCCGGCTTTGCGTGAGGCGCTGCGAGCTGTTGTTGTTCAGATCGTAGATCCAGACGTCCTGGGCAAGGCCACCGCGATAGCGCTTCCAGGAACGGAAATCATCATCGAGCGGTGTATACACAAACTTCGCGCCGTCCGGCGAGAGCATGCCGCCGCCGGTCTCGGGAATCGCGAGCGGCACTTCCATGCCGCCATCCACCGGGATGAGATAAGGTCGGCCGCTACGAATCCTGGTCGGAGTGCGGTTGGCGCGCACGACGACATGGCGGCCATCGCGGGTCCAGTCGAGCACGCGATAATCAGTTCCGCCACGTAGCGGCTGCGGGCCGATATCGTTGTACCAAGTGAGCTGGCGCGGTTCGCCACCGGCGCTTGGCATCACGTAGACCTGGCGGGTGCCATTGTATTCAGCCGAAAACGCGAGCCACTCGCCGTCCGGCGAGAACTTCGGATAGAGCTCCATGCCCTCGTGCGAAGTCAAACGTTGCGCGGTACCGCCGCTTGCGCCGACGATATAGATGTCACCCGCATGGACGAAGGCGATGCGATCGCCATGGATGTCCGGAAAGCGCAGCGGCTTGCCCGGACTCTGCGCGTGGGCAATGGAAACCGCCGCCAGCACTGTGACAGCAACGAGAAGGCGAATCATCATGAGCGCCCCACGCAACATAGCTGAGATCGGCCACTGTATCGCAAAAGCCCGGAGCGGAATGCGGCCCTACGGGAAAAAGCAATCCGGGATATCGGCGTTGTTTGCTACGGGTTAGACTCGAGCGAAAGACACGCCCTTGGCCCGAAACTCGTTATGACGCTTGCGCGCGATACCCAGCGGATCGAATCGGAGCGGCTCACCTTGCGAAGGATCGAGCCGGACGACTTTGAGTTCTTCGCTCATGTCCATGCGGATCCAGAAGTAGCGCGATATCTCTCGCACGGAAAGCCTCGTTCTGCTCAGGAGTCGCACGTCTGGCTTCAGTCCGTCCTTCGGACTTACGAGGATTTCTCACTCGGGCAGCTCGCCGTGCTACGCAAGTTGGACGGCATGCTGATCGGCCGCTGCGGACTGAGCGACTTGGCGGTGGAAGTCAGAGCAAGCGCAACCGCAGTTCCACGCGGGTGGTATCAGCGTGACGACGCACCGGCCGATGTGCAGATCGTGTTTGAGCGGGAGCTCGGGTATACATTCCACCGCAATAGCTGGGGACAAGGCTACGCGAGCGAGGCCGCGCGCTGCGTCTTCGACTATGCACGCGATGTACTGCGGCTCCCACGCGTGATCTCGCTCATTCATCCGGACAACAGCCGGTCCTTGCGGGTAGCCCAACGATTTGGAGCACAACGCGAGGACGTCGTGGAAGTTATGTCCCGCCCCTTCGATCGCTTTGCGTGGCCGATCTCGCCGTAGCCGCCCACTCCCCGGATGATTCGCTCTCAGTTCTTGCCGGCGAAGTTGTAGAGAACCGTGGCAATCGATTTTTCCGCGCCCGCCATGCCGTACACCTTGCCGGCGCCTTCGATCACGTAGAACTCGTTGGCGGCGTGCGCATTGCCGCCGAGGCCCGCCGAGCCACTGATGACGGGCATGTTGAGTTTGTCATTGCGCACGAGATACGCCGGCCAGGCAGGCGCCATCATGTTCATGCCTGCGCCACCGAACAGTGCGATGCTTGGCTCATCCGACAGCTTGCCGTGCTGCATGTTGAACGCATCCATCATTCTCACCACCGCGCGCCCGATCTCCGTGTTCGTCTCGACCTTCGACCACGGCATGTCGCCGATAACGTTGATCTCGACATCGTTATAGCCGCGCTTGTCCAGGTGCTTGCGCAGCTTGGTGAGGAGCTCTTCGGAGGTGACGTTCGGCACATATCGGAAGCTGTGCTTGGAGACCACCTTGTTGGGCAGGATCGAGCCGGAGCCGCCCGCGAACATGTTGCCGCCCCAGATGCCATCCAGGTTGAACGACATGCCAAAGCGCTGCTGCTTGATGTAGGTGTACGGATCGTCCGTGAAGAACTTCTCGACCCCCAGGTTCTGCGCAGCCTTCTTCAGATCGAGCTGCGTTGCCTCCTTGCGCATCAGTTCGTCGGCGGCCGCGGGAATCGGCGCGACGTTGTCGTAGAAGCCATCGATGAGAACCTTGTGGGTGTCCTCGTCGATCAGCGTCGAGAGCATCTTCATGTGGCGCCAGGCCGGCGATGCCACCGTGCGCTTGTTGCCACCGTGAATGTCGCTGTAATTGGGGCCCTGACCCCACTTCTCACCGCTCGTTGTCAGCTCGACGTAGAAGAGGCCCTCGGAGCCCGCGCCCAGCCGTCCTGCACCGCCCGCGCTCTGGCCGCCGAAGAGAAACATGGCATCCGCCTTCGCGAATTTCTCTGGATGCTCTGTCATGAATTTGCGATACCCCATGGACATGCGCTCCTCGTCACCATCCGCCACGAAGATGATGTTCACGGGCAGAGTGCCGGTGACGGCCTTGATCGCCATGAGCGCATTCAGTTCCACCATCTGCGGGCCCTTGGAGTTGACGGCGCCGCGGCCGATCAGCACTTTTTTGAACGGCGCCTGCTCGACGAGGCGGCCTTCGAACGGGGGCGCTTTCCACAGGTCGGGCTGCGTCACCGGCATCGTGTCGTACATCCAGTAGATGACCAGTGTCTTCTCGGCGCCCTCATCGCAGTTCGCATAGACAACAGGATTGCCTTGCTGACCCCAGTCGGTCAGGCCAGGTTCGTAGATCTCCGTCTGCTGACAGCCGAGCTGATCGAAGAAGCCCTTCACCATCTCGGCGGATTCCTGGATGCCCTCGCCCGTGTTGGAAACGGAGGGCTGCTGGATCCACTTCTGCAGATTGGCAACGTGCTGATCGATATTCGCGTCGATGTAATCGAAGACCTTCTTCAGCTCTTCGGACTGGATCCGACTCGTGTCGATCGAGATCTCTTCATCACCCAAGGGACGAATGTCGAGCTTCGGACTAGCTTGCGCAGCAGGCGCCGTGGCGGCACTTCGCTGCGTCGGCGACTGCTTGCTACAACCAGCGAGCACTGCCGCACCCGCCAACACCGCCGCCACGTACATTGAGATTTTCATTCGTCACTTTCCGTTTGTTGTTCGGTGGACCGTCGCGGCGCCTGCCGCCATGGCCGATTGACGGCCAGGCAGCAGGCAACACCGTCAACTCAGTTCAGTCCCGCATAGTTGTACAGCACGGTGGCCACGGACTTCTCCGCGCCCGCCAGTCCGTACACCTTGCCGGCGCCCTCGATCACGAAGTACTCGTTCGCCGCATGAGAGTTACCACCCTGGCCGGCGTTGCCGCCGATCGTCGGGAGGTTGATCTTCTCGTTGATGCCTTCCTTCGTGACGAAGAGATACGCGGGCCACGCGGGCGAGTTCATGTCGTCCATCATGGAGCCGTCGCCGTCGATGGCTGGTATCGATGAAAGCTCGCCGTGCTCGATGCCGAAGGCATCGAACATCTTCACCACCGCGCGACCGATCTCGGTGTCCGTCGCGGCTTTAGCCCACGGTTGATCGCCGATGATGCTGATCTCGACGTCGGTGTAGCCGCGTTTGTCGAGATGTTTGCGCAGCTTGTTCACGATCTCCTCGGACGTCATGTTCGGCACATAGCGGAAGCTGTGCTTGGAGGTCACTTTGTTCGGCAGGATCGAGCCAGAGCCACCCGCGAACATATTGCCGCCCCAGATGCCGTCGAGATTCATCGACGTGCCGTAGCGCGCACGCTTGACGTACTCGTATGGATCGTCGGTGATGAGCTTCTCGACGCCGAGGTTTTTCGCTGCCTGATCGAGCTTCACCTTCGAGGCAACCTGACGCAGCTTCGCATCGAGCTCCTTCGAGATCGGTGCAACGTTCTCGTAAAAGCCGTCGATCAGAACCCTATTGGTGTCCTCATCGATCAGCGTCGAGAGCATCTTCATGTGGCGCCAGGCCGGCGAAGCGACCGTACGCTTGTTGCCGCCATGGATGTCGCTGTAGTTCGGTCCCTGCCCCCACTTCGAGCCACTGGTGGTCAGCTCGATGTAGAACAGCCCTTCGGAACCGCCGGACAGGCCTCCCTGGCGACCGAAGCGGTACACCGCGTCGGCCTTCGCGAACTTTTCAGGGTGCTCCAGCATGAACTTGCGGAAGCCCATCGACATGCGCTCTTCATCACCCTCGGCGACGAAGATCACATTCACGGGCAGCTTGCCGATGGCCGCCTTGATCGCCGTCAGCGCGTTGAGTTGCACGACCTGCGGCCCCTTGGAGTTGTTGGCGCCGCGGCCGATCAGCACCTTTTTGAAAGGTGCCTGCTCGACGAGTTGACCTTCGAACGGCGGTGCCTTCCATAGATCGGGCTGCGTCACCGGCATCGTGTCGTACATCCAATACAGCACGACGGTTTTCTCGGCACCCTCATCGCAGTTCGCATACACGACGGGATTGCCCTGCTGGCCCCACTCCGTCAACCCAGGCTCGTAGATTTCCGTTTCCTGACAGCCGAGCTGATCGAAGTAGCCTTTCACCATCTCGGCGGATTCCTGGATGCCTTCGCCGGTGTTCGACACCGACGGCTGCTGTATCCATTTCTGGAACGTGACGACATGGTCATCGATGTGCTCATCGATGTAATCGAAGACCTTCTTGAGCTCCGCCGATTTGATCTGGCTCATGTCGATCTTCACTTCTTCGTCGCCATACGGACGGATGCCGAGCTTCGGTCCCGCCGCGTTGGACGCCGCCGGAGCGCTACCTGTCACCGCCGGTTGCTTGCCACATCCCGCAAGCAGCGATGCGCCTAGCACCGCCAATACTTTCGCCGCTACTTTCACGTGCGCTTCTCCCCAGGTCCGAGCAGGCATCAGTTCTTACCGGCGAAGTTGTACAGCACGGTGGCAACGGACTTTTCCGCGCCTGCCATGCCATAGGTTTTTCCAGCGCCTTCGATCACGTAGTACTCATTGGCCGCATGCGCGTTGCCGCCCTCACCTGCCGCGCCTCCGATCGTCGGGATGTTGAGTTTGTCGTTGACGAACACATACGCCGGCCATGCGGGCGAGAGCATGCTGCTGCCGCCGAAGATCGTGGGCGCATCCGACAGCTCCCCATGCTCGATCTGGAACGCAGTAAACATGCGCGAAGCTGCCCTGCCGATCTCGGTGTCGGTCGGCACCTTGGCCCACGGCTGATCGCCGATGACATTGATCTCCACATCCGTGTAGCCATGCTTGTCGAGGTGCTTGCGCAACTTCGCCAGGATGTCGGCCGACGTCATGTTCGGCACGTAACGGAAGCTGTGCTTGGAGGTCACCTTGTTCGGCAGGATCGAGCCGGAGCCGCCCGCGAACATGTTGCCGCCCCAGATGCCATCCAGGTTCAGCGACTGGCCATAGCGCGAGCGCTTCACGAAGTCGAACGGGTCGGAGGTGATGAACTTCTCGACGCCAAGGTTCTGCGCTCGCTTGGTCAGATCGAGCTTCTCAGCCGCTTTGCGGAGCTTGGCCTCAGCGTCCTTCGACAATGGTTCGATGTTGTCGTAGAAGCCATCGATCAGCACCTTGTTGGTGTCCTCATCGATCAGCGTCGACAACATCTTGATGTGACGCCAGGCCGGCGATGCCACAGTACGTTTGTTGCCGCCGTGAATGTCGCTGTAGTTCGGTCCCTGCCCCCATTTCGAGCCGCTGGTGGTCAGCTCGACATAGAACAGGCCTTCCGAGCCGCCACCCAGGCTACCCTGACCGCCGAAGCGATACACCGCATCGGCTTTGGCGAACAGGTCGCTGTGCTGTTGCATGAACGTGCGCAGGCCCATCGACATGCGCTCCTCGTCACCTTCTGCAACGAAGATGATGTTCACCGGCAGCTTGCCGGTCACGGCTTTGATGGCGAGCAGCGCATTGAACTGCACCATCTGCGGCCCTTTCGAATTGGTCGCACCGCGGCCGATCAGTACCTTCTTGTAAGGGGCCTGTTCGACCAGACGGCCTTCGAACGCAGGGGCTTTCCACAGATCCGGCTGCGTCACCGGCATCGTGTCGTACATCCAGTAAAGGACGACCGTCTTCTCAGCACCCTCATCGCAGTTCGCGAACACGACGGGATTGCCCTGCTGTCCCCACTCGCTGATGCCGACGTCGTAGATCTTCGACTCCTGGCAGCCGAGCTGGTCGAAGAACCCCTTGACCATCTCGGCGCTCTCGGCAATGCCCTCGCCAGTGTTCGACACACTGGGCTGCTGAATCCATTTCTGCAGTCTGATCACATCCTGGTCGATGTTCGTGTCGATGTAGTCGAAGACTTTTTTCAGCTCGTCCGACTTGATCTGACTCATGTCGATCTTTACTTCTTCATCCCCGTACGGGCGGATGCCCAGTGCCGGACTCGTCGCGCCCGCGGCCGCAGCACCTGTGCTTGCCGTGGTTACTGGCTTTTCGCCACAGCCGGTCAGCACGCAGGCGCCGGCACCCAGCAGCGCAACCGCTACCGCTCTTGAAATCGTCATCTTCACGCTTTGCCCCTTTTCGTCAGCTGGTGAATGCACGCGCACCCGCATCGGCGATGCGGGTGCGCGCATGCCTCAGAACGCCTTGCGAATGTTCAGACCGATTTCACGCGGGGTCTGAGTGACCACACGACGGTCGGTGTAGATTGCCGTGGCCGTCCGGTTCGTCGCCGCATCGATCACGCCCACGGAGTCGAGCACGTTGTTGACGAACAGATAGGACGTCCAACCACCGCGCTCCACGCCCAGACGCAGATTCACCTGGCTGAAGTCACCGATCTCGTTGGTCTGCAGATCCGCTGGGAACGGTCGCAACTGCGTCATCGAGGCGCCGGTATAGGAATAGTTGATCCGCACCAGACCCGTCATGTCGCCTGGCAGTGCGTGCTGGTAGTCGATGCTGAACGAGGCATTCAACTTCGGAACGTAAGGCAGGCGATCTCCGGAGAGACCCTGCGTCGTCGTCGCGGGGATATCCGGAAGTCGCTGGTCTTCGGTGAGCTCGGATTTCCAGTTGTAGGAGATACCGGTGATGAGCTGCAGCCCGCTGAACGCGCGATACGTCATCTCGATCTCCGTGCCCTGCACCTGCGCCGTGCCTGCATTGCCGATATAGGCGCAGCAGTTGTTCGGAGTGCGCAGCGTGGTCTGCGTGTTCTCCCAGTCGACCTGGTAGATGCTGGCATCGACGGTGACGGCGCCCCCGAACCAGGATGCCTTGCCGCCTATTTCATAGTTCCAGACCCAATCCGGTTGATAGGTGGTGAACTGCAGCGGAATGTTCGGAATGACGTTCACGCCGCCCGCGCGGAAGCCCTTGCTGGCGGTGGCGTAGATCATGTACGGGCCGGTCGGGAAGTCGTAGCTGATGTTGTACTTGTACAGCCAGCCTTTCGAGCTCACTTCCGCGCTGGACACCAGCGGGTCCTGCACGAAGTTGCCGTCTCCCCAGCCGTTCATCAAGACACCGCCGGCCGTGGACTTGGTGAAGTCGAAGCGACGCAGTCCGTAGTTGAGCGACAGGCCATCCAGCGCCGGCAGCAGGCTGCCGACTTTCCAGGTGAGGTCGCCGAAGAACGCGGTCTGCTCGGTCTCGCCGTCGATGAACCGATACCAGTACACCGGGAAGGTCGAGAGGTCATCGATCAATCCGTCATCGTAGATCGCCTGGCCGATGGTGCTGTCGACATGGTCCTTGCGCTCCTCGCGATACGCGCCGACGAGCCAATCCACCGGGCCATTGCCATTCGAGGCGATGCGCAGCTCGTTGACGAACGTCCTGACCCAGTTCGGCTTCACGAGCGCCGCGGGCTGAAGCATCGTCCGCGAGTAATTCGTATATTCGTCGAGCTGCGCCGGCGTACAGGCGGGAACGCTGGCGGCCGGCGGCGGCGGCGAATCAACGAGCGCGCCGCGTCCCGTGGCGAGCCACTGCCGGCATAAGCTCGCGCTTCGCTCGCTGCGCTGATAGGTATAGGTGAAGTCGCTGGCGGTGGTTCGTTCCCACTTGTAATACGAGGACGCCCAGTTCACGTCGAACAAGGTCGTCTTGAACTGCAAATCGCTCGAGAACAGCTCCAGATCGTCCTCCGACTGCGCGATGACCGGCGCGTAGATCTTGAAGTCCCCCGGCGTCGGCTGGCCGGCAAGAGGCTCGCCACTCGGATACGTCGTATCCCAGTTGCCGTTCACTCGCTCCGATTTCTGATACATCCCCATGCCATGCCATGACACGAAATCCGCCGGAGTCCACGTCAACATCACGCGCCCGCCGACGATGCTGCCCGTGTTGATGTTCTCTTTGTTCTTCACCACCCTGGACACCGCCTCCGGCGTACCGGTCGTGCGATCCGACCACGCGTCGTCCACGTAGCCACCGCGATCTTCCTTCCACGCGGCAACACGAACACCGAGCACGTCGTCGATCAACGGAAGGTTGTATGCACCCTTGATCCAGGTGCTGAAATCGCCGCCGCGGATGGTCGAGACGGAGCCGTCCGCCACGCCTTCAGTTTTCGTGGTGCTGGCCTGGTTGAAGAGCACGCGGACCGCGCCGCCCATCGAGCTCGATCCATACAATGTGCCCTGCGGGCCGCGCAGCGCCTCGATTCGCTGCACGTCGAACAGATTCGCTTCCTGGGTGAAGCTGCCGGATGTCTGGGACGTGTCGGAAGGCCCGAACATCGGAACATCGCCGTAGTACAGACCGACCGTGGCCTCGCCGCCCGGCGCGCGAATGCCGCGCATCGTCATGCGACCGCCACCGTCACGACCGCCTTCGATACGCATCGTCGGCACGAGCACCGAAATGTCCTGCATGTTCGTCACGCCGGAGCTGACCAGCGATCCCTCTGTCACCGCGGAGATCGCCATTGGCGTCTCCAGCAGAGAGGTGTCACGACGCGTGGCAGAGACCGTGACTACCTCCAACTGAGGCGAATCGGCGTTCGTTGCGTCCTGCGCAAACGCTGGCGTGAAGCCCGTGCTGAGCGCCAGAAGCCCAACATAACCGGCACGTCCGCGTGCAATATTCAGAGCCGCTGCGACCGAGCGGCGTACAGATTGAAGGTACCGTGTGCGCGCCGCGACCCGGTTCTGATCAATTTCCCAGTGCATATAAACCCTTCGCTTAGTTGATTTGGAGCACTTCCGATCTTTCCGGATCCATCCGCCGACGAACTGACTTGCCGAACGTTCACGGAGCGGTCCTTCTTTGGAGACCCACGCTGCGGGTCTCTGACAAGTCGCCCACGGACGCCGGCGCCTTCTCTCGAAGCACGCTCGTCTGCGGCCCAGCGACGACCTGTCGCAGCACAACCCAGGGATCCTCACCAGCGCGAGCTACTGACTCAACGTGATCGCGCACGGCGCTGCGCGCGACTGTGTAACCGGTGGAATAAGCACCTAGATCGTCGACAAACTTGAGGAGCGCTGCGGGGCTGGCGATGAAGGCCTCGCGCTCCAGGCGGAACGTTGCAGTGTTGAACGAGATCACGCCGTCGCGATACTCGCGAAGAATGGGCATCACCGAGAGCGCAAGCTCCGTGACATGGCGATGTACCTCCGCGTGACGCTCGGCCTCTGCGACCGGAAAGCCAGCCATGGGAAAGAGCACGTCGCGCTCGAACGCGAGCCGCTCCTCCGGCGGGAAGGCCAGATCCACTCCGTAGTTCGCAGCCCCTTCACGCAGAACATTGGCGGGCGAACGCATCAGTGCGACGGTCAGCTCGACAGGCAGACCCGCCGGTCCCGCATCCGACTCCATGATGAGGAACTGCGCGTGATGGCCGGGATAGCCTTCATGACACGCCACATCGATCATCTGGCCCAGGTAGGCGATCGCAACCGGATTGACCTTCAGCGTGCTGCGGTGGCCGCCTTCGTACTTGTGCCAGGCGGCGCCGACATCACGTGTGAACTGCACCTCCAGGCGCTCGTCCTGAGGAAGCTGCCAATGCGCAAGCGTTCGCTTGCGGCACTCTTCCATTGCGCGAGCAAATATCTTCTCGCGTTTGTCCGCAGGCACGACGAACTGATTTCGATACTTCGCCACTCGAAACGGCACGGGCCCCGAGCCCGGCAGAAGCGCATCGAGCTGCTTGACGCGCTCAGGTGCGAGACTGGCCTCCTCGTCATAGGCACCGGCGTCGATTCCGTAGACTCGCTTCGCCTCTTCATCGAAGGGCATGCGCGTCTCGGCGGTGAGCATCTGGAGCAACGCCTCGAAGTACCTGAGCTGCTCCTCCAGTGCTCTTGCTCGATCGGCTTGATCCGGCGGCGGCGGATTGCGCTCGTCGTCTCTCAGGAGCTTCAATGCGGAAATGCGCAGCATCTCGCGGGAAGGCGGCTTGCTGTCGTTGCGCGAATCGAGTTCCGCAGGTCCGAAGTACGCATCCACTTCCTTGCGGTCGTGCATGCCTAGTTGCAGGGCGAGCGTGACGAACTGCTGAGCGCGTGCCTCAAGCGGATCCTTCGGCAACTCGGTGCGAGAGCAACCCGCGAGCAACAGGAGGGCGACGCTGCGCATCGCGCAGCAAACAGTACGGCGCATGTGGCGGTTACTCGGTGCGAAGCGCGTCGATCGGATCCAGCAGCGAGGCGCGACGAGCGGGATAACTTCCAAAGATGAGCCCCACCGCTGCGGCTATACCGATGGCGATTGCCATTGCTGCCGCCGGCACGTGTGTGGGCCATCCCAATGACCAACCGACCAGCCGGGCCGCCAGCAAGCCCAGCACCAGCCCCACGATCCCGCCGATGACACTGAGCGTCACCGCTTCGACGAGAAACTGAAGTGCAACGTCCGCCGAGCGTGCACCGGTCGCCATGCGCAGTCCGATCTCGCGTGTGCGCTCGGTGATCGACACGAGCATGATGTTCATGATGCCGATGCCACCGACGATGAGAGAAACGCCCGCGATGCTCGCGAGCAGAGCGGTCATCGTGTCGCTGGCCCGGTCGAGGGTGTCGGCCATCTCCTCGAGCGTCACTGCATCGAGCTTGGGCAGATTCGCCAGCGCAAAGGCCGCGGCTGGCGTGTACAGGCCCTTCGTGAGCGCCTGTGCTGCTTGTGTCTCGACCGTGAAGTCATCGGGCGTCGTGCCGACACCGCCCTGCTGTGCCAGATAATTTCCTGTCGCCGGGCTCGCCTGCGCCCCGCCCACACCGTGACGTTTGCGCAGCAGGCTTTTGATCTCATCGGCGATGCGCGATGTCTCACCCGCCTTCTGCGCAGCAATGGTGATGGTTTGCAGATGCTTGAGCCCTAAGCTCGCCTGCAACTTGCGCCAGGGCACGAACAGCACATCCTTGTGATCCTCGGCGTCGCCGTCCGTGACTCCGGCAATCGTGAACGTCACGTTGCGCAGCGTGATCTGCTTGCCGATGGCGGCGGCCGCGCCGCCAAAGATCTGGTTGGCGAGGCCGCTTCCGATCACTGCCTGATCTGCGTTCTCGTCGAACATCTTTCCCGGCGCGAAGTTCCACGAGTACATCCGCGCGAAACCCGCGCCGATGCCTTGCACACGCGCGAAGGCTCGTGCATCGCCACTCGTCAGGAACGTTCGCACCGAAACGCCCGGGCTGAGATCGGCGATACCCTCGATGCTCGTGCGGATCGCTTCGCTATCCTCAGGCGTGAGCGTGGTTGCCGCACCGGCGCCCGCCACGATGCCGACGCTTTCGCCGCCACGTGTGTAGTTGCCCGCTTTCACGTAGATGAGATTCGTGCCCGCCGAGGCAACCTCCCCTTGCACCGACGCGCGCGCTCCGGTCCCGAGCGCGACCATCGTCAGCACTGCGCCCACGCCGATGATGATGCCGAGCATGGTGAGCAGAGTGCGCAGGCGGTTGCGATTCAGCGAGCGGATCGCCAGACGCACATTGACAGGCAGCAGAGCAAACATTCAGCGAACTCCAGCAATGTGAGGGTTCATTCGGACTTGAGCGCGATGACAGGATCGAGCACCGCCGCGCGGCGGGCGGGCCCGTAGCCAAAGATCACGCCAGTGAGAGCAGCCACCGCGATCGCGAGGATCAGCATCGTGGGAGAGATGGCTGTGGCCCAGTGCAGGCTGTGTCGGACGAACATCAACCCGGCCGCGCCAAGTGCCAGGCCGATGAGGCCGCCAAGCGCAGCCAGCGTGATCGACTCGACCATGAACTGCGTCATCACGTCGTTCATGCGTGCGCCGACTGCCATGCGCAGCCCGATCTCACGCGTACGCGCCGCAACCGAGACGAGCATGATGTTCATGACACCGATGCCGCCGACGAGCAGCGACACCGCGGCGGCGGCAGCGAGCAGAAGCGTGAAGGTGCGACCGGCCTGTCTCAGGCTTCGCGCCATTTCTTCCCACGATGCCTGCTCGAGCTGCGTGACATTCGAGTGCACCGCGCGCGCCAGACGAGGGTCCATACCCATGCTGGGCATTGCGGCGACACCCTGCGTCTCGACGCGGAAGTCATCTAATGTGTCGTCCGGAAGCGAATGGAGATTTCGCAGCTTCTCCTTGATGTCAGCAGCGACACTCGACGTGAACCCCACAGACTTGGTGCGCACCGTAATGACATCGAGCGATGGGCGGTTCAGCAGCTTCTGCGCAAGTGCGAGTGGCACGTGCACCGTAGGCACTACGCTGCCGCCGTCGTCCGGATCGTCGACGATCGCGCCGACGACCTTCACCGCCTGGCCACCCATGTTGATGACCTTGTCCAGGGGAGAAACACCGGGCCACAATCGCGCAGCGACGCTCTGACTCACGAGCATCACCGACGCGGATTGCTTGTGTTCGGCGGCGCTCACTGCA
Source organism: Steroidobacter cummioxidans (assembly GCF_003104955.1). Taxonomy (NCBI): domain Bacteria; kingdom Pseudomonadati; phylum Pseudomonadota; class Gammaproteobacteria; order Steroidobacterales; family Steroidobacteraceae; genus Steroidobacter; species Steroidobacter cummioxidans. The sequence goes on along the minus strand of NZ_LSRW01000008.1, from coordinate 57,543 downwards.
CGGCCCGCCGATATCTTCCACGCACGAATGTCTGGCCACTGTGCATCAAAGCCGTGCACACGCGCGATGCGCGCCGTGAGACCAGGCGTTGGCTCTAAAGTGACATTGCCCGACACCGTGGAAGACACTGCGCGCACGTTCTCCACATCGCGCAGCATCTGCAGCTCCGGCTCGCCCAGAGGCGTCGCAGGAGTTCTGTAGTTCGTCTGGCGAGGTGGCCTGTTTCGCACCCGGTCCACCGCCTCGTTGGCAATGGCGTTGCCGGAGCCATCCTCCATCTGGTCTTCGGAAACGAAACCTTCCGCCTGTTCGCCGCCGCTTGTGTCCTGGTCGCCGGCCGCGGTGATGCCCGCCGGGCGATAGTTGCCGGAGCGGATGGTGATCTGGGTGGGCCCCGAGCTTTCGATCTGTTGCTCGATCTTCAGTTGTGCGCCACGCCCGAGGCCCGAGACGATGACCACCATTGCGACACCCACGCTCATGCCACTGAGCGTGAGCAGTGCCTGCAGGCGATTTCGTGTCAGCGCCTTGAGCGCCATGCGTAGAGTGACGATGGCAGTGCCCTCTTTATTCGTGACGCAGCGCTTGAATGGGATCGAGACCAGCGGCCCGATTTGCCGGATACGCACCGGACACGGCACCGAGCACGCCAGCGACCGCGACCGCCAGCACGAGCAGTGAAGGCGAGACCGTCGCCGACCACTGGAATATCTTCTCGAGACCGGAGGACGCGAGGAGCCCGAGCAATCCGCCGAGCACTCCGCCTAACGTGCTGAGCAGCACCGCCTCCAGAATGAACTGAGTCGCAACGTCACTTTTGCGCGCACCGAGCGCGATGCGCAGGCCGACTTCACCGGTGCGTTGAGTCACCGACAGCAGCAGGACATTCATCACGCCGATACCGCCGACCAGCAGCGATACGGTTGCGACACCTGCGAGCAACGCAAGCATCGTCCAGTTCGCACGGCTGAGGGACTGCGACAGCTGCTCGATGGTGAGCGTGTCGACGCTTTGCATGTTGCCGGCCACTACGCGTGCCAAGTCGGGAGGCAACCCCTTGCCCAGCAGTTGCTGTGCTTGCGTCTTCACCGTGAAGTCGTCGGGCATCTGCTCCGTGATGCCATGGCGTTCGCGCAGCAGCGTCACGAGTTCCCCTGCAATGCGCGTCGTATCGCCCGCCGATTTGGTGGTCACCGTGATGGTGTTCAACTTGCTGAGATTCAGCAGCTCGTGCACGGTCGTCACCGGCACGTAGACCGCATCGAACTGATCGTCGCCCGCCGCGGGCTGAACTGCCCAGATGCGGCTGCCGACCACGCCAATCACTTCGAACGATTGATTCCACAGCACCACCGTCTTGCCGGTTGGATCGACGTTCTCGCCGAAGAGCCGATCAGCAACCCACTTGCCGAGAACCATCACGCGCGCCGCTTGTTCGACGTGCTTGCTGGAGAGGAACTTGCCGTACGTCAGCGTCCAACCGCGCCGGATCTGTGGCAGCTCTGCCTCCGTGCCGTGCAGGCGCGTGAACCACTGCTTGGGCTTTTCTGATCCCGCAGACGTGGCAGGTAGCAAAATACGAGCGTTCTCGTGAACCCCGGAGGTCGCGAACTGGATGCCCGGGACTTGCTTTCGTATCGCTTCCGCATCTTCGCGTGTCAGGGTTGCCGCGGCACCGAGACCTGCCATCGAATCACCGAGCCGCTCCTTCGCGGTGGGATGGTCGTGCACGGCATTGGGATCGTCCTCGAAGTGCGCCTTCCACATTCCCGCCGTCGTTCCGCGCTGGACGAGATCACCCATATCACTCCATACCGCGGGAGCCGCGTCGTGATACCACACAGCGGTGCGCAGTGCCGGCTGCACACTCGGGTGATAACTCGCGGGCAACACGTTCGGATCGGAGCGCCGCAGATAGGCTTCATGGCCGGCCGGACCCTGCGTCCCGTCCGGTTTTTGCACTTGATAATTGCCGGCGGTAATCATGATCACGTTCGCACCAGCGGCGCGCAGTTGATCGTTGATCGCATCCTGCGCGCCGCGACCGAGCGCTATGCTCGTCACCAGCGCGCCCACTCCGACCATCACGCCAAGCATTGCCAGGAACGTCTGCAAACGATTCCGGCGCAGCGCTTTGAGAGACAATTCGATTGCGTGACGTGCAGGCAGCATCGTGATGGTGCTCAGGCAGTGGCGATGGAGGCGACCCGCTGGCTTGCGCCGACGGCATTCCCGCCAGAATTCACCACATCGCTCACGATCAGCCCGTCGCGGATCGCGACCGTGCGCGTGCCGTAGGATGCGACCTCTGCGTCATGCGTGATGAGCACGATCGTGATGCCACGCCGCTCGCGCAGTTCCTGCAGCGTGCGCATGACTTCCATGCTCGTCTTCGAATCGAGGTTGCCGGTGGGCTCGTCGGCGAGGATGAGTGTCGGCTCGTTCACGAGCGCGCGAGCAATGGCAACGCGCTGTTGCTGACCGCCGGAAAGCTGGTTGGGCAAATGATCGGTGCGTTCTCCGAGACCCATCACCTCCAGCGCGGCGATCGAGGCCTCGCGACGCTGCGCCGCTGGCTTCACAGGCCGTGAGTAGAGCAACGGAACCTCGACGTTCTCGGCGGCAGTCGTGCGTGGCAGGAGATTGAATCCCTGAAACACAAAGCCGATCTGTTTGTTGCGCACCTCGGCGAGCTCATCACGCGACAGATTCGAGACATCCTTCCCGTTCAGCAGATAACGGCCCTCGGTGGGTCGATCGAGGCAGCCGAGAATGTGCATCATCGTCGACTTGCCCGAGCCCGAAGGCCCGATGATCGTTACGAACTCGCCCGCCTCGATGTCGAGTGAAACGCCTCGTAAGGCATGCACGGTGTTCTCGCCCAGTGCATACGATTTCTTCAGGTTCTGGAACGAAATGACGGGCATGCGCTGTCCTTCAGACTTACTGTTCGTTACATCGCGATTGAGGTGTCACCAGCGGCCTGGGACACGAAATGTTCTTTTTCAGTACGGGCCTACGTCATAGCTGACCGGTGCCGGGCGTCCCCATCGAGTGCCCTTCGTGGCCCTCGTGACCCTTCGGCGCCGGCTTCGCAGGCGAATTCGCAGGTGCGTGCGCGGTGTCGTTCACTAACTTCTCCCGCCCTTCGCCCATCAGCGACGTTGCAGGGAAAGCGAGCGCTGCGGGCTCGCCGCGATAAACGAATCCGAGATGAAGCGTGGTGCCTTCGGCCTTCACGCCACTTACTTTGCCCACCCAGGCATCGCCGCTATCGCTGATTGCCATGTCGATGTCCTGGCGCGTGCCCCCGCGCTCAATTTCTGCCGCGACATCCGATACGACTGATGCGGGAAGATCGTCTCGGGCAGCATTGGACAGCCACAACTCCACGTTGCCGGCGGATGTCAGCACCACCTCGTAGTGCAGATCGAGGCCGTACATCAGGACGACTCCGCCGTGATGCGGGTTGTGATCGCCGTGAGGTGCGTCCTGTGCGTGAAGCGATGTGGCACAGAGGCCCAATGCAACAGATGCCGCAAGCAGCAGGCGTGAAAGTCGATTACGAGTGCGGGAACGCGCCTGGGGCTGCGATGCGCGCGCGGCGCGGGGAGTGGGCCTCGCCCCCGTGTCGAGGGAGGTGATGTTGAGCGCAACGTGCCGCGAATCCGCGATCACGCGCAGCAGGGAATGTTTCATCTGGGTGCCTTCTTCGTCGTCAGTCCCGAGCCAGGAAAACATGTGTCGCGGACCACTCTCGTGATCGCGGCGCCTCTCCCCAATCCCGGGTACCTGAGAGCTTTCCGCGCGCAGTTAGCGCGTTGCCCCGGCGGTGGACGCACGTGGTCGCGTCACCCTTCAGACGGCAATGTCGGATGTGCAGTACAGGGACCTGAGTGTTTGAGATGCGCCTCGGTGAGGCTACGTCCCTGCTGCCGCCTGCTCTCCTGCAACTCCACCGATCGACTCGAATGTTCTGTTAGTTGTTACCTCAACCGATCAACTGTCGCGATGGTTGATTGCAAACCGTATGCCACTAACGCTGCAGGTCTGTCTCGGCGTGAGTACAGCCTTGGCATTCTCTAAATAAAAACACCGGGGAAAAAAATTGCGTTGTTTTAATTTCTTACCGGGTCGTTCCGGGCGGCGTGCACGACTTACCAAACAAGGGCTTTTCGCACTCGTACAGCGCGGCGCACCAAACAACTCGACCTAGGAATGTGCAATGCAGCGACCGCCGCGATACTTGGATCTGGAGATGCGCCAATACTGGGCACCCTCGCACCGAGGCGACTTGGTAAGTTCTTTGTTCAACGGTGCGAATCGCAAGCGACAGATATCGGTGCAGATCGTCGCAGCCTGAAGATAAACGTTCTAACAAACGCACCCACGGAGCAAGTTATTTGCACCGGACCGGGCCAGAGTGAACCAATGAGTCATGATCCTCCAAGCCGGACCCGCTCGGGGCGCAGATAGAGTAGCTAGCACCTCTGCGGAATTTCCTGCTACTCCGAGGAGCGCTATTCCTGCCGTTTGAATATCATTCCTCCATGGTGAAGCTCGTCCCGACTGACGAACGTTCCATCCGCGGTAAAACCCGTGTCGTCCCAGTATTCGATGTGATTTCCCTTGATCTCGTATCTGCCCTGATACGCACTGTGCCGAGACCCGCGCGCCTCATCGTAGCGTCCATTCGACCGAAGCTCCTGGCGAATATGTCCGTCTGAGGTGACCCACATGCCGACATAGGGATGTTGTTGTGACATCGCTCTTTCTCGTTCATCTTTCGTTACGGTGCCATCGGCGTTGGAGAGCGCCGATGGCAGGCTTGCAAGGTCCGGCGCCGCAATCCGGCGTAGCACGTCGCCATACACGGCCAGGTCGAGAAATGCGTTGACTTCGGTTGCTTTACCGCCCGCCATGCGAAGAATCCACACGTAGCGGTTCCGGTATGGCTGACCATCGCGTGCGACGCCTTCGCCCTGCCAATTGATGACGACGTGCTCGCCGTCAGCCCAAACCCGCTTGGATACAGGGCGCACGGCAACGCTCATGCGGCTCGCCAAGGGACGCACTGCGTGTGCGATGAAGTCATCGCGGCCTCTGTACGTGCCTGCACCCGGGCCTGATCCTTCGATCGTCCAAACAATGTCGGGGGCGAGTATCTCGTTGAAGAAGTCCGACCCGCCTGCCGCCCAACGATCGAGCGCTGCCACGACGATCTGCTTGTTACGCTCGGGCTCGGCCGCTGCCCGAGCTGTCGTCGTCACTTCCGCGTTGGCGAGGAACATCGCCGCCGGTGCAGACACGAGCAGGACACCGCAGGCCAGATTGGCCATTGTGGTAGCGAAGCTGCCGCGTGCCATCGCTCTAACCCCGACCTTGTACATTTGCCCCGCCGCGGATGAGCTGTTGGGCCATGGGTCGACCGATAAAGCGCTCCGGGAAGATTGGCGGGAGCATGCTGGCCTGGTCCAGTCTGTCGAGCTGCTCAGCGTCGAATGAAATATCCAATGCGCCGAAATTGTCCTGCGCTTGTGCCAACGTGCGGGCTCCCATGATGGGCGATACGACTGCGGGATTGAGTAATGTCCACGCGAGCGCGACCTGTGACCGCGATGCATTCAGTTCTTTCGCGACGGTGCCGACCACCTCCGCGATCTGGAGCGAGCGCTCATTGAGATGACCGGTGGACGCGATGACACCCTTTCTGGTCCGAGAAACATTCGCTTCGTTTTCGTCAGAAAGGTCCGAGCGACTGTATTTGCCGGTGAGAATGCCGCCGCCCAGTGGCGACCAGGGCAGCACTCCGAGACCCAGCGCCTGTGCCATGGGCAGCAGCTCGTACTCGACGGTCCGCTCGACCAGGCTGTACTCGACCTGCAGCGCGATCAGGGGCGACCAGCCACGCAGATCGGCGAGCGTCTGCATCTGGGCGATTCGCCATGCGGGCGTGTTGCAGATGCCGGCATAGACGATCTTGCCCGCCCGCACGAGATCATCCAGTGCGCGCATTACTTCCTCAGGCTGAGTAGTGAAGTCCCACGCGTGCAGGTACAACAGATCGATCCGGTCAGTGCCGAGCTGGCGCAGGCTCTGCTCGACCGAGCGCAGCAGATTTAACCGGTGATTGCCGCCGGAGTTGGGATTTCCTGGCTCACGGGCCATCGTGAACTTCGTCGCGAGCACCAGCCGATCGCGCCGGTCTCGCATGAATTCGCCGAGCAGGCGCTCAGAAGCCCCATCCGTGTAGTTCACCGAGGTGTCTACGAAATTGCCGCCGCGGTCGATGTAAAGATCGAAGATGCGACGCGCCTCCGTCGCATCGGCGCCCCACCCCCAATCTTTGCCGAAGGTCATGGTGCCGAGCGAGAGCGGTGAGACGCGCAGTCCAGAGCGGCCCAGCAGTCGGTAGTGGTCCAGTGATCTCATCATGAAGTCCTCCATCAGCGGATATCGTGTGCTGTGGAGACAAGATAGGCGGCATCCGCCCGAAACAGAACTTGCTGCGCTCTGAACGCTCCGGTAAGTTTATCTAACCAATGCCAGTCGATCTCAACCACGTTGCCGTGTTTCTTGCGGTTGCCGAAGCGAAAAGCTTCACGACTGCTGCTCGAAATCTTGGCGTGACGCGGTCCGCCATCAGTCAGACGATCCGCCGAATGGAGAATCGCCTGGGGATCGCATTGGTCCAGCGCACCAGCCGCAGCGTGAGCCTGACGGAGGCCGGAGAAGCCCTTTATCGGCGTGTAGCGCCCGCAGTAAGCGAGGTCGGCCTCGCGCTCGAAGCGACACGTGATCGCGACGCAGCCCCTTCGGGCCTGCTGCGGGTTGCAGTGTCCTCTATTGCCGAGCGCTTCATTTCAGGCCCGTTGCTCGCGAGCTTCGTTGAAAGCTATCCCAGCATTCAGCTCGACATCACCATCACGGATGAGGAGTTCGATATCGTCTCGGAACGCTACGACGCAGGCGTCAGGCTCGGAGAAGTCATCGAGCAGGACATGGTCGCCGTGCCGGTTTCGGCCAAACAACGGCAGCTTGTCGTTGGCGCCCCCTCGTACCTTGCACGCACGCGTCCGCCGAAGCACCCGACGGACCTGACGCAACACCGTTGCATCGGCTGGCGGCCCTCGCCACGCGCCGAGCCTTATCGGTGGGAGTTCGAAGAGGACGGGCGCGAATTCGACGTAGCCGTGAATCCGCAGGTCGCGACGAACGATATGTGGGTGATGCTGCGCACAGCCGTCGCTGGCGGCGGTCTCACATTCGGCATGGAAGAGACATTCCGGCCCTATATACAGCGCGGCGAACTGGTGCCACTACTGCAACGCTTCTGCCCGCAATTTGCTGGCTTCTATTTGTATTTTCCAGATCGCAGAAATCTGCCTCCCAAACTGCGCGCGCTGGTGAATCACGCTCGCTATTCGAGCCGCTCATCCCAGCAAAAGAAGTAAGGCGCAGTGAGGACTGCCTCGGAGCGAAGCGCCTCTCTTGCGCTCCAGATCGTTCTACGGAGCGAGGCGATAAGCATCTATCCGCCCCATCGCCCCATCCACGACGTACAGAATCCGATTCGAGGACAGGGCGAGATGCCCGGTCCGTGGCGTGCTCCAGACGGGCTGGTGGCTGCTCAGGTCGATGGCATAGGTCGCCGCACTGCTGGATAGAAAGATCATGTTGTCGGTGAGCACCAGATTTCCGATCGGCAAGGATTCCGAAGCATCGCTCGGCGACCACGCCCATAGCAGTGCGCCACTGGCCTCATCGCGCGCTTCCAGTTGCCGGGCGGCATTGTTGCTCACATAGATGGTGCCGTCAGCCACAACGGGATTGCTCCTGAACTGTCCCGCGACACGCCAGGTCTCGCCTGCATCGGCGACGCTGTAACGGATCAGGTGGTTGTTGTGTTCAAGGTCGCTGAAGCTGTAGATACCGTCGACCACGATCGCCGAGCCGTTGCCCAACAGCACCGGTGCGATGTTGAGCGCATAGCCGCGCGAGTTGATCTGACTGTTGGGCACAGTCAGGGCGCGCTCACCCGTGCGCCGGTTCAGCACAACGAACTCGAAGCCGGTATGCGCATACGCGTAGTCATCATCAACGGCTGGGGTCCAGAAATGATACTGCCGCAGGGGAGCATGCCACCGCTGCGTGCCGGTCAGCCCCTTGAAGGAATACATGCCACCGTAGTAGCCGCCGTTGGTGTAGACGTAGCCGTTCTTGATGGTCGGCGCGAGATGGCTTTCCGATTGCGAGCTGAAGGGAGTCTGGAATAGCCGGGCGCCAGTCCCGATGTCGAAGGACCACATGAAAGTGTCATTGTGTCCTGTGGTGGTAACAAACACTCGACCGGCCGAGACGGCCGGATGATTGAGCGCATGCCGATTCCCGAAGTCGTGACTCCAGGCGACAGTGCCATTGGACTCGTTGAGCGCATACAGGGTCGGTGTGGTGCCGTTGCCAGCGCCAGCTGTAACGACAACTTTGCCTGAGCCTGTGGTGGCGGGGCTGAGGCGGGCGATGTCGCCTGGCGCGCTCCAGCTCCAGCCTGTGGTGAACGTGGCCGCGTTCAGCGTGGTCGGGACGTACCCCGTGTGATCCGGGTTACCCTGAAAGGTCTCCCATTCGGGGAGCCCGGACACGGACGGCACCGGCTGCATCAAGGTTTCCGGCGTGACCGTAAGGGTGTACGGAATCGAGACTGGCGAGCCGGGCACCTGGGCGTATGTATCGCAATAACTGGAATAACAGAGCATCAGGTCGACTGTGCCCGAATGAGTCCCGGGCGCATCGAGTGGGAGCGCGCTCAACGAGATAGTGAATCGCTGCTCGTCCCGAGAAACGATCTGCACGGCGGGCTGAAAACGTCGCTGCTGATCGACGACTGCGAAGCCGCCCACTTCGAGGCCAGCAACAACCTGAGCCGCCAGCGAGACAACCAGAATATCGCCGGATTCGACGCTGCCTTGGATGGCCGACGGCGTGATCACCGCGGCCGGCGGCGGAGGCGTAACGGTGATTTGATAGGTCAACACGAACGGCGTCGTCGTAGCGGTGCTGCGGCAGTCGGCGTCCATGCACAGGTGAAAATTCACTCGGCCGCTGTGCTGACCGACAGGCAGATCGCGACGCGTGCGGAAGGTGATGTACGCCAACGATTTGGAGCTGGACGCAACATCGAAATTGCTTTCCAGAAAGCGTCCCCCGTCCTGCAGTCCCACGTGATCAATTGTGTCGATGGCCTCCTGACTCAACGTGGCCGTCACGGAGAAAGAGCCTCGGGCACCTTGCGATATGGTAATCGAGGCGTCGCCCGGAGATAGCGATAGCAGCGGCGGCTTGGATGTGCCGCCGCCACCCCCACCTCCGCCACAACCGGAAAGCGTGAGCAGCACGACCACGAGTGAGATCAAACGAGCCGACCGGAATGCTTCGAACACTGGAGTTCCCTGCGCTGCCTATTCGCTTCTCCCTGTCTGTTGTTTTGTCGATGGGAGAAGCGCGCGATGTTAGCACTGCGCCAGGCTCGTCCCCGATCGGCATAAAAAAGGCGCGACACAGCTCTCGCTGTCCGCGCCGTTTCAATCACGGGCGATGGCTCGGCCACCGCCCGGTTGCACTATCCTCAGAGCTTGGCGACCTTGCCGCTCTTCATCACGAAGCTCACACGCTCCAGCTCGGTCACGTCCTGCAGCGGATCACCCTTCACGGCGATCAGATCTGCCAACTTGCCGGTGGTCAGTGCGCCCACTTCGTGGTCGATCCGGTTGTGTTTGGCACCCCAGACGGTGGCGGAGCGGATCGTATCCAGCGGCGAGAAGCCAGCGGACACTAGCAACGCGAATTCCTTTGCGTTATCTCCGTGAGCCGACACGCCCGAGTCAGTACCGAATGCAAACTGCACGCCCCCTTCTCGGGCACGACGCGCCATGTCCACCATCTTCGGACCGGCTTCGAGCGCCTTGTCGCGTACCGCCGGCGGCATCCAGCTAGCGGTCTTGGCACGCTCAGCCACGGTGGCGCCGGCAAGCAGCGTCGGCACAAGATAGGTCTTGTTGGCCTTCATCAGCTTGATGGACTCGGCATCCAGGTAGGTGCCGTGCTCGATGGAGTCCACCCCGGCGCGCAGGGCGGCGTTGACACCGTCGGTACCGTGCGCGTGGCACACCACACGACGACCCAGTGCATGGGCGGTTGTGACAATCGCCCGCAGCTCATCATCCTGCAGCTGCTGGCTCAGGCCCGCAGCGGTGTTCGACAGCACACCGCCCGTGGACGCGATCTTGATGACGTCAGCCCCACGCTGCACCGCCTGGCGCACGGCGCGACGGCAGTCGTCCGCACCAGAGCAACGACCGGGACGGGCAAACAGCTCAGTGATGTCTGGACGATAGCCATGCACGTCGCCGTGACCGCCGTGCGCACCCACGCCACCCGCAGCGATGATGCGCGGGCCGAAGGCGCGACCGGAATTGATGGAATCTCGCAAAGCCATGACGGCATCGGAATCGCCGCCCAGATCGGCCAGAGTGGTGAAGCCCGCGTGCAGGCTGCGCTGCGCGTACATCAGACCATCCAGCGCGCGATCGGCGGCGGTCTTCTTCACTGCATCCAGTTCTGAGGTCGGCCCACCTTCGGAGGTGATGTGCACGTGGCTGTCGATCAGACCGGGCAGCACGAAGCTGTCACGCAGGTCGATCGTGTTGCCGCCCTCGGGCGCGCTGTGATAGCCATTGCGCACTTCCAGGATCTTGCCGTTGGCAATCACCAAGGTCCGTTCCTGCTCCACCCGGCCATTGGCAGGATCGGCCAGCAGACGACCGGCCTGCACGAATACCTGCTTGTCCTGTTCAGCGGCAGCCGCGCTCTGCGCCCACGCAGTGGCGCTCATGCCCATCCCTAGCAAGGTGATTTTCAAAAGACGACGTAGCGCCGAGTTTGTTGTCATGGTCATACCTCTGCTGGTTGAGATCTTTGGCTCTACACAGCTCGACCGGATCGAAATCGATCCCGCTTCGGTGAGCGTGTGCAGCGCCATCGATGGATCGTTCGATTGTGCCATCGTCCCTGGCGCACGGGACAATGTGCTCGCAAATCGACCCACAATTGCAAAGCTCACAACGAAAAGCGGCCTCACGCGCAAAAAACTTGCACCGACAGTGCCGCGAACGCGTCGCCTTGGTTTCATCGATTGCCGAATTCGCTGCGTTCAAGTCTGCCGATGCACGGCCGATACGTCCTGAGGCGCTGTGTGCGCCTTTCTGACTTCTGCCCAGACTCGACATGCACCATTTGAATACCCAGTGGCTCACGCCTGCGCTGCTCGTCTTACTGACGCTCTCCGGTTGCGATAACGATCCGCGTCGAGGATTCCCACGACCCTCACCAGAGCCGACGGACAATTCCGCCACTGTCACCAAGTCGACAACCGGCACGGTCGCGGCCGTCGTGGGCGGCGGGGCGCAAACCCTCAGCATCACCTTCAACGCATCCGACGCCAAACCGCTGAGCGATCTGTCGGTCACCGCGGGCCTTAGCAGTCTGCCCTTGGGATGGACGGGGCCCTCCGTCTTCACTTGCGCGACGGTCACGACGGGCAGCGGCTGCGTGCTGAATCTCAGCTACGCGCCGAACGCCATCGGTAGCGGCACGCTGGAGTTGAGTTACCAATACGTCAACGACGCCAAGACCACCAAGACCGGCACGATTGCAATCCCTTTCGCAGCGACCACCACCAATAACGTGGTCGCGACGGCAGCGCCGAGCGGGCAAATTCAAGCCATCGCTGGCAGCGGCACGCAGTCGTTGCATCTGACCTTCACGACCGACGACGGCAATCCCGCGCACCAACTGCAACTCACCAGCGCTCTGACCAGCCTGCCCTCCGGCTGGACCAGCAACGTGAGCACATTCACATGCGCCACGGTCAGCACCGGCAACGGTTGCCAGCTCGGATTGGTGTACGAGCCGAGCAGCGCCGACGCAGGCACGCTCACTTTCGAATATTCCTATGAGGACAATTCGGGCACGGCCAAGACGGGCACGGTGAGCGTGCCCTATGCCGGCACTTCGCAAAACAATCTGGTGGGCACCGTCTCACCGACCGGACAGATCGCCGCCGTTGTGGGTGGCAGCCAGCCCGTCGACATCACGTTCACCAGCGACGACGGCCGCACCATCACTGGCATCAGCGTCACTTCGGATCTGAGCGCGTTGCCCACGGGCTGGAGCGCCTCGGCGCCCTCCTTCACCTGCGCGAGCGCGAGCACGGGCAACGGTTGCCAGCTGCACTTGACGTACGCCCCCTCGGTTGTCGCCAGCAGCACGTTATCGCTGAACTATGCATACACCGATAACTCTGGCGGTGCGAAGAGCGGCAGTATCAACGTTCCTTTTGTCGCAACCGTCGACAACAACGTGGTCGCCACCGTGTCACCGACCGGCCAGGTGATCGTGCCCATCAGCGCCAGCAAGAACGTCGACATCACGTTCACCTCGGACGACGGCCATCCGGCCACGAGCTTCGCCATCGCCAATCTGAGCGCGTTGCCCGCTGGTTGGAGTGGCCCGAGCTCATTCAGTTGCGCGACGGTGAGCACCGGCAACGCTTGCCAGCTCGCTTTCGCCTATGCGCCGACGGCTGCGACCACCGGCACGCTGACACTGAGCTACAGCTATATCAATCACGCAGGCGTGACGAAGAACGGCTCGGTGAATATCAACTACGTCGGCCACCAGCAGCACGTGTTCGCCGCCGACGGTGGGCGGACCCTCTCTTGCCCGGTCCACAGCGATGGCGGGGTCGGGGCTTGCGTCCTCGCAGGCGCGCCGGCGCTGCTGGTGTACGGAACGATAGCCCGTGGAGATCGATTGTATGTGGCCGATCAGGCGACCGGGCAATTACGGTTCTGCGAGATCCAGGCAAATGCGACGCTCGATTATTGCGATCCCAACGGCAGCCCCATGGGCATATTCAACACTACCCGCTGGCTGACCATCGCTGGCGACCTGCTGTATGCCGCGGGCACCAGCGACGTCCTCCAATGCGAAATCGACCCTGATGGCAGAGTAAGCAATTGCACGTCTGCTATGGCCGGCGACTTCGGCGGCATCGTCGTCACAGCCAGCCGCGCCTACATCGCCCAGCCGAGCACCAACCAGATCGCAGTCTGCGATTTGCTGCCGAGCGGTAGCATCGGCGCCTGCCAAACGGCCGGGATCGGGCTCAGCATGCCCACGGGCATCGCCCTCTCCGCCGATGAGACCCAGCTGTATGTCGCCAATACGATCGGCAATAGCGTCAGCCGATGCACGCTGGGCGCGGACGGATTGCCCTCGGCGTGCGTCACAGAGGCAACCCAGCTCGGCGCCTGGAGCATCGCGCTCAACGGCCAGTACGCCTATATCGGCAGCATTGGCGGCGGTTTGTTGAAGTGTTCGCTCGCAGGCGATGGCAGCCTCTCGAACTGCACGACGACTGCAACCGGCGGCCAGCCTTACAGCGGATACCAGATGATCGTTCACTAGGACTCCCGCAACGACGCGGCATTCGAAACCGGGGCGGGATCCCAACACCGCCCCGTGGCTGCGGCCAAAGGCGCACGTATTTATCGACATCACAGCAGCCAATCGATCGGCAACGCGGCAATCAAGGCGAGCGCCAGCCGCTGCCCGGCATTTGTGTGAGGCTCGATACGATACGCTTTGCTTCCTTCTGCAGTCGTTTCGACCCATTGCAGGTGATCGTTCTGGTCGAGTTGCACTCGATACGAATGGACGGGCACCTGCGTTGCAAAGAATTGATTGAGCCGCCGGGCGAGCTGAGGACTGTCGAGCAGCAGCCCCATCTCGGTGTTGAGATAGGCGGAACGCGGATCGAAGTTGAACGACCCGACGTAGACGTAACGTCCGTCGATCTCAAAGGTCTTGGCGTGCAGACTCGCTGCGGAGCTGCCACGTGTCAGTCGCGCGGGCGTTGGCTCGACGCGCTTCAGTTCATAAAGCTCCACACCCGCCTGTAGCAACGCTCTACGACGCTTGGCATAGCCGGCGTGAACCGCGGCGACATCGGTCGACGCGAGCGAATTGGTGAGCGCGCGCACCCTGACGCCCCGCCTCGCCAGCTGCGCAAGATCCTTCGTTCCCGTGATCGCAGGCACGAAATAGGGTGAAACCAAGTCGAACTGCACGCGTGCCTGCCCAGTCAGCTGTAGCAGCCGCGGCAGCATGAGCAACTCCTTGGGCGGCTGTGCATGCAGCACTTTCGCCGGGTGGTCGGAAACGAGCCGCGCGTCGACCCATTCCATCGTAAGTCGACCTTCCTCAAACTCAGTCAAGAACCCGCTGTGCTCCAGCGCTTCGAGGTACTGCGTCGCGGCTGGTCTGGAATGCACTGTTGCGAAGGCGGCCTTGAGGTCGAGGATCGCATCGGTCGAGGCCCTGCCCAGCAAGCTCTCGACGGGATGCGCCGACTCACTGTTGAAGTACAGGTCAAAGTCGTTCGACACTTCGGACGCGATCGGGCCTACCGCCATCACGTCAAGGTCGGCAAATCTCATCGCACTGCTGGCGTCGAAATATTCATCGCCGATATTGCGGCCGCCGACGACACTCACTTCCTTGTCGACCGTGAACGACTTGTTGTGCATGCGCCGGTTCACCCGGCGAAAGTCGAGGATATAGTTGATCCAGCGCAGGCGACGATGACGCAACGGATTGAACAGGCGCACCTCGATGTTCTCGTGAGCATCGAGCGCGGCGATTGTGTCGTCGAGACCGGCCGTGTTGTTGTCGTCCAGGAGCAGGCGGACATGTACGCCGCGTTCCGCAGCATCCCACAGCACTTCAAACAGCAGAAAGCCAGTCACATCGCGGCGCCAGATGTAGTACTCGACATCGATCGAGCGCTGTGCCACGGCCGCAAGGAGCGCCCGCGCAGTGAAAGCGTCCTGGCCATTCTCCAGTGCGTAGATTCCGCTCGCGCCGGGATGCGCGCGTAACGTCGGTTCGATTGCCTGGTGAAGGCGAGTGGCTTGCCTGTCCGCTATCGAGAACACGCCTTCAGTCGAAAAGGACATAGGCCGACTGTTCAATATCAGGTGGCCGGGGACTCGAGTGCTCAGCTCGGAGGGACCACCGCGACGTCGCAATTGGATCGCTCCAGTACCAGTCGAGTGACGCTGCCCACAACTTGCTCCGACAGCCAGGAGCGGCCCTGCTTTCCCATCACGATCAGCGTGCATTGATTCGCAACCGCACGCTCACAGATGTTTACGCGTGCATCGCCAATCTGTACCGTACTGAGTACAGGTTGTCCAAGCGCAGCTGAAGTCAGCTCGGTCATACTTGCATTCGCCTCTCGCTGCAGCTCATCCGTGTAAGCCGTGACCTCGTCCTCAGCAATGCCCGCGTTGCGCAATCTCGGCTTGAGGGAGGCGTCGAGCGCATGGAACACATGTAGCGTCGCGCCTGGCGCCAGTTCTGACGCGAACTGCAGCGAGGGCGCGGAGTATTGTGAGAAGTCGACAGGCACGAGCACGTTGTCGTAAGGGATCTGCGGATCCTGCTTCACGACGAGCATGGGACACTCGACCATCCGCGCGATGCGCTCGGCCGTGGAGCCAAGGATGAAGTCACGCAATGGATTCACGCCGCGCGGCCCCAAGACCAACAAGTCGCTGCTCGTGCTGATCGCGAGAATCTCGTCCATCGCCGGCCCCTCCCGCAGCAACCGGTCATTGACCACGCCTCCGGCAGCCAAAATGTCCTCGGCGAGCGATTGGAGGGCGCGCTGGGCCTCGAGCCGCAGCGGCTGCTCTACCTCGAATGATGGGGAGCGACGCAGTAGCGATTTGGCAGTCGAAGTGTCGACAACGTGTAAGAGATCCAACGTAGCACCGAGCTCTTTAGCGAGCACTCCGGCACGCCTCGCGGCTCGATGGGCCGAGAAGGAGAAATCAGTGGCGGCGACGATGGCACGAATAGAAGGAGTCATGGATGCTGTACTCGCTTCGGCGTTTGCCTCGTTCTCACGCAACGCACGCGGGCAAATCGAAGGTGGAATTCGCTTGATTGGACCAAGGCCCCCTTGACTGATCGAAGGGCCGCGCCCTGCTCGCCCTCCCTGGCGCGTCCGTCAAGGCAACGCCATGAGGAGCAGAATGACTCCCGCGCCGATCAAGGCGAACACCCAGATGAGATCGACATTGATCCAGCTGCGACGTAGGAAGGCGAGGCCCGCCCACTCATACACTACGATGGCGATGGCGCCGGCCGCTGCAAGCATTCCAAGCGTGTGAACGCCGAGTGCCGCAAGGGCGGTGCCAGCTGACGGTCCGAGTGACGAGAATGCCGCCATGTGGTGCGAATGTTCGCTATGCGCATCTGCGATGGGCATCCCCAACAGCACCGGGATCAACATGAGACCTGCGCCGTGGGCTGTCGCCATCAGAAACGACCACAGCAAAAGTTGGGCACCACTCACCTGCATTCCCGCGCGCCCGCGGTGACGAGCGAGCAGGCGGTACAGGCCGAACGCAATGAGCGCGACCGCCGCGCTTATCTCCAGCACGGTGATATCAAAGAAGACACGCAACACACTGATCGCGACGATGACCGCTGCAACCGACAACGCGTGGCCCGCAGCGATCGGCAGCAATGCCTGAAGCACGGCGCCGCGGCTTTTACGCTGAAGACCGAGTGCGACGGCGAACAGCCAACCCATCGCCGGGTTCAGGCCGTGAAAGGCTCCCAACCCCGCGAGCGCCATCCACGGCCATGCCTCGCTCACAGCCTGCGCCGCGAAGACGGTGCCACCCTCGATGCCTGCTGAACGAAGACACGCGTCATGGATAGCAGAACGTGTCCGACGACGAGTCCCCACCCTGCAGGCGAATTTGATGCGTGCGGAAGCCCTCTTCCGCCGGCAGGAAGAACTCCGGATCGAGCGTCAGCCCACCGTTCGGGTCTGCATCGCACTTCACCATCCAGCCTTTGATACCTTCCGGATAGAACTGCGCGTCCCATGCGCGATAGAGCCCATTGGTGAAATAGACGCGTCGGCCGTCGCGGCTCACTTCCACCATCTGCGGGCCGCCGTTCAGCGGCCCGCTTGCCGGATGCGGTGAATGATTCACGATGCCACCCAGCCGGATCGAGCCCGTGAGCCGCGGATGAAACGGATCGGAGACGTCGTACTGACGAATCTCGCCCGTGCCCCAGCACGACACGTACAGGAATCGATCATCGAGCGACAGATTGATATCCGCGATGAGCGGCGGCACTGCCTTGAACCCTTTCAACAACGGCGGCAGTTGATCGGGCTCAGCGGGTTCCGCTGGAATCTCGATCACCTTCTGCGCCGCCCACTGGCCATTCGAGCGATGCCACAGCCACACAGACGATGACAAATCCTTCAGACTGATCACCACGCCGACGAAACCGTATGGCTTGGTCGGGTCGCGCGCCTGGCGCAGCTCGAGCACGAGCTGCTGTTCCGCGCCGAGATCGATCGCCTGCAGGTGCTTGCGCCGACGCAAATCCCACACGTGCAGTTGGTGCCCGTATTTCGACCCGAGCAGCAACTCCGGCACGAGCCCATTCTCGATCATGTTGGGCGTGCCCCATTCGCTGGTGATCTGTATGTCATGACCGAGATGCCACGCGAAGTCATAAGCGAGTTGCTGCGGGCCACGGTCCACTTCCCAGCGGCCGAGCACGTCGAACGCATCATGATCTAGCAAGAAGATGCCGCCCGGGCCTTCGCCATCCGGCGCGCCAAGCGCACTCACATAGATGCCTTCCGGACCGCAATGCAGAGTATGCGGACGTGAGTATCCGGCGCGCTGATGAACTTCACCGGGCTCGATCACCTTGACCATCTGCGGTGCGCGTGGATCGGACTTGGTGTCGAGGATATGAATGCGCGACGAGCGCAGGCCCGGCACGATCAGATAGCGCCGCTCGACGTGCGGATGCGGTGCGTAGGGACACAGCGCGGAGCTGCACGCATTCCATCCGAAATGATGCAACTCATCGCCTGCATTCGGCATCGGGACGCGGTTGATGAGCTCGCCATAAGTGGATGATTGCGGATCGAGATCAACGACGCCGAGCGCGTCGGGCTCGTTGCCTTCGACATTGAGAATGGCCATATAAGCAAGCTTCTCAGCTGGAGCCTGCATCGCCATTCGCGCGGACGGATAGAACGTCGGATCGGGTGTCCAGGTTGCCATGGCGCCTCCGTAGCGGTCGAGGCACGAGCGTGCACCGGAGGAGATATGCGTACGCCCATGCCCGTCGACCGATGTCACGACGAGTGGGATGAGAGGAGAAGTGCGCCGCCTCCGCAGGCGGATATTCTAGGTCAATCTGATTGACCGGTCTGCATGGGTCGTGAGGTTCGCAGTGCCACAGCGCTGCGTAGGAAGATCAGCAGCACCTGAGCATTGAAAGCCCGCACGCGTCTGAGCCGCTTCAGGCTTCACCATTTACGGTCCGTTCCAACTCGCGAGCGCTCCGTGCAGATGCTCTGCCAGCAATCACCTCACGCGCCCTCGACACAAGAGTTCATCTCCTAGCCATTGGGCAACAGCACGATCTTGCCGACCACGCCGCCTGCGCCGAGCATCTCGTGCGCGCGGCGTGCCTCTTCTAGCGGTAGCCGTTGCGCGATTATGGGCTTGATCTTGCCTTGTTTGAGCAGGTCCAGCAGCGCCGACAGATCCTGGCGGAACCAGGCCGGTTTGAAGCGCATCAGCCACTGGATACTGTAGGGCACCATGCTCTTTCGACCGGGCTTGAACCAGTTGCGAAGGATGTATCCCCCAAGCTCAGTGGACTCGCGAAACGGATGCCGTCCTTCACTGTGGGATGCCATCCGCCCTCCCCGCATCTTCGACTGGAAGCCATAGGTAACCACGCGACCGCCCTCACGCAAGGCGTCACGCGAGCGCCAAAGATTGTCTCCGCCGATTCCGTCGAACACCGCATCAACGCCACGCCCCGTGAGGCGATGGATTTCCTGCACGAAGTCGGAATGTTTGTAGTCGATCGGGATGCCGCCGAGATCCCGCACCGCCGGAGCGGCTTGCTCGGAACAGGTACCGAACATTTCGACACCGGCCAGCTTCGCCAGCTGCAGCATCGCCGTGCCCACGCCACCCGCAGCCCCATGGATCAACATTCGCTGCCCCGGCTGGGCCTTCGCCGACCGATGCAGCATCTGATACGCAGTGATGTAGTTCAACACGACGGCGACTGCCTCCGCCGCATCCAGCCCTGCGGGCACCGCAACGACCCTACCGTGGGGGACGCACACGTACTGCGCGTAACACCCGTGGATGGGCATGGCAGCTACCGTCTGGCCCAGCTGGAAGTCCGTAACACCCCGGCCGAGCTGATCGACTGTTCCAACAAGGTCCCAGCCAGGCGTGTAAGGCACCCTAGGCGTTTCGGGATGAACCCCCTCGCGCGCCAGTACGTCCGGCAAACCGACTCCCGCCGCCAGCACCTTGACGCGCAACTCCCCGGCGCCCGGGACGGGGATTTCCTCTTCGATACTCGTGATGACTTCCGGGCCACCGTAGTGAGCCACGAGAATTCGCTTCTGGCGCATGCTGCTAACCACGGCCGGTCAAGATCTCGTTGACATGTTCCACCTCCAGGTCGTTCGGAAAGTGGCGTGCGATGCGGTCGGCGTGCACCTTACCACGATATAACCGTAAGGCTCGCGAGCGTCACGCTGCCGTCTCGTCGCTTAGGCTCAGCGGCATGGCGCGTTAGGCACGGTTCGATTTGCTGCTATGGGGCCGCTCGTTTCCGTCATCATGCCGACCTTCAATCGCCGGGAGTTTCTGCAGCCGGCGATCGAGTCCTTACTCAATCAGGCTTTTGCACACTGGGAACTCATCATCGCGGACGACGGCTCGGACACTGATACGCGGTCGTATCTGCACAGCTTGCATGCGCCGCCACGAGTCAAAGTCATCTACCTGCCACACAGCGGCAGACCTTCCGTGACGCGCAATGCCGCGTTGCGCGAGGCGCGCGGAGAGTATGTCGCGTTTCTGGACTCCGACGATCTGTGGCTGCCGCGCAAACTGGAAATGCAGATGACTTCGTTGGCCCGCCACCCCCAGCGCCAGTGGAGTTACACGGCTTTCGCCCTCGTCGACTGCGCCGGTCAGCCCAAAGAGCTACGCCACGATGCCAAGCGATCCGCCCCTTCCGGCTGGATCATGGAGCGGATGCTCAAAGACGAAATCGTCATCGCGTTACCCAGCGTGGTCGTGGCACGGCAGTTGCTGGAGCAACTGGGCTCGTTCGATGAGACATTGGTCATGTGCGAAGACGACGATCTGTGGCTGCGCTTGGCGGCACACAGTGAGATCGATGGCATCGACGAGCCGCTTACCCTGGTTCGCCGCCATGGACAACATGGTGGAGACGACATCACCGCGTGGCGGGACCGCCTACGGGTGTTCGAGAAAGGTTTGGGAGTAAACGGCAACCCCGATGTGAGTTGCATACTCCACAGGCTGCGGGCGGAGATGGCTGGCGGACTCGCGAGAAGCCAGGCGCGTGGCGGAATGCGCATCGGTGCGCTACGTACCGTCGCGGCAAGCGCGCACTATTCGTGGCGATATCGCAAATGGTGGCTGGAGGTGCTGGCGGCACTCGGTCGGGCATTCGCCCCCGCGGCGATGGGTCATGTCGTTCGCAGGTACCGCAACGGAAGGCGCGCGCAACGGCGCTAATAAAACCAGGCCGTCACATTTCGACCATCAATCCTTGATGACAGGAGATACTGCTCGCGCAATAATCCGAGCCGATCATTCCGACCAACGACTCACACCAAGAATTTAGACCAATAACTTAACCAAGGGACGTCAAGAACAATGTTACGCACTCACGGATGGTTTGCGACCTGCTTGAGCATCACCGCGTTGAGCCTGTCCGCTCACACAGTCCACGCTCAGCAATATTCACTGATCGAACTCGACGCACCGGCCACGGCCAACTACAGTCTGGCGTTCGGGATCAACGACAATGATGAGGTTGTCGGTGCGATCTCCGCTTCACCCAGTTCTGAAAATCCCACGCTATGGAATGGCACGAGCGCGACGACGCTGGATCTGGCTGGCGGAATTTCGGGCGCAGGGTTTGCGATCAACGACGCGGGCTTGATCGCCGGAACCACCTATACGATGCAGCCCAATGGCACCTACGGCCAGCGCGCCACGATGTGGAATGGCGGGGTGGCAACGCTGCTGCCGACCTTGGGAGGAACCGAAGGCAATGCGCTTGCCATCAACCAGCTGGGCCAGGTCGTCGGTTGGACGTTCACAAGCACCCTGTCACAACGCGCGGTCATCTGGGACGGCGCGACGCTGACTGACCTGGGTCAGGGCTCGGCGCGAGATATCAACAATCTCGGCCAGGTGATCGGCCTGTCGAGCCTTGGTGCCACGCTGTGGAATGGCACCACGGCGACGGCGTTGGGAGTAAATATGCAACCGATCGCCATCAACGATTCAACCGCGATCGTCGGCAACAGTGAGACATTCGATCCCAATACTCGCCAATGGACAACCACAGCAAGACTCTGGTCGGCAGGAACCGCAGTCGCACTGACCGGCCCGGCGAATTATCAGTTCGGCACCACGGCCCGCGACATCAACAATGCCGGGCAGATCGTTGGCTCCTCGGAGAACAGCAGTCTGACTTCCGTCGCGACACTGTGGGATGGCACGAGTGCACTGAACCTCAACACGGTGCTCACCCCGACCCAGGCCTTGCACATCAGATTGCTCGAGGCAACCGCAATCAATGATCTGGGTTACATCGTCGTCAATGGGATCGATACGGTCGCGCAACAGCGGCGCAGCTATGTTTTGGTCCCGGTGCCTTAACCGTCAACGGACCACCAAGACCCAGATGGAGCTCATCGGGAAAGCCGGAAGCTCGCTCTATCACGCTCGCCGATGGTCGATTCGGCGAGCGATAGTGTGACCTTCCGGTCGTTGACGCATCAGCGGTGGTGATTGCACTCGAATTTCCGGACCTCACTCCAGAAACAGGGGCAGGATTGCCGGAAGCAACTCCCCCGGTGCCACCTGGCGCGCCAGGTCGGGCCTGAGAGGCAACGCTAACTGAGTTCTCCAATATGCGGCGAGGTACTGTGAGTTTGGATCTCGCAAGCCTCTATAGAGTACGCCGCCTTCCGTATGATTTTCGGCCAGCCATCCCATGACGATCCATACTCGACAGCCATCGAAGCTTCCGGTCAGACCGCGGCTGCCCCAAGGTAGATCGCAGCTCTGATTCGCGCTGTTCGCGTAGTCGAAGTAGCCTTGCAGAAGCGAGGCCTGACCAATCTCGCTATCTTTGCCGACACGGTAGAACGTGCCGGGAATCAGCGCCATCTGCTGATCTGGTTTCGCTCGATGAGTATCCAGCCAGTCGTAATAACCCTTGAGGGTCGGCACGAACGACGTTTTGTAGACATCGACTGAAATCACGTCGATATAGGCCCTGTTGACATTGACGGGCGCATAGGCCGCGACCGAACACTGGGAACCTGTCATCCAATCAAGCTGCGGCTTGGCGAGGTTCACCCAGAAGCGCGTCATGGGAGCAACCGACTTGATTGCCGCCGCTGTGTCCGCCAGCACCTGTGCTCGGGCGTTGACCGCCGCGACATCACTCGCCGACCAGCAGGGTCCCCACAACCCATTAAAATCGTTATAGGGCTCATCGATCAGCACAGCAACAATCCGCGACCACTCATAGTTACGGGTGGAGACCGGAACGTGCCAGTTGAAATTGATCAAGATGGAGCGGCCGGCAGGCTGTGGGTTCCCATCGTAGAACGTCGGTATGTCGCTATCGGGGCCTGGCGCAGAATCGCTGCCAGCCCACAAAGTCATCTGGAACGCCCGTGTTTGAGCGCTTGCCGGATCGTTGGGCGCAACGAACAACAGCACGGTCAGCAGCCCGAGCCCAAGCCGTGAAAAGAGATATCTGGGAATGATGCGCACGAGACGCTCCTTGTTCGTTCCGTTTCGAAGAACCGCGCTGATCGCCGCAGGCAAGTTCGTCAAGTTGCGTTCAGATAGACGCCCCAAACCTCAAGAGCTTGTTTGTCTCCAGAGCACGAGACCCCATCAGCAACGAACCTGACGGTGACCGATCGGCCGGTCGTCATCCCCGTTGTTGCGACGGCCAGAATATTCTTCACGGTGGCTTGGCTTTGGAGCTCCACGGTCGTCGAGCCGAACCAAGCCGCCTTTTGCCAAGTGAGCCCGTTATCGAACCAAACATACACCGATGAGTCGGCAAAGATGCGCGCGACTCGTCCAGTACACTCTGTGTATGCATGAGCGGACACAGACGCAGTCATCAGCAGCGCCGCCCCGAGCAACGATCGCAACAACGTCATCGCAGTACTCCTATTTCAAAGTAAACCCAAAGCAATACGCATCCATGCGGACTGAGGAAAACTCTTTGGCTGTGCTTGCGTGACACGATTCACTCTCGTGACAACGCCACTGACGAGAAAAGGAGAAGGTACGGTTTGTTAGTTGGCCGTCCTTTGCCATTTCTTGAGTGGAATGATAATTACAGCCACACCGAGACAGTGTCAACGAAATAATCCAGTCCGATATAACGAATCAAGGAACGCTCCCGAATATCTCTTGCAGGACCGTTCGGGCGCTGACGCTGGATTCCCTGATTGCTGCGCGCGTCACGGAATGCTCTTGACAATGCAATGCTTCAGGCTGCAAATTTACTTTGGCGATACAGCCAGGTGTTCAGGACGAACCATGAAGAGAACAATTTGCGTACTCGCCATAGCGCGGCGCTCTTCGAGCTGAATATGCGCCACTTGCCGAGACGTAATAAAGCACCACACGCGGGACGATCGGTGCCTTATCTTCGGAGAAACTGAGAGCGTCGACCACGGTTGCCTCCTCCTTTTCGGCGCCGGCTGCTGGCAGCCGGCGCGGGCTCCGGAGATCAGACACGCGAGAACTAGCGACAAAGACCTGCCCATCTGTGCAGTCGGATGCGTCATTACGCTAATGTGAATGAGCCTGCCACCGCCGAGTCACTCAGTAGACCAAGATCGAGCTTCCGCGGAGGACACCGCATCAAGTATCGATGATGATGTGCTGCAGGGTCTCATAGCCGCCGTGAAGGAAGCAGTCGCCCGTACCTGCCACGAGCAATGGCGTCTGAGAGTACTGCGCAGCTATGAGTTGCGTGTAGATCGCCTTGCCCGTGGGACTCGATACATTGAGAACAAAATCCCAACTGCTTACACCTAAACTGCACGCCGGCTCTGGCTGGGTATACGCGCCTTCAATCTTCACAAAGACCTTCTCGGCGTGCTGTTGGCCCAGATGCACAGAAGTGATGCGGCCGCGCTTTTCTCCGGCATTGGCTTCGCTTGGAGCGATGAGGAACAGGGCACACGCGCCTGTCAACGCAATCATACTTTTTAGCATTGTTAGCTTCCGTTGCTGTGCGAGGAGTCGAACATTCTCAGTTTGGACCGCGGTCTGTCAATCCGTTCTGCGCAGAGAGGTTGCCGTGCACGGTCGTTGACTCGATTGTGAGAGTAGCAATTCGGCGAAACCCTGATTTCGATTCCCACCGAGACAAAGCTGTTGACAGAGATCCAGGCGCTACCGAAACTGAGCCCAACACCAACTAGATTGGATGGGCGTGCGTCACAGGTGCGTTAGCAGTTACAACCTCGCGCCGTCCTTGATTGGGGGCACTGTATGGAAGCAGTTGAATTGAGCTTAAAGGAACCGAGGTTCGCCGCGGTGACGCCGCAGCTGACGACAGGCCCACGAACGACGAATAGCAGGATCGCGATTGCACTGGCAATTGCATTGAGCCCGATGCCAATCAAGCCTTTGCACGCAGCCGAGTATGGTCGGAGCGTGATCGTCGGGGCGTCACTGACAATGGCCGCAGCCCGCCCCGCTTACCCCAACAGCACAGATCTCATGCTGGTGTACGTCAATCCTGCGCCATGGGGTGCGTCAACGTGCCGGCAGGATGCAGTAGCCATAAAGAAAAGCGACACGCACCTGCTCGCTCATCTACTGACAGCGATGCAAAGTGGTGAACCGATAGCGTTCTACATAGACGACACGCTGCGACCTACTGGTGACAATCTCTGCCAGGTGACTCTGATCCAGGTAGGCGCGCTGCCAACCAACTGACGAGCGATGCAATGCTGACCGTTCGGCCTGCTCGCCGTTCCGTTAAAAGACTCGCCGCCCCCACCGATGTCAACTTTCAGCGCATGTGTCGCGGAGTTGTCAGCCACGCGATAGATCAACGGAGGACCCGCCGACCTATCTGGGCGCATCCTGATCCAGCGCCTTGAACCTGATCGCCACCCCGCCTCCCGGTCCCATTGCCAGCGGCAGTCGGTCCGTCGCACGCACGGTGCGCTTTTCGATCACGTAAGCGAGGGGATTGGTCCGGTAATCCGCATCGGTTTCGTCGCGATAGATCTGCGCCTGATAGCTGCGACCTGGCTGCAGAAAATCCAGCGCCACGGATAGCGATCGCGGCTGCTCGTCCGTCAGCGCGCCCAAATACCAATCTTCGCCGTTACGCTCCTGACGAGCGACGACGATGTAATCCCCGATGCGTGCATCGAGGGTGCGCGAATGCTCCCAGTCCGTCGGCACATCTTTGATGAACTGGAATGCTTCCGGATGCTTCTCGTAGTTTTCCGGCAGGTCGGCTGCCATGTGTAGCGGGCTGTAAATTACGACGTAAAGTGCGAGCTGGTTCGCGAGCGTCGATTGCACACGCTTGTGAATGTCCTTCTTGCCTGCGGTGATATCGAAGATGCCCGGGGTGAAATCCATCGGCCCAGCGAGCAAGCGCGTGAATGGTAAGATGACGACGTGCTCAGGCGGATTCGTCGGATCGCCCCACGCATTGAACTCCTGCCCTCTCGCACCTTCGCGCGACATGATGTTGGGATAGGTGCGTCGCAGGCCCGTGTCCTTGACGGGCTCGTGAACATCGATCGCGATCTTTGTATTTTTCGCGGCGGTGTCGGCGACGCGTTGATGATGTTGCACGAGGTATTGGCCCGCGAACCATTCATTATGCGACGCGCCGTCGGGCGTGAGGCGCTGAATCGTCCCGTTCGGTTTCACATAGCCGGTCTTGACCGTGTGGACACCGTACTTTGCATACTGCTCGAAACCCGCCGCCATCTGCGACTCGTAATTCGCAATCGCACCGGCCGTTTCATTGTGACCGATCAGCGAGACGCCTTTGCTCCGCGCATACGCCGTGACCTCGGCGAGATCGAAATCCGGATACGTCTGCGTGAAACTGAAGCTGGCGCCATTGGCAATCCAGTCACCATCCCAGCCGGTGTTCCAACCCTCGACCAGCACGCCGCTGAAACCGTGCTTCGCGGCGAAATCGATGTAGCGCTTGGTGTTCGCCGTGGTCGCGCCATGTTGGGGGCCACTGCCCCACGTCGAACGATTCAGATGCATCTCCCACCAAATGCCGACGTACTTGCCGGGACGCGCGTAGGCAGAAACGTCGCCGAGCTGGTTCGGCTCATTCAAGTTCAGCTCCATGCGCGAGTCGGCCAATCCTCCCGGCGTCTCGGAGATCAGCACGGTTCGCCATGGCGTTTGAAATGGGCCCGTGCGTCGAACCTTGACGCCGTCCGACCAAGGCATGAGATCGGCCTGCAGGGTGTCCGGCGCGGTCAACCGCAACGTCATGCTTGCAAAGTCGACGAGCGCAGCTTCGTGGATGGCAAGGAACAATCCCGGCGATTCCAACGTCAGCGGCGTCTCCGCTTTGGTCAGCTCCGCGAGCGGCGAGCGGCGATACAAATACTCGTCGCGCTCCTTCTGATACGCCTCGAACCACCACGCTTGATATTTTCCCGCCGGCCGGAACTGCGTCCGCTCATCGCTGATCGCGACTTCCTGGTTCGATGGAATGCCGTGATAGTCGTAACGGAGGCCAAAGCCCTCATCGAACGCGCGCACGACAATATCGAATGACTTGCTGCTCCGAGTATTGCCGCGCATCGCGACGCGCATCTCGTTGTGATGATCGCGAATGACTCGCTGCTCGCCCCAAGGTTGCTCCCAGGTCGCGTCGTGGGCGCTGCGCTTTACCTTCCCAAGCGTCACATTCGCCTGGGCTTCCCCAACGAACGTCAGCCCAAGGGCCGAGCGCTCGAGTACCGGCCGCCCTCGCCGGCTGACTTCGTAGAATGGCTGTCCACCTGCGGCGCCCACGCAGATCCGCAGCACGTTTCCCGGCGATTCGACGCACTCGGCAGCCTCAACCAACCCAGCCTGAAATACCAGGACACATGTGAGCCCAATTACAAATTTCACAGCCAGCTCCAGATCGCGGCGCCTGCCGCATACCACTGACGAATGAAAGCGCCGATTCCCTCAGTCGACCTCGGGCGCCAATCAATACTTGAACCTGAAGCCGAGCTGGAAGCGGCGGTCGCTGCGGATCCACGCCGAGTCGCGTCGTACCGGCGCGGCACCGGGCGTCAGCGGCGAATCACCGAACAGTTGTTGCTGGCTCACGGTCGTTCTGTCGAGCAGGTTGGAACCGTCCAGCGACAGCTCGACGTTGTTACCGACCTGCAGCCGCACCGAGCCATCCAGATAGCCGCCCGCCTTCTGCCACATCGGCAGGCCGATGCAGCAGTCGAGATTGTTGGTCAGAAAATCCGAGCGCCAGCTGTACGCGAGCCGCACACCGATCGGACCGCGCTCGTACAGCGCCACGACATTGTAGGAATCGTCGGAAATGCCGGCGAGCCGGTGCGAATCGATGACCTTGTCATTGACCTGCAGCCCGCCGCCGAACGCGATCGTGCCGCCGGGCGCGTAACCGGGCTGAACCGCCAGGTTCGAATTGCTGATGCCGGACTGCTTCACATGCGTGTAGTTCAGCTGTGCGCCGAGCCCATTCCAAGGCGCCGGCAGAAAATCGAAGAACGCCTGAAACGCCACCTCGACCCCATTCAGCGTGCCGCCACCTGCCCCGTTGCGGGGGCCACGCACGATGACGGTCTGCGACGTGCCGTTGTTCTCGAACTCTCGCTCGAACTCGCCATAGGCGATGCTGCCGTTCAGCCGTTTGTGAAACAGACCGAGGCTGAACGAGCTACTGCGGCCCCAATAGTGCTCGTACGCGACATCAAAGTTATCCGCGGTAATCGGCGCGAGGCCGCCAAATCCCGAGTCAGCATGAAACACGAATCGATAGCCTGTGACATTCTCCGGAGTGCGCGGCGCAGTCGGTGAACGATAGATCACGTACGGCGAGTCGGCGGACGTATCGATCACCGGCGACTGCACACCGACATGATTGCGCAGCAGCCCAAAATCTGGACGTGATAACGATCTGGACGCGCCGAACCGGATGTACTGACGCGCATTGAGCCGCAAGCGCAGATTGAGACTCGGCAGCAGGTTGTCATGGCTGCGACTGAGATCGTTATCGATGCCCGCGCCATTGCTGAACGCCAGCAACTCCGGCGTCAACCAGCAGGAAAGATGCGTGACATCCTCGCCAGCGAGCGGCGCATTGCAAGGCGTGGCGGCCGCGGTCTGATACCAAGTAGACATCGGGAAAGCGACCGCGCCATCACTCGACACCGCCGTGCGAACGTAACGCAGTCCGATGTTGCCCCGAACGCCGACGCCGAAGAGCGTCACGTTGTCACCGCCGAATCGAAGCATTGCGTACAGCGCCTTGGTGCGTTCCTCGACATCCAGAATCTCGGGATCGATGAAGCATCCTTCGGTGTTGTTGTCGCGCTGACACAGCGGCGTCCAAGCCATGGGCGAGCCCGTCGTCGCGCCACTCAATGCATCGATGTGACGTTGGCGATCGAGCAATGTCGATCGATTCAAGAACACCATCGCGCCGTTCGCGAACACGTTGCCATCGTACAACGCATCGAGGCTGCCAGTTTCCCAGATGCCTGCGCCATAGCCTCGAAAGGCTCGCCCGGCCTCACCGCACCCTGCCGGGTAAGCTGCAGCTTGCGAGTTGTCGATATTGAAGCCCGGCCCATTGCAGAACGACGGCGTCGCAATCGGCGACCAGTTGTAGACCGAGTAGCGAACTCGCTGCTTGCGATCCGCATGCCGAGCACCAACCTTCAGAGCGTCGAGCCAGGTGCCGCCGATCCGATATTCCAGATCGCCACGCAACGCGGTCTCGCGAGCTTGGTTGTCCTCGAGGTGATCCTGGATGAACGGAATGTAGTAGTTGTGCGGGTTGGCCAGAAACCCCGGCGCGTAGTTGATGTTGGACCCAGGCAGCAATTCGATTTGAGGCGTGCCATCCCGGTTGGTCGAGTACTTGGCGTTCGCCATGGTTCGGTTCGCGACCAGGATGTCGTAGTTGTTGGTTTCAGCATCGATGCGTTGAACATCGAACGTTGCGCGCAGCCGATCGGTCGGATCCCAGCGCAGATTGAATGAAACATCGCGCGTACCCTCTGCATGATCGAAGTTGCGCGCTTCATTACCGACATACACCCCCTGGCGTTGCGTGCTACAGGTCGACGGGCTGCCGTCGGCCTGAGGGCCGCAGTAGTTCACGAACGGCAGGCCGGGAACCGCGGAGCCGTACAGGAGATTCCCTGCGGTGCTGCCGCCGAGCCAATCGCCGGTGGGCTGCGTCAGCACACCGGATTCCAACATTCCATTACGACCGAAAGTAAAGGCGGGGGTGCCGTCCGCAGGGGCGATGACTGCGTTGCTCTGGGGCGAGTAACCCGGCACCGCCCACAGACTGAAGAAAGAAACGTTTGAGCTGCGTTCGCCCCATGCGTTGTCATACTGAGAATTCATGTATTGCGCGGTCGCGAGCCAGCGTCGATCTTTCGACTCGAACTGCAGCGCTGCCGACGCCCCATGACGCACACGATCATAGAGCACTTCAGAGAAATTCACCTGACTGGGAATGTAGCGCCAGCCCGAGCCCCCATAGGGCGACGACGCGCACGGAACCGAGCCGTCCGTGGTGACGAGCGCATTTCCGCCCGCATCGGCATTGCCACTGCTACAGAACGTACCGATCCGTTGCATGACGACGCCTTCGGTTTGCGTCTTCACATGCGAGTACGCGTAGTTCGCGAGCATCCCGAAGCGGCCGAACTCCGTGTTCCAGACATCGGCAAAGATGCCCGACCCTTCATAAGTGGTGTCGTCGCTGCGATCGCCATAGTTCGCTCGCGCCGTGAGCGAGAAGACGCGCGAGGGAGTATCGAGCGGCAGGCGCGTACGCAAATTGACGGTCCCCGCGATCCCCCCTTCGATCATCTCGGCGGTCTGGTTCTTGTACACGTCGACGCCCGCCATCAATTCCGGCGAGATGTCGTTGAAGTTCAATCCGCGATAGCCATCGGCGGAGAAGCTGTCGCGCCCATTGAATTCGGTACGTACGAACGTGAGCCCGCGGATCAATACGCCGGCGGGTTCTGCGGAAAAGTGGGTGCTGTCGTCGTTGGATTGCAGCCGAGACACGGTGATGCCAGCCACCCGCTGGAGCGCTTCGGCCACCGACTTATCCGGAAACGAGCCGATGTCGGTCGCCGTCACTGAGTCGACGAACGTATCGGCGTCGCGCTTGATCTGCTGCGCAGTCTCGAGCGCTCGTCGCACGCCGACGACGATCACCTCCTCCAACTCAATATCGAGGTTCACATCGTTATAGCTCGTCTTGGACATCGAACGACGACGCACGATCAGCGCCCCGGTCAGATCGCGCACGACCTCCAGGTCGGTGCCAGCGGTCATTGCCCTGGCCGCCTCCTCCGCCGTCATTACCGCCTTGATGGACGTCGATATCAGTCCCTGAACCGCTGCCGGCGAAAACAGAATGTTGGTATTCGCCTGGCGTGACAGTTCCCGGAGCGCGGCGTCGACGGACTGCGCCTCAATATCGACGTTGACAGCCACTTGATCGGCGACTGCCACACCCAAAGCACTGACGGCTGCAAGAGCAACCGCGCACCCTACGGCAACGCGCAGCGCGCCACTCAGCTTCGACATGCTCCCCCGGGTAGCCGCCAGTCACGCCAGCGGTCTATCCAACCTATGACGAATATGGGCTCGAGTTTCCTCAGTCCGGCGTAATGTAATTCGACTGCGCTCCATCTCGACCCGAACTGGCAGCAGTACCGAGATGGACGTGGCAAAGGCCTGCGGATCGTCGACGCTGTAGTTGCCGGAGATCGGCATTTGAGCGATCTCCGGATCGAGAATCACGATCGGCCGGCGCGTATAGCGATTCATCGCGGCGACCGCCTCTGCGAGCGGCTCACCGAAGAATGCCAGCCGTCCCTGCCGCCAGGCGCTCGCCCGCTCCATGACCGGTCGCTCTTCACGGACGACCTTGTCTTCGGCGAATACCACGAGTTGCCCTGCCGTCAGCAGTCTTGGCATCGGCACACCGGCCACAGAGTTTCCCAGCTCGACCTCGACCGGCCCTTCCTCCAGCAACACCGACACCACCATCCCATCGCGACTCACATCGAAATGACCGCGCGGCGTGCTGATCCGCTGGTCTCCCGCGATTACATGGAACGGACGAACCCTGTCCTCGGCCACGTCGAAATGCGCACGCCCCTTGCGCAGCTTCGCCTGGCGCCGCGTGTCGTTCATGGAAACGTGGATTTCCGTATCGGTGTCCAGACTGACGAGCGTGCCATCCTCCAGCGAAACCTTGTGCTGTTCGCCGATGTCGGTCGCGTACGTGGTGCCTGATCGCAGATAGACAACCACGCCGGCGACCGATGCGGCCGCCAAGCCCATGCCCGCACGAAGTACGTGGCGACGGCTGACCTGCCTGTCTGCCTGAGTCTGTTGCGGCCGGCGGTCGGCGGCGCCAGCCATCTCGAAGATCGCATTCGTCACTTCAAAGGCCGCGCGATGATCCTCGCTTTCGGCCAGCCAGGCGCGAAAGCCCCGCTCGTCCTCGGCGCTGCGATCTTCGGAACGCAACCGGGCCAGCCACGCCGCCGCCTCGGCTCGGGCCGCCTGCTGTTGAGCCTTGTTACGCCCACCGCTCATTCGCCTTCCACCCAGTTCACCAGGAACAGGCTGGCCTTCGCGATGTGCTTCTCGACGGCACTCACTGTGATGTCGAGCCGCGTGGCGATCTCGCGATACTTCAACCCGTCCAGACGATGCAGCAAAAAGATCTCCCGCGTTCTCGGCCCGAGCGAGTCGAGAGCAGCCATGACCTTTTCAAGACGTTCTCGGGCCGCCAAAACCTCAGGATGCAACGGCTGGCCATCGGACAAATTCAGCATTTCACCAATGTCGATCGGGCTTTCGCGGCGCACCTGGACCCGCCGCCGTTCGTCGATCGCGAGATTCGCAGCCGTTCTGACCAGGAACCCGGAAGGATTGTCGACACTGTCCCGGGCGCTGTACTCGGACAGCCGCACGAACGCCGAATGCAATAGATCCTCGGCACTGTCGGCTCCGCCGACTGCACGCTTCACGGCCCGCAGCAGGTCCAACCACCCGCTTCGAGTATTCGGCAGCTCTGCCATCTTGTTCGTTCCGACCTGTTCCGTCGGGTGCGGACGGTCCCCCTGTGCTGCCGAATATGACAATGCGGAGCCGTCCGCACAAGAGGCGCGCTTTGGCATGACGTTACTTCGCCGCCTCGATAAAGCCATTGACGGTGAGCCTGCCGACGGCAGGATCGGCACTGCCGGCACCGTCGGCCAGCAGCGCTGAATGCAACACGTGACTGCGATAAACGATGAGACGGTTGAATACCGCCTCGGATTGGCCGATCAGCTCGTAGTGCCGGGTCTGAGCATCGATGTATCCCTGACGCTCGGACGAGGTCTCCGCGAGCTCTCGGCGTGCCGTGCTCTCGTAGTGAGCCTGCCTGGATGCATCAACCGATTCAAAGCCAGTCGCGCGATGACGAAACAGGCCGGTGCCACCGAAGCTGCCCCGACAAAGATAGTGAACCATCGCGAGCCGATTCGGATCGGGTGAATCACGATGCGGAATCTTCTGAATCGGCTGTGCATCGGAGGCGTCGATCGTGGCCAATGCGAAGAAGCCGAAGTAAGAAAGATAGGCCGAGCTCGGCAGTCCAAAAGCCGCCTCGATCGGGCCGCGCAGCGTCGTAATCACCGTCAAATAATAGGACTGCGGCACCGGCGCGTTGATGCCCGGGTAGTTGGTGTGATGTGGCACATAGAACCTGGCCGCACAGGCTGCATCGATCATGGCCTGCGGCGCAGCCAGGACATCCTCGACGATCATGAGCGGGTGACGCTCGACGCCCACGTGCTGGAGCCGGACGCTGATCGACCGTCCCAGCAGCAATGGACCACTCGCTTCGAGCGCGCTCATGGCCACCATCTCTGCAGATATGCATCGTGCGTCGTCTGTTCGAGGACCTTGTCCTTGATGAAGCGCAGCATGCGTTTGAGCTCGGCCTTCAACAAGTCGGGCGCCGTGCCGTCCGCAGCCGGGTCGTAGCTTTCGGGCAGCTGGCCGTTGCCGATGAATTGCGCAAGCCAGCTGTCCAACGAAAACGTTTCGTGCTCGTACAACGGCACCTCGCCACGCGCGCGGAACGTCACGATTTTGTGCAGCAACTCGGCGGACGCGTGGACCTCACACCGGTTCAGAAGATAGTGGGCCACTTGAAAGTCGCGAAGTCGCTCGAAGCTCAGTCGGCTCACACGATTGAATTCTGCACGCTCCGCACCGCTCACTTGCTCGCCGGCTGGGAACAGCGAAAGCAGGTGCACGAGCCCCATCTGTAGCGCTTGAACCTGCACGCTATGGACAGGATCGAACGTGCACGCCGCACCACCCACCGCAACGACGTTTCGCTCCCAGGCGCGCGTGCGTATCCCCGGGTCGCAGATTCGTATCGCTGCGTTTTGTAGTGCGAGGCGCGACACTGCGGCCGCCGCTGCCATCGCCTCGCTCGCGCTACAACGCGTGCTCGAATAGGCCTCGATCACGTGCGTGCACGAGCGACTTGGATACAAGCCGACCCAGCCGTTCGCATGCGCTCGAATCTCCGCGTGGGCCGGGATGGACGCGAACGCATCGCCTGAAGCAACGATCACCCGATCGATCGGACTGCTATCACGCCAGCTCTCTCTCGGCACGCCAAGACTAGAGCCGATCAGCAGCGCCTCAGGTCCACTTGCATCGATGAACAGTTGCCCGCCAATGCGACGGTCCTGATCCAGGCTCATTGCTGCGACATCGCCGGTCAGTGGATCGATCGTGCAACCGGCGGTCTGCGCTTGATGAACTGTCACTCCAAGCCGCTGCGCCCGTCCTTTCACGAAGCGCACGTACTCGACCGCTGGCAAATGATATGCATAGTCGGTGCGACCGTAGTTCTCCGTCGCCCGATCGGGAACGAGCATGCGTCCATGCTTCGCAGCCGTTGCAGTCAGCGAGAAGTCCTCGAGACTGGCGTTCGCTCCAAGCGAACGCGCCCGCAACCAATGCGGAAAGAACGCCTTGTAGTCGATAGCGGAGCCGTACGCACCGTATGCATGGAAGTACGTTTGGCGGCCGTCGGCGCCAACAAAGTTCTGACCCAACGAGAACACGCCCCGAGTCGCGGCAAGCAATTCGGGTTCCTCGATTCTGAGACGTTTATGAAGAGCCTCCAGCGCGGGTAGCGTCACATACACGTCGGCTGCATGGAGCTGAGTGGGCAGCTCAATCGCCGTCACACTGACGCCAGAGCGATACAGCGCCGTTTGGAGCACGCAGGCCGACAGCCACAGGTCGATATCGCGCCCGACGATGACGACCTTGGTAAGGGCGCTCATGACATCACCGCCCTTTCGGATTGCAGATCGGCGCAATAACGCGAGATGAACTCTGCATGCGACGGGATCGTCGTCACATTCGATGCGATCGCTTGGCGCAACTCGCGCAGCAGCTGCCCGACTTGATCCGCACTGAGGTTATCCGCCAGGCGGTCATAGGCGTGCGGCATCAATCCCTGTCCGAACAACACCGCCAGCCAGCTGTCGCGAGAAAACAAGCCGTCCTTGTAATACGGCACGTGCCCTCGCCCTTCAAACAAACTGATCTTGTGTACGAGCGTGTCCGGGATCGGCATGCTGCGCACGTAATCCCAAAGCGCTTCGCCGTGGCGACGGTTGGCGAAGTAGTGCAGGATCAGGAAGTCGCGCACCCGCGCGTATTGGATGTCGCTCAAACGGTTGAACTCGTCGGCGAGTCTTGGATCAACCACCCGGCCACGCTCCGGCGATGGCATGAGCCGCAACAGATCGGACACCGCCGCCTGAATGAGAAAGATGCTGGTCGACTCTAGCGGCTCCAGAAATCCGCTCGAGAGGCCAATTGCCACACAGTTGCGCGCCCACGCCCGAATGCGTCGGCCAGGCTTGAAGCGCAGTAGCCGAGGCTCAGCTAGCGCAGCGCCATCGAGCTGTCCGAGCAAGGTATCCCGCGCTTGCTCCTCGCCAATGAAGCGGGTCGAAAAAACATATCCGTTGCCCGTGCGGTGCTGTAGCGGTATGCGCCAGATCCATCCGCCTGTTTGCGCCGTTGATCGAGTGTACGGCGTGAACTCTCCTGCCCTCTGGCAAGGCACCGCCCACGCGCGATCGCAAGGCAGCCACTGACTCCAGTCTTCCCACTGCACGCCAAGCTTCGATCCTAGCAACAGCGAGCGAAAACCCGTGCAATCAACGAAGAGATCACCTTCGATGCGTGCTCCCGATTGCAGCAACAGCGACTCGATGGCTCCGGATTCATCGAGCGAGATGTCCCGGACTTGCCCCTCGATGCGGCGAACGCCGCGACTGATCGCCCAGCGCCGCAGAAAATCAGAGTACAAGCCGGCGTCGAAGTGATAAGCGTAAGCGTACGTGGCACGAATCGACTTTCGAGCTCGGTGTGGAAACTCGAACGCGTTACGACGGCAGGCCGCGATGGCGTATGAATACTCCTGGAACGAGGCGATCTGCTGACCGAGCTGTCTCGCCCGAATCCAGTGGTGCTGGAAGTCCACCCCGCCCCACGGCGCACCGAACACCCCGAACGGATGAATGTAACGATCGCCGGGCTCGCCCCAGTTGCGAAACTCGATACCGAGCTTGAACGTCGCGCGCGTCTCGCGCATGAACTGCGCTTCATCGATGCCCAACTGATCGTTGAACGTCTTGATGTGGGGCAGCGTCGCCTCGCCCACGCCGACCGTGCCGATCTCCTCCGACTCGATGAGGGTGATTCGATAGCGCCCCGGATGCAGGGCGCGAGCGAAGGCGGCGGCGGACATCCAGCCCGCCGACCCGCCACCGACAATGACGATGTGCAAGGCTTGCGCCATGACCTCAGTACTTGAAACGCACTCCCAGCTGGAACCGACGATCGCTGCGAATCCATGCGGAGTCGATCTTCAGCGGCTTGGCGCCCGGCGTCGCCGCCGAGTCGCCGAAGATCTGCTGTTGATTGACCGTGGTCGTGTTCAACAGATTGGACGCGTCCAGCGACACCTCCATGTTGTTGCCGATCTGATATCGAACCGACCCGTCCAGATAGCCGCTCGCCTTCTGCCACATCGGCAGCCCGATACAGCAGTCGAGATTGTTGGTCAGGAACTCGGAGCGCCAGCTGTAAGCCAGGCGCGCGCCGATCGGCCCGTACTCGTACAACGCGACCACGTTGTAGGCATCGTCGGAAATGCCGGCCAGACGATGCGAGTCGAGCACCGCACCGTTGACCTGCAAACCGCCACCGAACGCAATCGTGCCGCCCGCCGCATAGCCGGGCTGGACTGCGAGGTTCGAGTTGTTGATGCCCGATTGCTTGACGTGCGTGTAGTTCAGCTGCGTGCCCAGGCCGCTCCACGCCCCAGGCAGGAACTCGAAGAACGTCTGGAAGCCCACTTCCACGCCCTTCAACGTGCCGCCGCCTTCGCCATTGCGTGGACCGCGAACCGTCACCACCTGTGTGGTGCCGTTGTTGTCGAACTCGCGGTCGAACTCGCCATACGCGATGCTGCCATTGAGCCGCTTGTAGAAGACACCCAGCGTGAGCGAACTGCTCTTGCCCAGATAGTTCTCGTAGGACAGATCGAAATTGTCGGCGGTGATGGGCTTGAGCCCGCCGAAGCCCGAGTCGGCATCGAACACGAAGTTATAGCCCGTGATCTGGCCAGCCGCGTTGCGCACGAGGTACGGCGAATCGGCTTTGACGTCCAACGCTGGCGCCTGGATGCCGACGAAGTTTCTCAGCAATCCGAAATCCGGTCGCGACATCGATCGCGAATAGCCGAAGCGCACGTACTGACGATCGTCAATGCCGAAGCGAACATTGAAGCTGGGCAGCCAATTCTCGTACGACGTGTCGACATTGTTGCCGGCACCGCCGCCATTGCTGAAGGCCAGCAAGTCGGGCGTCAGCCAACAGGAGATGTGGGTCACTGCATCGGGGCCCAGGGGCGCATTGCAGGGCGTCGCAGCCGCCAGGTTGTACCAGTTCGAGGTTGGGAACGAGACGCCGCCCGTGCTCACAACGTCAGTCTTCACGTAACGCACGCCGACGTTGCCGCGTACGTTCAGGCCGAACAACGACGTATCCGCGCCGCCGAATCTCAACATTGCATAGGCCGCTTTGCTCTTCTCCTGCACATCCAGCATCTCTGGAGCGATGAAGCATCCCGCGGTATTCGCCTCGCGACTGCACAGGGGATTCCACGCCAGCGGTGAATTGGTCTCGGCACTGCTCAGCGCGCCGATGTGAGCGTCGCGATTGGCAAGCGTGGCGCGATTCAAGTAAACCAGCGGTCCGTTGTTATAGACGCTGCCGTTATAGAAGCTGCCGAGACTGGTGGACTCCCAGATACCCGCGCCGTAGCCCTGGAACGTACGCCCGGCGGCGCAGTCCGGATAGGCCGCAGGCGTGGTGTTATCGGCGTTGAATCCCGGGCCATTGCAGTTCCAGGGCGCCGCCACCGGCGACCAGTTGAACGTCGAGTACCGCACCTCCTGCTCGCGATCGGCATAGCGCACGCCGACTTTCAGCGAGTCCAGCCAGCCGCTTTCGCCGATGTCGAATTCAAAGTCTGCGCGCGCCGCAGTCTCCTGCGCGTCATTGTCCTCCCAGTGATCCTGGATGAAGGGCACATAGTAATTGTGCGGGTTGGCGAAGCCGCCGGCTGCGTAGTTGATGTTCGAGCCCGGCAGCAATTTGATCTGTGGCGTGCCATCCGAGTTGGTCGAGTACTGCACGTCGGCCATGGTTCGGGCTGCGACCAGGATGTCGTAGTTGTTCGTCTTGGCCTTGATGCGCTGGACGTCGAAGGTGCTGCGTACGTTGTCGGTGATGTCCCAACGCAGGTTCACCGAGAGATCTCGCGTCCCTTCGGTGTGACCGAAGTTGCGCGCTTCGTTCGTTATATCCAGGCCCTGTCGATCGGTGGTGCAACTACCATCGCCACAGTAGTTCACGAAGGGCATGCCGGGGACGGCAGAGCCTCGATTGATGCTCTCCTGCCGGCTCCCCGTGCCCCAATCGCCCGCGCCCGAAGCCTGCGTGAGCACACCGGATTCCAACATGCCGTCCGCGCCGAACCTGAATGCTGGTGTTCCGGCAGCGGGTCCGATCCTCGCTGTCGTTTGTGGTGAGTAAGCGGCCGCGCCCCACAGATCGAAGAAGCCCACATTCGAGCTACGTTCCAGCCACGGATTGTCGTAACGCGAGTCGATGAACTGCAACGTCGCCAAGACCTTCTCGTCACTGCTCTCGAACTGAAGAGCCGCGGAGGCGCCATGACGTTCGCGGTCGTAGAGCACTTGTGAGAAGTTCACCTGACGCGGCATGTACTGCCAGCCACTCCCACCGTACGGCGAGGAGGTACACGCGGGGGTACCATCCGAGTTCATGATGGGATTGCCACTCGCGTCGAGATTGCCGCCATTGCAAAAGGCGCCGATACGTTGCATGACGACGCCTTCGCTCTGTGTCTTCACATGCGAATAGGCATAGTTGACCATCGCACCGATGCGACCGGCACTGATTTCCCAGATGTTGCTGTAGATACCCGAGGCCTCATAGGTCGTGTCGTCGACTCGGTCGCCGTAGTTCGCTCGACCCGTCAGGGAAAGCACCTGGCCCTTGGAATCGAACGGCAGTCGCGTCCGCAGATTCACGGTGCCCGCGATGCCGCCTTCGATCATCTCGGCGGTCTGGTTCTTGTAGGAATCGACGCCCGCCATCAACTCGGGCGACACATCGTTGAAGTTCAAGCCGCGATAGCCGTCGGCGGAGAAGCTGTCGCGCCCGTTGAACTCGGTGCGCACGAACGTCAGGCCGCGAATCAGGACGCTCGCCGGTTCGGCGGAAAAGTGTGTGCTATCGTCGCTCGACTGCAACCTCGAGACAGTGATGCCCGGCACGCGTTGCAGAGCTTCTGCGACCGACTTGTCCGGAAAGGCGCCGATGTCCGTTGCGGTGATCGAGTCGACGAACGTGTCCGCCTCTCGCTTGATTTCCTGCGACGTCTCCAGCGACTGCCGCACACCGACGACGACGATCTCCTCCACCTCCGCCGCCGCGCCCACTTGCACCACTGCCGAGAGCGCCGCTCCAGTGGCAATAGCAATCGCGTTACGCAGTTTCAGGTTCTGACGGGCGCAGTTGCCCGTTCGCACACCCATTTTTGGCAGTGTCACGTGAATCCCCCTGATTCGAGTTTGTTGGCGCAGCGTCTGGGGCTGCTGTCAACGTCATGACGAACTCGGGGGACGCTTTCCTCAGCGGTCTTCTGTCACTTTGTTCCAGATTCTTGGCAATCCCGCCAGCGGTCGAAACACAGCGGATCAACGATGCTGTGGGCATGAATCGGCCAGACGCAACCAGAGCATCCGTGGCGTCGGCATCATCGGGCCTAGCGGCCGGAGTGCGTGACCTGGCCGGCGCATTCGTCGCAGTCCTCGCCTTTGGGATCGGCTTTGGTGCCGCGGCGGTCGCCGCCAATATTCCGCCCCTCGCCGCGATCGCCATGAGCGCATTTGTATTCGCGGGTGCATCTCAGTACGCAGCTCTTGATCTATGGACTGCGCCGCTCCCGCTGCTCAGCCTTGCGATGATGACGTTGGCCGTCAACGCGCGTCATTTGATATTTGGAATGACGCTGCGCGACTATCTGGCAAAGCACGGACGAGCATCGCGATACGCCGCTGTGGCCCTGTTGAGCGATGCCAATTGGGCCTCGACACAACAGGCGATTGCACGAGGCGAGCGCAATCTTGGGTATCTCGTCGGCGGTGGGTTGGTGTTATGGGGCGCCTGGATGATCGGCACGACCGTGGGCGCATGCGCCGGCCATACGCTCGGAGACCCGCAACGCTTCGGCCTCGATGCAATCATGCCTACGTTCTTTGTTTGCTCGCTGATAGGACTGGTGCGCGGTCGTGCCGATATTGCGCCGTGGATGTTGGCTGCGGCGTTGGCCTCGGCGCTGTCGCTTCTGATCCCTTCGCAGTGGGCGATCCTCATCGGTGCAGGATCTGGTGCGCTCTTCGGTGTGTCACGAGATGAATAGTCCCGGGATCGGCACGACCGATGTCATCGCAGCGATCCTGGTCATGGGTGGGGTGACGTATCTGACTCGCGTGGGCGGTCTGTGGCTGGTTGCTATCCTCCCCCCGACACAGCGGTTCGAGCGCTTTCTGCATCACTTGTCAGGATCCGTGCTGTCGGCCCTTGCAGTGACGATGGCTTGCAGCGGCGACGCAGCTCGCGCAACCGGCGTCGCGGGTGGCGCCGTCGTGATGCTGATTACAAGGAATGCATTCGCCGCTCTGCTCGCTGGCACGATTCTGACCGGACTCGTTCGAGCAGGAGGTGTTTAATGATCCAACCTATGCGATCTCATCTGCAGGGACCAGCACCAGCAGATCCGTGGGTCCCGGATCGACACCCGCCTGAAACAGCAGTGTGGTCACCTGACCTCGATGGTGCGTTTGATGATTGAAGAAGTGCATGAGCAGCGCATGAAAATTGCGACCCGACGGAACACCTTTCAAGCTGGAGAAGGTCAGAGACTGCTTCAATGCCTCGTCTCCCAGCGACGCAACGAACTTGACGATCAGCTCATCCAGCCGCTCGCGATAGCCTTGCAGCGAGGTCAAATCGGAGAATAAAGTCTCATTGAGCCGCGTGGGCAATGGCACATCGCTCATCGGCTGTAGTGAGGCTGCACAAGCCGGATGTGTGGAGAATCGTTTCAGCCAGATAGTGTCGGCTACCGCCAGATGATTCAGGGTTCCCAATATCGAACCGAAGAATGCACCTCTATCTGCTGTAATCGCATCGGCAGGCAATTTGGCCGCGGAAGCGAACAAAGAGCGATTCATCCACCGGTTATACTCGGCAAGCAGCTGAAAATGTGATGCAGTGTTCATGGCTCAGCGATGTCTTCTTTGTTGGCGTTCAGGATAGTCCACGGAATCGTCACCGGAAGGAGCACAGTATCGGCGACGAAGGAAAACGGCAGATCCAGACAGGTACCATGTGCGCACTTCAACTCGACCTGCCGCAGCGTGCCTGAGTAGATTTTGTTGCGCGTTTCGTCTTCCCCGAGCGTGGCAATTGTGCCGCAAGCGGTGAGCAA
Source organism: Steroidobacter cummioxidans (assembly GCF_003104955.1). Taxonomy (NCBI): domain Bacteria; kingdom Pseudomonadati; phylum Pseudomonadota; class Gammaproteobacteria; order Steroidobacterales; family Steroidobacteraceae; genus Steroidobacter; species Steroidobacter cummioxidans. Next base: position 15,831 of record NZ_LSRW01000008.1, on the reverse strand, counting down.
AGGAAAAAACGCGCAACCGAATACACGTAGTTTCATCTTCCGGCCCCGCAGGTCGTCGTCCACATAGACTGATCTTACTACCGTTTGCTTGGACTGCGCCGTACACGCGCTCGCTTAGAATGGCCGGTTGGACCAGACGGCTCCGTCCCTCTCTATTGTCTCCGATACTCCCGCGGCGTCGATCTCAAGCGCCGCGCGAACGCCCTCTGCAACGCGTCGCTAGAGCCGAAGCCTGACTTGGCCACGATACGATCGATCGGCCAATCGGTATGCTCCAGCAAGGCGCGCGCCTGATCGACGCGCACGCTCGCGACGAACTGCGTAGGCGCCAACCGGACTCCTCGCGAAATCGACGGGTAACGGTACGCTCCCTCATGTCGAGACGATCAGCCAGCATGCTGGTGATCAAAGGCGCGTTCGGGGGCTCGACGATCCATGCGAGCAGCTCGCGCATGCGATCAGAGCTCTGCGCCTGCGCTGACAGTGCGACGCTGAGCTGAGGTAGAAACAGGACCAGGTGTCGTGCGGCGACGACCGCTGCCGACCTCGAGTACGAGGGCAAAGGCTGGATGGTGTGACGCAGGCACCTGGGGAGCTAGGCGGCGGCCTTGAGCGAGTTGTGCGGATCGATCACGAATTTCTTCGCGACACCCGCGTCGAAGTCCTGGTAGCCCTTTGGCGCGGCATCCAGCGTAATCACCTCCACATTGACGGCCTTGGCGATCTGGATACGGTCATTCAGGATCGCCATCATCAAGCCGCGGTGATACTTCATTACGGGAGTCTGGCCGGTATAGAACGCATGCGACTTGGCCCAACCGAGTCCGAAACGCAGCCCGAGCGTGCCATGCCGTGCGGCTTCGTCTTTCGCACCCGGATCTTCGGTGACGTAGAGCCCCGGGATGCCGATCGCGCCCGCGGCACGCGTGACCTCCATCAATTGGTTGAGCACCACGGCAGGCTGGTCGGCGCCGCCATGCCCTTTCGCTTCGAAACCGACGCAATCCACCGCACAATCCACTTCCGGAACGCCCAGGATCTGTTCGATCCGTTCGGTGATCTTACCTCCCTCGCTCAGATCGATGGTTTCGCAACCGAACGAGCGTGCGTGTGCAAGGCGCTCCTTGTTGAGGTCGGTGACAATGACGACCGAGGCGCCCAACAGAAATGCAGCCGCCGCTGCCGCCAACCCCACCGGGCCAGCGCCGGAGATGAGCACTGTCGAACCGGTCGTAACACCCGCCGACACACAGCCGTGATAACCGGTCGGCAGAATGTCGCTCAGGCAGGTCAGGTCGCGCATTTTCTCCATGGCCTGAGCTTTATCTGGAAACTTCAGCGCATTCCAATCCGCATACGGCACCATCACATACTCAGCTTGTCCGCCGACCCAACCGCCCATGTCGACATAGCCGTAGGCTCCACCGGCTCGATCGCCATTTACATTCAGGCACACGCCGGTGTGCCGTTCCTTGCAATTGCGGCAGCGTCCGCAGGCGACGTTGAACGGCACGGAGATCAAATCGCCCTTCTCGATGAATTCGACGTCGCGGCCGCACTCAATGACCTCACCCGTGATCTCGTGCCCCAGCACCATGCCGACCGGCGCCGTGGTTCGACCACGCACCATGTGCTGATCGCTACCGCAGATGTTGGTCGCGATCAGTTTCACAATGACACCGTGTTCGCACTTGCGCTTGCCCAGCGCCAGCACCGGAAAGTCGATGCTCTGAATCTCAACTTTGCCGGGGCCTGTGTAAACGACGCCGCGATTGCTGGCCATGATGACTCTCCTGTTGGCTCGTCTTGCTACCGGAAGGCAGCGGCGCCGGCTTCGGCGACGGTCTGATCCTGCTCACCCGACCCGCCGCTGACACCGATCGCACCCACGACCCTGCCATCGCGTTTGAGCGGGATGCCGCCCGCGAAAATCATGATCCGCCCCGAGTTGGACATTTGGATACCGTAGAACTGCTTGCCCGGCTGCGCCTCTTTCGCCAGATCCTTGGTGGCAATGTCGAACGCGCGCGAGGTAAAGGCCTTCTTGATGGAAATGTCGATGCTACCGATCCAGGCACCATCCATGCGCTCATGCGCGATCAGATTGCCCCCCGCGTCAACGACAGCAATGTTCTGAGGCTGGCCGATTTGCGTCGCCTTCTTCTCGGCGGCAGCAATAATTGTCTTTGCGTCGTTGAGTGTGACCATGAAAATCTCCGGCAAGGAACCTCGAATGTCGGCGCACACCTACTGCCGATCGCAAAGTCAGCGACTACCGGGGCCGTGAACCGATCCGCAAAGGCAACGCAACTCAGTGACCCATGTTCCGCGTCCGATGCAGAACTTCATACTCGAGTCTCGAGCCGCGCGCAGCTACCAATCTCAATATGAGAGTTTCATCATGTGCGCGCAGGTCGACAGCGTCGTCGCGCCGTGACAGTCGGGCGCGCCGTGACGATGTCATCCGATAAATGACCCAGTGAAAGGTCCCACCCATGAACATCGTACTGCTCGGCGCAACAGGCTTTGTCGGCTCAGCGCTGCTGAAGGAAGCGCTCGACCGCGGACACACGGTCACCGCGATTGCTCGTGATCCCGGGAAACTGCAGCGGCAGGAGCGCCTCATTCCGAAAGCAGGCGATGTTCACGATATAGAAGCGCTGGCAACCCTGATCGCAGGCCACGATGCACTCATCAGCGCGTTCAATCCGGGTTGGAAGAATCCGCACCTGTACGACGAGCAAGTACGCGGCACGACCGCCATCATCGCCGCTATAAAAAAGGCAGGTATCAGGCGCGTACTGTGGGTAGGCGGCGCCGGTGGTCAGACGATCACCCCCGGCGTCCGCGTCGTCGATGCGCCGGGGTTTCCTGACTGGATAAAGCCCGGGTCGCTCGCGACGATCGACGCACTGGAGCAGTTGCGCAAGGAACCCTCGCTCGAGTGGTTCGTTTTTCTTTGCGCCTTTCCGCAGAGATTGAAAAATTCCGGGGTCGCGGACCGGAGAATTCCGGCTGGGCGACGATCAACTATTGGTGGACGTTAACGGCAAGAGCCACATCAGTGTGCAGGACTATGCCGTCGCGATGATCAATGAACTGGAGCGCCCTGCGCACATCCGGCAGCGCTTCACCGTTGGCTATTGAAGCGTCGCAATCGAGGCATACACAGCTTGTTATCTATTCAGCCACGTGTACGCGCTTTAGTAGCCACGAGCGAAGCATCTCAAACACCCCCGGGGCCATCCTGCTCCCGGAAGGCATTTCCCCCAATGAGTGGCCAGCGTTTGGGAAGATCTTGATGGTAAAGTCACCGTGGCCGGCACCCGAGAGCACCTTGCGCATGTTGCTCGCTGCATCCGAGGCGTCAGTTAAGGGATCCAACTCTCCGAACACTCCCAGGACGGGAGAGGTCACGTTCCCAAGTGCGGGCAATGGGCTGAATGAAAGGATGTGGTCCCAATCCCAGCGCATCTGTTCGAGCGAACTGTACTCTTTGCTGAAGTAACACAGCAGCCAGGCCTTGTTCGCCTTGCGGATTTCCTCTCGCTGACTAATGAACTGATCGTAGCCTTCTCCAGTGCGCGCCACTCTCATCCAAAGCTTGGCGAACTCTCGCGCCTCCTCGGCTTGAGCCGCGGAAAGACCGTGCGATCTAGGAATCGCTCCCGCTTGATAGAGGACTGTCTCCCACAGCGGCCCCATGAAGCCAGAGGAATTGATGGAGAACGCCACATCCTTGTTGCGCGCAGCGACCTGCGTTGCAAGCATTCCTCCCTCGCTCGATCCCCAGAAACCAATCTCCTTCGGGTTGATCTCCGGTCGCCGCTGCAGAAAGGCGAAGACAGCAAGAGCATCGTTCGCCAGGTCATCGGGATAGTACGCCGCAGGCAGCGGCGACTGAGCTCCCGTCGAAGCGTCCAGGCGCGTACCGGTTGAAGCGCCGGTGCCTCGTTTGTCGAAGATCAGAACAGCGAGCCCCAGCGAGGCGAAGAAACGCGGATACGGACCGAACGAGTAACGCGTCAACGGCCCGGAACCGTGCAGGAGGATGATGGCAGGGTGCGGCCCTTTGCCGGGCGGGATGAAAAGTGTTCCTGCGAGCCTCGTGTCGCCGTGGGGAATCTCGACAGCCTCCTCTGCCACGGGCACTCGCTCGGCAAAGTTTGTAGCACCCACTGCAGAGCGAAGTGAGATGCCCGTGACATTGCCCTGCGCGTCTTTGACGAATCGAACGTGCAGCTCGGCCGGGGACTGCACAGCGAACCCCGGGCCCATCACGAACTCCGTTTCTGAGACCGGAAACAGCAGCCGGACGACGCCTGATTGATAGTCTGCGATCAGCGCAACGCTCTCACCCGCATCCGTAATGAACCGTTGAATTCCCAGCTCATGATCCCGTGAGACGCGATAGTTACCATAGTAGGCGTCGTTGCCCCCGGCATTCGCACTGGATTGCTCGGATGCAGCCACGCCAGCGGCAGGCAGTACAAAAACGGCACACGCAAGGGCAAGACAGCGACAGATGGAGCGACGGTCAGTAGTGCTCATTGGGTGATCCATCCCTAGAGTTACAAGGCATATGCTAATGTTCGGTTTAATCCGAATACTCGGCGCCGACTCATCTTACACGGCAGCCGCATGCCCCGAACTGAGAAGTGCACATCATGGATGCTTGTGTGATCTTCGACATCGACGGAACCCTGGTAGACACCGTCGCAGACGATGCCCGCTTGTACGCCACCGCTGTCCGTGAGGTGCTGGGTGATGTTTCGACCAGACCGAGGTGGAGCGACTACGAGCATGTGACCGATCGCGGGATTCTCCGGCAAATATGCCATGAGAATGGTCTCGACATCACGCGATGCGAGCAGAATGTGAGAACGCGCTTCGGCGAATTGATGGCAGATCATCTTCGCCACGAGGGCTCCTGCTGCCCGACACCCGGCGCGCCAGGCCTTCTGGAAAACCTGCGGGAGGTGCTCCATTGCCGGATCGGCATAGCGACCGGCGGATGGGAACATACAGCTCGCATGAAGCTGGCACGCGCAGGCTACGACGTTGCGGGCATTCCTCTGACATCATCCGATGACGATCACGAACGTGTTCGTATCATGCAACGGTGCCGCACCTTGTTGCCTGCGACGGCAGTCACTGTCTACGTCGGTGATGGCGATTGGGACCAGAGGGCAAGTGAACGCCTGGGCTGGCGATTCATTGGCGTAGGCAGCCGGTTGCGTGGGAAGTGCGAGCATTGGCTGCAGGACTTTTCTGCCCCTGAACTGCTGAAAACGTTGATTGGATGAATATGAGATCTACGCTGCGCTTTCGAAAGAAACATTTGCACGTTCGATAAAGCATGCTATCTTTCGCGCCACTTGACTTGTAACGCGGCCTGGTGCCGCCTGTTGAAGCGAAACTGAAATGCTCTCGATCCACGGAACAGCCATGCAAAGACCAAGCGCACAGCGCGCCGCGTCCGGCTGCCCGTCGATCATGGGTAGCTGGTTACGGCCCATCGCGAAAAATTATCGCGACTTCGTGACCGAACTCGATCTGTAACCGCCTTTAGGGCTCCTTGCCCCGAAGGCGGTAAGCCGGACGGGGCACCCACGGGAGCCAAGCCACCTGAGATCCCTCTCAGAGTCGGCGAAAACCACCCAAAACAGTGTTCCGTCCGCGAGGTAATGCCCTCGATCCGGATTCGTACGCGCATGCGTATGGACCCCTGCGCCGCTCGCTCGGACAGGACGCTGTTTAACAATTGGAAACTGTAAGGGCTCTCACCCTTGCGCACATCCACGCCAACACCAGTTGATGTGCTTGCGACGCTGAGGGTGAGAGTCTGTAGCGAGTAAGAAATATTCCAAGCACGTGCAAGCGTGAGGGTCTTATTCGCTTACGAATTTTGCAGATGTGAGCTCAATTGTTGACTCACATCGTGTGACTGTTTGCGCGGGCGTAGCGGAAAAGGTAAACGCGACCCTAAAACGTGACAAGGGAAAGCCGAAGAGGCTACGCGGGTAATCAGCTGAGGCACGCGGTTGCGGATGCACCGAACGGCTACTTCAGTGGGTCGCTAGGGAAGCGCGTTTCCAAGCCGATGCTGTCTTCGAGTAATGATCGGAGTTCCGCCATGTGCAGGTTCGAATCCTGTCGCCCGCACCAATATTTAACCCTGGCGCCTGATCCAATATGAATTTGCCGCGGTAACTCAGAGGCCAGAGTGCTCGCCTGTCTAGCGAGAAGTCGTGGGTTCGAATCCCATCCGTGGCGCCATCCATTAACCGTTGTTCAACCAGAGGAGGAGTAACGATGAGTCCGCACATTCTCGCGCTCGACGTCGCCGGCGCTCCGCATCGGTGGATCAACGTGCGTGAAGCCGCGCAGTACTACGCAACCGACATGATCGCGTGGGCTACCGGTACAAACGAGTTTCTGCTTCGCGGCGGTACGCAGCGATCCACTGGGATCCAGTCGCTGATCCGTGCGAACTCCATCATCGCGATCAAAGGGAAGGACTTCATCGTCCGCAACTTCGATCAGGTGGCAGCACTCACCAAGGAAATGCTGCTCGCACGAGACCGCTACGTCTGCGCCTACTGCGCACAGCGGTTTCGCTTCGATCAGCTCGACATGGAGCACATCGTGCCGCGCTCCAAGGGTGGCGAGAACTCCTGGATGAATCTCGTCGCTGCCTGCAAGGCGTGCAACAACCGCAAGGCCGATCGCACGCCGGAGGCTGCAGGTATGAAGCTGCATTACGTGCCGTACGTTCCGAACCGGTACGAGGCCTTCATTCTAAGCAACCGCAAGATCCTCGCCGACCAGATGGAGTTCCTGCTCCAGGGTGTACCGAGGAATTCGAGGATGCGATCGATCGCATGAAACCGGCAGGCGGAAATTCGTCCGCCTGCCGCCGTCCATAAGAATTTTGACGAGCGCGAAACCCGCGTTGGTCATCACCGAGGTCCTGGTGAGCGTATGCGCCAGCGGTTGTGGTTCGAACCACACTGGCACGCTGCAGCGCTGCTGCTGTGTGTACCCGCGCACAACGCAACCATGTCCACCACTGCAATGTAGCTCAGCTGGATAGAGCAAGCAGCTCATAACTGCTCGGTCGAGGGTTCGACTCCCTCTATTGCAACGACTTGAGATGTCGTTACTGGTAAGAGCCGCAAGGCTCGGGGTTCGACTCCCCCTGTTGGATGCCAGCAGCATCTTATCCGCGAGACGCAAGTCTCGCACCCGAGGCGCCCCAGCGATCCCTGATCGAGCTTACGCAAGTGAGCGACGATCACATCGCAGCGCGTACCACGCCCTGTGCATCGATGCTCTGCGTGTGCCCAATCTGACGAAGAGAACGGTTGAAAAAGTGCTCGTGCCAGGAAGGCGCGAGCGATGACAACCGTGCTCGCGCCGGGGATGGACACGACGAACGCGATGCCCGTGCGGTAGGTGTGGGGTGGCTTCGGACTCATTCAAAGAACGCCGCTGGATTGGGCCAGCGGTGGCATTGGGCGAAGGAAACAGAGAAAGAAGAAGGAGGCAATCATGACGATGAAGCGAATCACTGTCGCCCAGCATGAGCGTGCACTGGTTTGGAAGAACAAGACCTTTGCAGGTGTGCTGGAGCCGGGTAAGCACTGGCTCATCGCGCCGATGAGCGACGTACAGGCGCAACTCTATGACCTGACGGTCCCGGAGTTCGAACACGCACGCGTGGACTTCCTCGTGAAGGATGCGCGGGCGACGATGGAACAGCACTTCGACATCGTCGAGCTCACCGATAGCGAGGCGGGTCTTGTTTACAAGAACGGTAAGCTGGCCGGCGTGCTCGCACCCGGCAAGCGTCAGCTGTATTGGAAGGGCCCGATCGAAGTGAAGGTCGAGAAGATCGACCTCACGGCGGATCTGGAAGTGCCGGCGCGCTTGTCAAAGCTGCTGGCGCGAGCAAAGCAGCCGCTGGCTGCACAGGCAGCGGACGCCACCAGCTCGATCGAGGTGCCGGATACCTCGGTCGCAATGCTGATCGTGGACGGCAAGTTCGTGAAGCTGCTCGAGCCTGGCCTGCACGTGTTCTGGAAGTTCCAGCGCACGGTGAAGGTCGAGCTCGTCGATCGCCGGGTGCAGACCATGGAAGTCTCGGGTCAGGACATCCTGACGAAGGACAAGGTCAGCTTGCGCGTCAACCTCACTGCCCTGTGGCAGGTGGAGGATGTCGTGCTGGCGCGCACGCAGCTGCAGAACTTCGTGGAGTACATCTACAAGGAGCTGCAGTTCGCGCTGCGTGAGGCGATCGGTAGCCGTACGCTCGATGAATTGCTCGGTGCCAAGGGCAACCTGGATCGTGAGATCCAGACCTCGGCGCGCGGCAAGATCGAGCAGCACGGTATCAAGCTGGCAAGCGTAGGGATCAAGGACGTGATCCTGCCGGGTGAGATGAAGGAGATTCTCAACCGAGTCGTGGAAGCCGAGAAGGTTGCGCAAGCGAACCTGATCAAGCGTCGCGAAGAGACCGCGGCAACCCGCTCCCTTCTGAACACGGCGCGTCTCATGGACGAGAACCCGACGCTGCTGCGCCTGAAGGAGCTGGAAACGCTGGAGAAGGTGACGGAGAAGGTCGACAAGCTGACGGTCTTCGGCGGCCTCGACGGCGTGTTGAAGGATGTCGTGCGCATTCAGGTTCCGGCGAACTGAAGTGAGCTACGACAACATCAAGCAGGAGAGCTCGGTCGAAAGATCGGGCTCTCTTTTTGACTTATCACTGCGAAGGGTGCGGACGCGAGTATCCGGCCGATGTTTGCACACTATGGCAATCCCTTGCGCGAGATATGCAAACAAGCCCGTTGTCATGACTTAATCTTGCTCAGTCGCAAAGGCTCGGGGACATTGCGCCCGAAATTGATATAGTCCGCGGCAAGCGGCCTTGGGCACGAACGAGCCGCGTTCCATCGGCGGGAATAAACATGAATATCAACACGGCGGTTGTCCGGAGCGTCTTGGCCGCGCTTTGTTTGTCGTTGCTATCAGCCTGTGGCGGCGGCGGTGGTGGCGGCGGCAGTGGCGGTACCGGAGGCGGAGGCACGAGCACGAGCGGCGGATATTCGATCTCGCTGTCGACGCAGGCTCTGACATTCTCGGGCACGCAGTACTCTTCCATTCCCGCGCAGACCGTCACTGCGACGTTCAAAGGCGATGGCGTGCTCGTCGGCACGCGACCGGGCGAGGTCTTACCGCAGTGGCTACGGGTGTCGAACACCGGCGTCACCGGCGATCGTGCCGTCTTTTCCGTTGAAATCGTGCCTGGGTCCCTGGCGGCCGGTACTCACTCGACTGCGCTGCGTTTTGTCAGCGGCAATGCCAACGGCTCCAATACGGTTTATCAGGAGCTGGCCATCACCTTGAATTTGCGCGAGGGCTTCCGAGCCACTGCTCCCGACATCAACTTTTCCGTGGTGGAAGGAGGACCGTTCACGCCCGCGGAGGGCGTCACGATCGACATCACTGGCGAGAACATTTCATGGAGCGTCGACGGGCCGAGCTGGCTGCATTTCTCCGCCACCAGCGGCACGCAGCGGGGTTCGATTGTCGTCACGCCGAATCCGACCGGACTGGCTCCCGGCCGCTATCAGCAGATATTCGGTATCAAGGATAGTATCAGCGGCAACGAGTGGCGCTTCTTGGGAGTCGTCCAGGTCGTCGTGCCGCAACTCACGGCCAGCGCGACCCGTTTCGATATCACTTTGAATTCCCAGACACCCGAGGCCGACACTCACCACGGCGTGGTGATCTCCGATTCCGCCCTGGGGCAAAATCTGCCGCGCGCCATTGCCTGGACCGCCGAGAGCAACTCATCACTGCTCCACGTAGCTCCGTCCAGCGGCACGACGGCCGGCGCGCCGACGACGCTGACGCTCGACCTGGATCGCAGCGAGCTGAATGCGTTGCGCACGGGCGTCTACACACCGGCCGCGACGATCAAATACGGCTATTACGAGAACAGGTATCTGAACTTCAATGTGAGTGTGCGCCTGCCGCGCGCCAATGCCGCCGACCCCTATTTCCTGCGGCCAGGCACGCCGGACACCATCCGCTTGTTGGGCGAGGATTTCACGCAGGACGACCTGGAGCTGCTGCGAATTAACAACCAGCCGCTGTCGGCGCTCGGCGCATCGGCGTCGCTGACCAGCGCACGAGAGATTGCGCTGACTCTGCCCGCACTCGCCGCCAACGACTACGAAGTGAGCTTTCAAAATCAGCTCGGACTGAGCCGCTCGGCGGCCGCGATCAAAGTAGCCGCCGCTCCCCTCACACCGGGCGCCGGAGAAATGGTTGGTACCGGCAATCGCATGAAGCTGCTGTACGACGCCATCCGGTCCCGCCTGTACGGAATCGACACCCTGAATAGCGAGATCGAGCGCTATGAATGGAACGGCACGCAATGGAATGCACTGCCTTCCCTATCGATAGCGCTCCTTCAGGATGCAGCCTTGCTACGCGACGGCCGCCATATGGTCGCGGTCAGCTACGGCGCTTTCCATAGCGTCGATCTGGACAGTGGCGTGGCTACGCCGATGCCGGGCAACCCCAATCCGGCCTGTGTTTACTCGCATGTCGTCACCCCGACGACTGGCACGGTGTTCGCATCACTCAATAGCTCCTGTTCCGCGTCGGATATCGGCGAGCTGGACCTGCTGTCCGGGGCGATGAAGGGCCCACTGATAACGAACTACGACTACCGTGACTGGAATTTCTATCGAGCCAACCTCGCCACCAGCGGCGATGGCCGAGTGGTCGCGATCGGCAACACCTCGACCAGCGGCGGCAACTATGTGCTGTTCGATACATCGACGCGGTCGGTCATCGATAAAGGGAACTGGTCCCGTTACGGCGTCTACTATTACTATCGCTTCAGCCTGGATCGCACCGGCGCCAAAGTGCTAATCAACAATACCTCCCTGCGAGATCAAGCTGGCATTACGCTGGGTAGATTGCCGACGAACAGCGCGGCCACGTTGTCCGCGGACGGTAGCCGCGCTTATGTCTATGTCCACGGCGCTGGCGGCACAGGGCATGTGGCGGTGTTCAATACCTCGGCCGCGGTTGGCGCGAACAGCACCTTCCCCCAAATCGGCGCCGACATTCCGGTGCCCGAAGACATGGGCACCCCCGATCGCGATTACGACTACGGCAATGTCACCAGCTTTGGCAGCACATTGTCCGCCGATGAGCGATTGCTGTTCGTGGCGGGATCGACTCGCATCGTGGCTGTCGAGTTGCCGTAAGCGACCAACGAGCGGCACCCGCAATCAGGAGTAGCGCGAACAGATCGAGCGGTCCAGTGGTGCCCCCTCCCCCACGACGCCCCGAACTCGATCCGCCGCCCGTAGGCGCGCTGGGCGCGCTCGTTGCATTGATGGTGACCTGAGCGGCGTTGTTGTCGTTCGCGGGGTCTCGTTCGTGCGCGCTGGCGCGTGCATTTACTGAGAAAACTCCGGCCGCCGGCGTGAAATCGAATGTCACTCTGGCGACCTCCCCCAACCCGAGCGCCCCGATCGAGCACGTGAATGCACCTGCACTTGGCGAGCACGTGCCACGATTGCTCGCGATCGTCGTGCTCGCGGCGGCCTGAGAGAAAGTGCCGGAAAGCGAGACCAGACTTGCAGAGAACGGTCCCTGATTACGCACTTCGAAGCTGATGCGTGCGGTCGTACCCTCACGAACCTCCGCCGCAGGTGGCGTTGCCGTGAGAAGCAGATCCAGCGCGATCTCCATCGCCTGCACACCATGTACCTCGGTGCCCACGTAGATGATGCTCGGGTTGAGCGTATCGAGAGCGACTCGACGCACGCGCTTTCGCGACCCCGAATAGATCGTTTGCCATGACGCACCTCCATCGACCGACCGATCGAGCGTTCCGTGCGCGGCGTAGATGACGTCCGGATTCGAGGGATCGAGCGCGACGTCATCGAACTGCGCGGCAGCACTCTGATCGATAGCCGGCAGTGCCGTCCAACTCTGCCCTGCATCTACCGACCGACTGAGGCTACCGCTGGCGGCCGCATAGATCACGTTGGAGTTCGTGGGATTCACGACCAGACGATTGATCGATTGAGAGGCGATGCCCGTGTTCGCTGCCAACCACGTGTGGCCGCCATCGGTGCTCTTCACCACACCGAAAGCAGCGCCGCGTCGACCGCCGGCGCCAGCATAGAGAACGGCTGGATCTGCGGGATCCGTGGCAAGTGCGGCGAAGTCGCGAAAATCCGCCGGCGTCGACGTGAACTCCCAATTCACGCCGCCATTGGTGCTGCGGACGATGCCGAAGTGGGTTGCGCCGATGAACGTGTCGGCCAAGGCGGCATCTGGAATCAGATCATAGTATGGCGTGCCCAGGTCACCGAACAGCCAGCTGGCACCGCCGTCCGGAGTGATGCGCAGTCCGCCTGTGCGGATGCCTATGAGCCACTTACTTGCCGGCGCCGCCGCATCGAAAGCGACGATCGATGTGCCGCTGGGCGCACCTCCGGAGCGAAAGGAATGATTGTCGAGCCGTGTCCACGAGCCGTCGGTATCCGAGCTCACGTACGCGGCGCCTGGCGACAGGCCTACTAGTATTCGGCGCTGCGAGCCGGGTGCCGTGCGCAGCGTTTCGACACGCGTGGCAGATATTCCGGCTGACGCAGATGTCCAGGTGCTACCCCCATCGCTAGACGCGCAGATTCCTTCATCGCCGCCGCCGACCAGATGGCTGGGGTCGCGCGGGTCCACATGCAGATGGTTGAACCAGCCGCACGTCAGGCCGTCATCCGTGTTGAACAATTCCCACGGGGCGCCGCCGTCCCTCGTTCTGAAGATGGCGTTGTGGATGCTGCCGACGTAGATCCGGTTCGAATCCTGCGGATCGAACGCGACGACCGGCCCGGCCGCGCCGCCGACGATGGACCAGCTTGCGCCGGCATCGTGCGACTCGAGTAGCTGAACTGCGGAGAGTAGCAGGTGATCTTGATCCGCCGGATCGACAACGATGCTGTACTCAAGCGAGCCCCCAGGGCCGGCCATGAGTTGCGTCCACGTCGCGCCGCCATTGGTGCTCTTGAACACCCCTCCATTGAGCATGCCGGCATAGAGGATGTCTTTGTTCACTAGATCGATCGTCAGTGCGACGAAATACGATGCCACGAGCGGCGGCGTCGCCGCGGGGGTTACGTTACTCCAATGCGCCCCACCGTCGTCGCTCTTCAGCAGCGCTCCAGCTGCGGTAGCGGCCAGCAGCCGCATGCCATCGTGACTGATCGCAAGATCGATGACGCCGGCATCGCTTCCCCCCGCACCCACGAAGGTAAACGTTTCGCCCCGATCGGCACTACGCCACAGGCCGGAATTGATCTCGAACACATACAGCACGTCGCCGTTGGTCGGGTCGACGACCAGAGCCGTGAGCGTGTCCGAGAACTCTTTCGGCCGGGCAGTCCACGACATGCCATTGTCGGTAGAGACGTAGAACCGCTCCTCCACGATCGAATACAACACACCGGCGGCTGCTGGGTGGAACACGAGGCCACGCACGTAGCCGCCACTCGGACCGATCTGCGTCCATTCATTTACGGCCGCACTCGTGGGCGTGCACCAGGCGACGAGACCGATGAGAGCGAGCAGCTGACGCAACGTGCGACGAGCACAAAATATTCTTCTCATGGAGTGCCGCATCCTGGCGGCCACCGGCATGGCCGATATTGTGATTCCGAGTGTGGTGCCGGTGCGCAGAATCTTAGCAGCGCTCGAGCCCTTGATCCAAGTCAGGGCTGGACACCCCATGGACCCGCCGGAACGGGAGAAATAGCCTCAACGCGACCGCTCGACGCAGCGGCGATAGGAGACTGCCCGTTAGTTCGTCAAGTTGGCGAGCGTGGGCACTACAAGGTTTACTTGGCATCTCGATCCATGCTCAGGAACCGCGAGTTCCTTAGAAACGGTTCCTCCCACCGCGAGGTCTGGCTCACAAGCGGAAGGCAACGTCCGCACCAACGGTCCATCCGGTGACGTGCGTGCCCCACACGTACGATCCGCCGATCCCGATCCACTGGACTTTCTCGATTACGAGCACAACGAACCTCGGCTCGTGGCCGCGCGAAAAGACACTGAGGGCGGGCAAAGCGGCCGCTGAGAGGTGGGTTGCGTCTGTGTAGCTGCGACGCGGATTAGACCAAGGGGACATATGCGACTCGTGCGTCGTGCGATAGCTTGCATGCCTCTGAAAGGAGCATGAAGTGAAAAAATCCGCAGGCGCTCGTCGCAAGGGTGTAAGGCAAAAGGCTTCAAATCCGCACGAGACCTCGCCGCAGAAGCGAGGTAAGTTATTTACGTTCACCATCGACCCGGCGACCGCGCAGGTCATCAAGTTTGAGACCGTTGACGCGAGTGGCGCCAGCCACGAGATCTCAGGTGAGGAGACCGCGAATCTCGCACAACCAGGAAGCCAGAAACTGGAGCAAGCTATCGAGGAGGCCTTCGAGGCGGGAATCGATTGCGTCTTGGGCGAAGAAGATGGCCAGAACGAGACCAAGGAGTCGGAGAAAGACGCAGAGCTGCGCCACGCGTTGCTTACGCAACTGATCGCGCACAGTCCGGCCAAGCACCTGCTGGAGCGCGAATCCATGAACCGGCTGCTCCTGGAAACGTTGATTCAGCAAGCCAAAAACACCCCAGGCCGCCCCGCGGCCAGCGCGTGACTTCGGTTCGCGCGCCGACTGGGATTTCGACGATTCAATCAAGTCAGTAGGAGACCTTTATGAGCGCTTCGCTTGAGAATGAGGATCTGCTGAAAATGGCAGCCGGTGGCAAGATGCGCCGCCGACGTTTGCGCAATGTGCTCATCGCGCACCTGCTGCGCGAGGGCGGTGAAGCAAGCGAAGAGGAGGAAGGTGAAGATGAGTACGGCGAGGAAAGCGGCGGTGGTGAGCGCAAGCTCGCGCGACTGCTGATCGCCAGTCGCATTCTGCGTCGCGGACGTGTGCGACGCATGCTTCTTGCGCACCTGCTCAGTGAGAGAAGAGATGAAGAAGGTGAAGAGGAGGACGAGGGTGTGGATGAGTACGGCGAGGAAGGCAGCGGTGATGAGCGCAAGCTCGCGCGGTTGCTGATCGCCAGTCGTATTCTGCGTCGCCGACGCGTGCGACAGATGCTTCTCGCGCACCTGGTACGCGAGGGAGGCGAAGCCGGCGAGGAAGAGGACGAGGATGAGTACGGCGAGGAAGCTGGCGACGGTGAGCACAGGCTCGCGCGGCTCCAAATGGGCAAGCGTGGGCTGCGCCGAACGCGGGCACGCCGCATGTTGATCGCGCATCTGATGCGCGAACGACGCGAAGAAGCGGCATAACGATCGCAGGGAGCGCATATAAGAAAAATAGCGCCACAGTGACGGCCGAAGGATCTTTCTCCGACGGCCGTCGCGCGGATTGACAGGTACGCCGCCCTCGCCCGTCTGCCGATCTCGAACCACCCAGGTGAACTAGCGGGCTAAAAAGGATCTACCCGATCTGACCAAGTCGCTTCGGATCTGAAATAAACACTATTCTCTTGGTTCAGCGTGCACGTCTTGATAGGCAAGCATGGCGAGCAGGCGCTGCTCCTTATCGTCATCGAAACCGCAGGTATGGACCCACTCCTGCGGATTTTCGTAGGTGCCGAACAACATATCCCACCAAGTAATGTCTCCGTAGTTATTCTTATGCCGGCCATACTGATGATGAATGCGGTGCATTTCCGGTCGTTGAAATACAAATCCCACCCATCGTGGCGCTGTCTCTTATACACATCTGACGCTGC
>NZ_LSRW01000007.1:0-36393 GCF_003104955.1 Steroidobacter cummioxidans | reverse complement strand
ACCGAACCTTATCAAAGTCACAAACGGTCGGAAGGTTCCCGACGGGGCAGTGGGCACGAGCAGCCGACAAAATACTTGTCGCCGCAACGATCCAGGTTCCGCTCTCACGCATTGGTACTTACGTCAACACGAGGAAGATGCGATGCCGTCTGCGTTCAGCTCAGCGGGATTGAAAGGTTTTTCGCAGTAACTCGGCAAGCGCCTTTCAATGCTGGCCGCGTGCAGCAAAACAAAACGAACAAACANAATGACAAGCCCCGGCACGGGCCAGGTTGAGCCACCGCCACCGCCGCCGCCGCCCACCTCCGGCACGCTGATCGAGAATCCGCCGCCGCTGGTCGGGTCGTTCTCCACCACGGATCTGCTCAACCTCGTCAACCTGAATTCCGTCGCCACGCGCATCGTCGACTTCGTTCTCAATCCGCGATGCGGCGTCAACGTTCATCAGCTTCGCTACAACACGCTGGATCCGCTGCAACAGCCAACCACCGCTTCGGGCGCACTGATGGTGCCAACGGGAACGGACGCAGCGTGCCAGGGCCCGAGGCCCATTGTCGTGTACGCGCATGGCACCCAGCCCGAGAAGACATTCAACATCGCAGACCTGACGGATTCCGATAACTCCGAGGGCCTGCTGATCGCTGCTGCGTTCGTCGCGCAAGGTTACATTGTCGTAGCACCGAACTACGCCGGCTTCGATACTTCGACCCTTCCTTATCATCCGTACCTGCACGCCGGACAGCAGTCGCAAGACACATCCGACTCATTGGCTGCCGCGCGTAGCGCGCTACCGACCAGCTCCGCACCCACCATCACCGACAACGGCCGCCTGTTCATCACGGGCTATTCGCAAGGCGGCTTCGTGGCCATGGCCACGCATCGATTGTTACAAACGAACGGCGTGCCGGTGGTCGCGTCTGCGCCGATGTCAGGGCCGTATGCACTCGGTGCGTTTGGCGACGCCATTTTTCAGGGTCAGGTCATTCGAGATGCACCACCGGTGGTGGGCTGGATCATGACCGCGTATCAGCGCATCTACGGCAATATTTACGCAACGCCCACCGATGCGTTCGAGCCTCAATACGCACCCACCATCGACACGCTGTTGCCCACGACGCTCACCCGTTCGCAGATTTACGATCAAGGGCTGTTGCCGCAGGAACAGTTGTTCAGCAGCACGCCGCCTGACCCGGCGTACGCACCGTTCACGCCTGCGACGATGCCGACCGATCTGGCGCCTGTGTTTGCGCGCGGCTTCGGTCCACAGAACTTGATTACGAACGCGTACCGAGGCGGCGTTTTGCAGGACTCGCTGGCGCAGCCCGATGGCGGCTTCCCGACGATCACCGATGGCCTGCCTGCCGCCGCGCCGACGCATCCGCTACGCGTCGCGCTCAAGGCAAACGACTTGCGCAACTGGAGCCCGACCTCGCCGGTCTTGCTGTGTGCCGGGCATGACGATCCCACCGTTCTGTACTTGAACACCAATCTGATCGACAACTACTGGACGGGAGCCGGCGTGACTGCCCCCATTCGCGTGCTCGATGTGGATGAAGACCCGACTGAGGGCGGCGACGAGATCACCATCAGACTCGGCTTCGCCGCCGCGAAGGAACTTGTCGCCGCTGCCGCTATCGCTGGCGGCGCCACCGATGGAGGCGCGCAAGCCGTAGCCGACGCTTATCACTCCTCGCTGGTGCCGCCGTTCTGTCTGGCGGCCGTGCAGTCGTACTTCAACGGGTTCTAAGCGGCCGAGTACTGATCGCGCAGCTCGCGTTTCAGTACTTTGCCAATCGCACTTCGGGGCAGCTCCGCCGCCAGCCGGACGGCGGACAGACGTTGTGTCTTGCCCAGACGCTGGTTGGTCCATTGTTTGATCTCATCGGCGCTGGCGGTCGCATCCGGCCGCAGCACCACGAACGCGACCGGCGTCTCGCCCCACTCCTGCGACGGCACGCCGACGACCGCACCATCGCGCACGGCGGGATGTTGAAACAGCACCGCCTCCAGATCGCTCGGATAGATATTGAAGCCGCCGGAAATGATCATGTCCTTGCGGCGATCCATGAGCGTGAGAAACCCATCGGCATCGAAGCGCCCGACATCGCCGGTGCGGATGAAGCGATTGCCCGCGGCGTCATGCCACTCGGCCTCGGCCGTTTTGCCGGGCTGATTGAAATAACCGTTCATCATCGCGGCGGAGCGGCCGACCACCTCGCCGATCTGGCCCGGCGGCACTTCCCTGCCTTGCTCGTCGATCAAGCGAATGTCGTGACCCGGCACCGGCGTGCCGACGGTATGCAACTTGTCGGGAAACTCGTGCGCCAGCAGCTGACAAGTGCCGCCGCCTTCAGTCATGCCGTAGTACTCGATCAAGCCACCCGGCCAGCGCCGCAGAATGTCGGCCTTGAGCGCGGCGGTAAACGGCGCGCTGGTACAGAACTTCATGCGATAGCCGCTCAGATCGAACTGCTCGAAATCGGGGCGATCCATCAGTCGCTGATACTGGACCGGCACCAGCATCGCATGCGTCACCCGATGACGCTGCGACAATTCGAGGAACTTGCCCGCCTCGAACTTGGGCATCAGCACCACGCTACCGCCGCCAGCGATGGCGGGAAAGAAACTCACGAGCGTGGTGTTGGAATACAACGGCGTCGAGCAGATCGTCACAGCCTCGCGGTCGTAACCAAAGTTGCGAGCCCGGCGCACATGCGCCCACCGCATGCTGTGAGGTTGCACGATGCCCTTCGGCGTACCGGTCGTGCCCGACGAATAGATGATGTTGAAAGCGGCGTCCGGCGCGATCGTCACCGGCACCGGCAAGCCGCCCGCGGGCGCCATCCAGGCATCGAGCGACCTCACCCCCGGCGTACGATCCAGGCGCACCAGTTGCAGCCCCGGCGGCAATGCAATCGTTGCCAGGACCGCCGCCACGCTCTCATCCAGAAACAGGATCTTCGCGCCGCTATCGGCGAGCATGGTCACGAGCGATGCCGGCGTCGACGACGGTGACAACGGCGCGACCGGGACACCGGCACGCAAGGCGCCAAAGAACACTACGCCATAATCGACACAGGACGCGGCGCAAATCGCCACCGCTGCAGTGCTGTCCACCTGATCACGTTGCAAGGCAACGGCTACCCGATCCATCAGTTGATCCAGCTCGCCATACGTGACCGAGCGCTCTGCATCGATCAGTGCCGGATGGCGCGGACGCTCCTGGGCGTAGGCGCGGATCAAATCGGCAATCAGACCAAATTCCTGTTCGAACAATGTCTCGGGCGCAGTGACATTTGGCATCACGGTGGTCGCGCAGTTGTTTCCTGGAGGACCCGCACAATGCCACAGCGCCTCGGGAGCGGACAGCCACGCCTGGAGCGCCATTGCATTAATTCATACTCGCGGACACACTCGGTGTCTGAATCCATGCAAATGACAAAGCGTTCCGCAACCAATTCCGGTCTGCGAAAAGCGCTCCCGAACCGGTAGGACAACCATGCAGATTCCCGATCCCGCCGTTGAAGGTCAGCTCAAGGGCAAGGTCGCGCTGGTCACCGGCGCCGCCAGCGGCATTGGCCGCGCCAGTGCCATCGTGTTCGCGCAAGCGGGCGCGGCGGTCGTTGCTCTGGATCGTGCGGCCGAGGTCGAAGAGACCGTGGCCTGCATCCGCAAGGAGAACGGCCGCGCCACCGCCATCGTCAGCGATTCGTCGCAGGAAGCGAACATCTCGGCGGCTATCGACACGGCGGTCCGCGAATACGGCGCGCTCGATGTTTGTTTTGCCAATGCCGGCATCAGCGGCGGCCTGGTGCCGCTCAACGAACAGACCCCCGAGCACTGGCTGCAGGTGCTGACCATCAATCTGATCGGCACCTTCCTGGCCGTGAAGCATGCTGCCCGGGTCATGACCCCTCGCAAGCGCGGCTCGATCATCTGCACCGCCTCGGTCGCCGGCTTGCGTTCGGGCGCGGGCGGTTCGCCATACAGCGCCAGCAAAGCGGGAGTCATCAGCCTGGTGCAAACGACGGCATATCAGCTGTCCGGCAGCGGCGTACGCATCAATGCCATTTGTCCTGGCCTGATCGAGACCGGCATGACCCAGCCCATCTTCGAGCAGGCGCGGGCGCGCGGCACCGATAACAAGATTGGCCAGCTCAATCCGCTGCGCCGCGCCGGTGCGCCCATCGAGATCGCACGCATGGCCCTGTTCCTGGCATCGGACGCGGCCTCCTATGTCGACGGTCAGGCCTTCGCGGTGGACGGCGGCCTGTCCAGCTCACATCCCATCGTGCCCCCCAGAGTGCCCTGACGGAACCGAGTCCGTCGGCGGCGCGTCTCGCTAGAAGATCAATGGAGAACGCTCATGCGCGACTACGAGCGCTACGACGACGACGACGATTTGGATGATTACGCGCCGGAGCGCCGGCGTTCGGCGTACGACGCCGTGGAATCCATTCTGCTACTGGGGGCACTGGCGCTGATCGCCATGCCGGCCATCAAGGGCATTGCCCGGCGTTATCGCATTCGCAATCCGGTGGCCGCCGAAGACGAGATGATCGATGAGTCGCTGAAGGAAACCTTCCCGGCCAGCGACGCACCGGCCAGCCGTTACATGGACATTCCGGCCAACCGGCGCGACACCACACACTGACGCGCCACGCCGACTTGCGATCAGCGTTTGAGCCGCATCAACTGCGCGATCAGCACATTCGGTAACACCGGCTTCGGTAACCGCGGCGCGCTGCGAGCGGCCTCCGGAAACAGCCGGTCCTCATCGGCGTAAGCCGTTGCGAACACGAACGGCACATCCTTGCTACGCAGCTCATCGAGCAGCGGAAACACATACTCGCCGTTGAGATTCACATCGAGCACGGCGACCGTCGGCCGTTCCTTCGCAATCAGCTCCTGCGCTTCGGCCAGACTCGATGCCGGGCCAAGCACCCGCGCGCCCTGCTCCTCCAGCATCATCTGCATGTCGTACGCGACGATGAAGTCGTCCTCGACGACCAGCACCGTCATGCCCGACATCGGGCCCTTGGTCGTGCCTTGAGTGCCGGTGCCATCGCCGCCTTCACGATGAGGCGCGCGCCGTGCCGGAAACAGCAGGATGCGAGGATCGCGCATCACTGCCGGTCGCGTCATGGGCGAGCTGCCGGTGCGAACGACTTCAGGAGCCGCGCATGACCTGGAGCTTGACGAGGTTGACGCGGATCCGCGTGCCAGGCCGACGCCCTTGCGCAGCAGCGCCTTCGTGAAATCGAGCAGTGCGCTCCGGGCGTCCGCCGAACTGGCGCGCGACCATGTCGATGATCTTGGCACCCAGTCCGCCTGCTTCTTGTGAATGTTTGTCATAGCCCACTCCGTCATCGGAAACTTCTAAAACCGCGACCGAATCCGCGCCATACTCGAGCACGACACTCACTTCGCCAGTCTCGCCCGGCGCGAACGCATGCTTGACTGCGTTCATCACCAGCTCGCTGGTCAACACGCCGAGCGACACGGCATCGCGCGCATTGATTTCCAGCGGCTCGACCTGGCAGTGGATTCGAATCAAATCTCCCGGCGGCAAGCCGGCACCGATGTCTTCGAGCACCGCGCCGAGCACCTCGTTGAGCTTCACCGTCGCGAAGTCGGCGCCCAGGCGCAGCTTGCGATGAGCCGACGCAATGGCCTGCACCCGCATGCGAGCGGCACTCAGGGCACGAGCGGCATCGGGATTCTTCACCGCCCGCTGTTGCATCGTCAGGAACGACGACACCAGCGCGAGGTTGTTGCCGACTCGATGATTGACATCGGTCAGCAGCGACTCTGCCCGGGCACGCTCGCGATTGGCTTCATCGGCGGCTTTCGCCAGGTCCTCGGTGCGCGCCTGTACCCGCCGCTCCAGCTCAGCATTATGCGAAGCCAGCTGCAACCGACTTTCGTGCATCGCTGCTACGTACCTGCGTATGCTGATCAAGGCGAACAGCGCCAGCACGCCGCACGCGAGCAGCATCACGACCACCGCGCTGCTGAATCGATCGCGCAGATCGGCGGCCGTGCGCTGACGTTCGACGAGCAGACGCTGCTGGAATTCCGTAGCAGCCTCGATGCGCGTGCGGATGTCATTCAATGTGGGCAGACCGGAGTGCTGAAGCGCGGCGATCGCATCGGCCCGGCGCCCATCGTGATGTGCTACCAAGGCCGTATCGATGCCCGCCAGGCGCTGCTCGATCAACGGCGCGAGTGCCTCGAGATTTTCGACCTGCGCAGGACTGTCGGCGACTATCTGGCGCAACGTGGCCAACTGCTGAGGCAGCAGCTCGCCCGCTTCTTGGTGAGGTTCGAGAAAAGCCTCGTCGGCGGTCAACAGGAAACCGCGCAGACCCGATTCGGCGCCGCCGAGCGTGAGCAGCGTCTTATTGAGCGCCCGTTGCACTTCCATCGTGTGCACGACGAGCTGGTCTGCGTCGACCCCCTGGCGCGATACATGAAAGGTCAGCCCCGCCGAGCACAACAGCAGCAAAAAGCTCAGCGCAATAGTGACGACCAGCGCGCGATTCCGGCGCAGGGAGGGTTGTTGTAAGACTTGCATGATCCGCTGCTGGACGAGTGTCCAAGCGGGTCATACTAACAAAGCCGACGCAACTGCAACGAGGGCCTGTTAACAGGCCCTGGGTTCAGCGGGTCAGGACGAGGTCGTCCCGGTGAATCATCTCATCGCGGCCGTGGAAGCCGAGCAGTGTCTCGATCTCGCTGGATTTGTGACCGAGCAGCCGCTCGGCGTCGGCACTCGAATACGCGACCAGGCCGCGCGCGATTTCGTTGCCGGCCGCGTCACGCACGATCAGCGCGTCACCGCGTTGGAACGGACCGACGATGCGAGTCACGCCCGCGGGCAGCAAACTCTTACCGCGACTGAGGGCAGCGGCTGCGCCCTCATCCACATAAAGCTCACCCGCCGGCTGCAACGTGCCCGCAATCCATTGCTTGCGCATGGTCGACGGACTGGCTGAGGGATAGAACCACGTGCAACGCACGCCTTCCTCGATTCGCCGCACCGGATGCAACTCTCTACCGAGTGCCACACACATATGACAGCCTGCACCGACGGCAATTTTCGCGGCGGTAATTTTGGTCGCCATGCCGCCCGTGCCGACGGCCGATGCCGAGCCGCCGGCCATCGCCTGGATTTCCGAGGTAATCGAGCGCACTTCGGGAATGAATTGCGCATTGGGATCGCGCGTGGGATCGGCCGTATATAGACCGTCGACATCCGACAACAGGATCAGGCAGTCGGCGCTGATCATCTGCGCAACACGCGCCGCCAGACGGTCGTTGTCGCCGTAACGTATTTCGGCGGTTGCGACCGTGTCGTTCTCGTTGATGACCGGCACCGAACCGAGCTTCAACAACGTGCGCAGCGTGCTGCGCGCATTCAGGTATCGGCGGCGCTGCTCGGTATCGCCCGGAGTGAGCAGAATCTGCGCGACGCTCAGCTCATGCAGCTGAAGCACCTCGGTCCAGGCATGCGCCAGACGGATCTGACCAACCGCCGCGGCGGCCTGCTTCTCCTCCAGCTTCAGCTTCCCCGGCGGCAGCCCGAGCTGCCGCCGCCCCAGCGCGATCGCGCCCGAGGACACCAACAGCACCTCCTGACCCCGCCGGCGCAAGGCGCCGATGTCGGCGGCCAGGGTTGCCAGCCAGTCACGTTTGACCGCGCCACTGGCGGCGTCGGCCAGCAAGGCCGAGCCGACCTTGATGACGATACGCCGTGCCTGTAACAACGGGCGGGCCGACGAATGTACTCGTGACGTCTCTGTCATGGCATGAAGTGTGAAAGGGCGCGGCAGTGTAGGCACCGGCCGGACCCCCGTCCATCCGCCCATGAAAGACCGCGCCGCCGCTGTTTCACTCACTTGGCAGTCTTGGAGAATGCCCCTAATATTCCGCCGCCGGTGAGTACACCGGTTCTCGTCGTTTGAGGTGTGTGCGTGGCCAGAGATTACGACCCGGTCCAGGGAAAATGGTATGAAGATCTCGAAGAGAACGAGGTCTTCAAGGTCCTGTCCGTGGATCCCGACCAGGAGTTGGTCGAAGTCCAGTACGAGAACGGCGATATCGAGGAAATCGACCTCGATACCTGGCACGAGCTCGACCTGGAGCAGGCCCAGGAGCCGGAAGGCTGGGCCAGTGAGGACGAGGACGACGAAGAAGAGGAAGATGACGAGGACGAAGACGAGGACGATTGGGACGAGGACGACGACGATTGGGACGACGAGGATGAAGACCTCGACGACGACGATGACGATTACAACGATCGGGACGACGCCTGAGCGTTCCGGCGGTTCGTACCCCCTCCCTCGCGTAGATTTCATGACCGCGCCCGGCTTAACGCGGCGCGGTCAGTCCAGCCCCTCCCCCTCCATCGCACAGCGATAAGCGCGGCCCCATGAACGCGCACCGATCCGCCCCAGCCCAGACTGCCATCGTCTGGTTCCGGCGCGATCTACGCCTGACCGACAATCCAGCGCTGCGGCACGCCCTCGAGCACGCCGAAAAGATCGTGCCGCTCTACGTCTACGCACCCGACGAAGAACGACCTTGGGAGCCGGGCGCGGCCAGTCGCTGGTGGCTGCATCACAGCCTGAGCGCCTTGGACGCCGGCCTGCGCAAAATCGGCAGCCGCCTGATCGTGCAAAAAGGCCCCTCTGCGACCACCCTGCGCCGCTGTATTCGGGACACCGGGGCGACGCTGGTTTGTTGGAACCGGCTCTACGAACCGGCAGCATTGAAACGCGATGCCGAGCTGGCCTCGGCGCTGGACGACGACGGCGTGTCAGTCGAGCAGAGCAATGCGGCGCTGTGGTTCGAGCCGGGCACGATCTTGAATGGGCAGCAGCTGCCGTATCGAGTCTTCACGCCGTTCTGGCGGACCGTGGAAAAGCAGTTGCCGACGTTGCCGGCGCCAAGCAAAGCGCCCCGCAAATTGCCGCCTGTGCCGCGCGGCCTGTCCCGCATCGAGATCGACGATCTCGCGCTGTTACCAAAGATCCGCTGGGACGATGGACTGACCCGCAGCTGGCTGCCCGGTGAAGCCGGCGCGCTGAAACAGCTCAAGCAATTTAGCGAGCATGTCGCCAGCTATCCGGCCGGCCGCGATCGTCCCGACCGCATCGAGACCTCGCGCCTGTCGCCGCATTTACATTTTGGTGAAATCGGCCCGCGGCAGATTGTCGCCGCACTCCGACACTCGGCGGGCGCAGCTGCGCACACGAAGGGCGCGGACAGTTATTTGCGACAGATCGGTTGGCGCGAATTCGCGCACCACCTGCTGTTTCATTTCCCAGACACGACCGACGCGCCGCTGGACAAGCGCTTTGCCAAACAGAAATGGCGCCGAAGCGCTGCCGACCTGCGCGCCTGGCAACATGGCGCCACCGGCATTCCGCTGGTCGATGCCGGACTGCGCGAACTGTGGCGCACCGGCTGGATGCACAACCGCGTCCGAATGATCGCTGCCTCCGTGCTGACCAAGAACCTGCAGATCCACTGGCTGCAAGGCGCGCGCTGGTTCTGGGACACCCTGGTCGACGCCGATCTGGCGAACAACACGCTCGGCTGGCAATGGGTGGCGGGCTGCGGCGCCGATGCGGCGCCCTATTACCGCATCTTCAATCCTGTGCTGCAGGCGAAGCGCTTCGATCCAGTGCGCGGCTACATCCGCCGCTGGGTGCCCGAGCTCGCGCGGCTGCCGGATCGCTGGATCCATCAACCCTGGGCCGCACCAGCCGCAGTTTTACAGCAAGCCGGCGTCGAACTGGACAAAACATACCCCCGGCCAGTGCTCGATTTGGGGGAATCCCGCAAGCGCGCGCTTCAGGTTTATTCCCAGCTGCGTTAATGAATTAGCGATTGAATCCGTAGCTTGCCGCTCATGCGAAATCCTCCGCCGAGGGACGCATGAGCATGACCAATCACACTGAAGCCGGACGGCGACGCACGTTGTGGACCAGCCTGACCAGCTGGCTCGACGCCGGTGCGGGCCTGGCCAATTTCGACGCGGCCAGGATCGACGACATCGACTGGCTGCGCGTGATTCCGTTTATCGGCATGCACATCGCTTGCGTGGCGGTGCTGTTCGTCGGCGTCAGTCCGATCGCCGCAGGCGTGGCCGTCGGCATGTACGTGATTCGCATGTTCGCGATCACCGGCTTCTACCACCGCTACTTCTCACATCGCTCCTTCAAGACTTCGCGCGCCGGCCAGTTCGTGTTCGCTCTGCTCGGCGCTTCAGCCGTGCAGCGCGGCCCGATCTGGTGGGCTGCGCACCACCGTCATCACCACGCCTTCTCGGATACCGAGCACGATGTCCACTCGCCGGTGCAACGTGGCTTCGTGTGGAGCCACATGGGTTGGTTCCTGTCGCGTCGTCACTTCCAACCCGATCTGTCCCGCGTCCGCGACCTGCTGAAGTTTCCCGAGCTGAAGCTGCTGGATCGCTTCGACATCCTGGTGCCGATCGCGCTGGCCGTCGGTTTGTTTGCTCTCGGCGGGGCACTCGAACACTACGCGCCGAGCCTGCACACGAGCCGTTGGCAGATGCTGGTGTGGGGCTTCTTCGTTTCCACGGTCGTGACTTATCACGCGACCTACACGATCAACTCGCTGTGCCATCGCTTCGGCAAGCGCCGTTACGAGACCCCCGACGACAGCCGCAACAACCTGTGGCTCGCACTGCTCACGTTCGGCGAAGGCTGGCACAACAACCACCACCACTATCCCGTGTCGACCCGACAAGGTTTCTATTGGTGGGAGATCGACCTGACGTACTACGGCCTGCGCGTGCTGGCGCTGCTCGGGATCGTCTGGGATCTCAAGCCGGTGCCGCGCGAGGTGCGCGATGCGCGCACCCGGATGCGCGCCGAGACGAACTAACAACAAGCATTTCACAACTTACCGGGTAAGGAACCATCATGCGCATCGGAGTCATCGGCGCGGGAATCGCAGGACTTTATGCGGCCTGGCGGCTGAGCCGCCAGCACGACGTCACCGTGTTCGAAGCGGGCAACTATCCCGGCGGACACACCAACACCGTCGACGTCGACTGGCAAGGCAAGCAATACGCCGTCGACACCGGCTTCATTGTCTTCAACGACTGGACCTACCCGAACTTCATCGCGATGCTGCGCGAGTTGGGCGTGGAGTGGCAACCCTCGAACATGAGCTTCAGCCTGCGCTGTGAGCGCACCGGGCTGGAGTACAACGGCACGTCGCTGAATGCGCTGTTCGCACAGCGCTCGAACATCGTGAGCCCGTCGTTCCTGCGCATGATCTACGACATCCTGCGCTTCAATCGTGAGTCCCGCGAGCTGCTCAAGACCAACGACGACAAGCTGACCTTGGGCGACTACCTGCGTGCCAATGGCTATTCCAAATCGTTCGCCGAGCGCTACATCCTGCCGATGGGTCGTGCGATCTGGTCCGCCGAGGCCGATGCGATGCTGTCGTTCCCGGCGCGCTTCTTCGTGGATTTTTTCGAGCGTCATGGTTTCTTGAACATCGACAACCGCCCGCAGTGGCAGGCAGTCAAAGGTGGCTCGCGCGAATATGTGCGCAAGCTGATTGCCGCGATGAAGGCCGACGTGCATCTGTCGACGCCTATCGAAAGCGTGCGCCGCCGGCCGAACGAGGTCGAAGTGTGTACCAATAAGGGCGACGTGCATCGCTTCGATCACATCTTCATCGCCTGCCACAGCGATCAGGCGCTCGACATGTTGAGCGATCCGACGCCGGCCGAGCGGGAAGTCCTGAAGGCATTTCCGTACGCCGCGAACGAGGCCATCCTGCACACGGACATCTCGCTGCTGCCGCATCGCCCGCTCGCTCGCGCTGCCTGGAACTATCACGCGCTGAAGAATCCTCAGCAGCCGGTCGCGCTGACGTACGACATGAACATCCTGCAGACGCTGGATGCGCCGACGAAGTTTCTGGTGACGCTGAATCACGCGGACGCGATCGACAAGAGCAAGATCATTCAGCGCATCGCCTATCACCATCCGGTTTATCTGCCCGCCGGCGTCGCCGCTCAAGCGCGCCATCGCGAAGTAAACGGCGCACGCCGCACTTACTACTGTGGCGCCTACTGGCGCTACGGATTCCACGAGGACGGCGTCGTGACCGCGATGCGCGCCCTGGAACATTTCCAGTGGGATCTCACCTCTCGCGGCGAAGCCGCCATCGAACCCCAGGCCGTACCCGTTACCGCCGGCGCCGCCTGACCATTCATCATTCATCAGTCAGTAGTCACTTCTCGACATGGAAAGCTGTATCTACAACGGCTGCGTCCGACACCGTCGGCACGAGCCCGCCGGCCATCAGTTCCGCTATGAACTGTTCATGATGTATCTGGACCTCGCCGAGCTGCCGCACCTGTTCGATCGATACTCGTGCTGGTCTGCTCGCGGCCCTGCGCTGGCGCGCTTCAAGCGCTCCGACTATCACCAGACGCTCAACGACGGCGACGATCATCATGACGAGCTGAGCCTCGACGAAGCCGTCCGCCGCACCGTCACCGCGCAGACCGGCCGCCGCCCCGACGGCCCGATCCGCATGCTCACGCATCTGCGCTACTTCGGTTACATCTTCAACCCCGTGTCGTTCTATTACTGCTTCGACAGCAGCGGCACGAGCGTTCAAACCATTCTCGCCGAAATCACCAACACGCCCTGGAAAGAACGTCACGCGTACGTTCTGCCGGTCGCGTCGGCGACGCGCCACGACAGCAGCGTCATGCGCTTCGAGTTCGGCAAGGAATTCCACGTCTCCCCGTTCTGGCCCATGGACATGAGCTACGACTGGCGCCTGAGCGTGCCGGGCGAGCAACTGCGCATTCACATGGACAACCTGCAGCGCAAAGACGGGCATACCCGCCGCGTGTTCGACGCCACGCTCACGCTGCAACGAGAGGAAATCTCCAGCGCCGCGCTGGCGCGCGCGCTGTATCGATATCCGCTCATGACCGCCAAAGTTTCCGGTGCGATTTACTGGCAGGCATTGCGCCTGTGGTTCCGACGCACGCCATTCTTCACTCATCCGAAGTGGACCGTGACGCCATGACAACAGCAAGACCGTCGATCCTTCCCAACACGCCGGCCCTGGTCGCCAACGACTCCTGGCTGCAACGGACCGGCCGCAATGCGCTGCTCGGCCAGCTGAAACATCTGAAACACGGCGAGATCGCCGTCGTCGAAAGCGGTCAGGTGCATCGCTTCGGCAAGCACACATCGGAATGCTCGCTGTCTGCGACAGTGGAAGTCGTGCATCCGCAGTTCTGGGCCGACGCTGCGTTCGGCGGCACGACCGGCGCGGGCGAAGCTTACATTCACGGCCATTGGCGCAGCGATGACTTGGTCTCGCTCGTGCGCATCATGGTCTTGAACCGCGAGATCATGCAGGACATGGAAGGCGGCCTGGCATTCCTCACCTCGCCACTGCGCCGGATCTTCCATTGGCTGAACCGCAACTCCAAGGACGGCAGCCGCAAGAACATCGCTGCCCACTACGACCTGGGCAACGATTTCTTCCAGCTGTTCCTCGACGACACGATGGCCTACTCGTGCGGCATCTTCGAAGCGCCGGAAGCGACGCTCAAGGAAGCCTCGCTCGCCAAGTTCGACGCTGTCTGCCGCAAACTGCAACTGAAGCCCTCGGATCATCTGGTCGAGATCGGCACTGGTTGGGGCGGTCTCGCGATTTATGCAGCGAAGAAGTACGGCTGCCGCGTCACGACGACTACGATCTCCAAGGAACAGTACGCGCTGGCGAAGGAGCGCGTGGCTGCCGAAGGCTTGAGCGATCGGATCGATCTGCGGCTGGATGATTACCGCGATCTCACCGGGCAGTACGACAAGCTGGTGTCCATCGAGATGATCGAAGCGGTCGGCCATCAGTATCTGGATACGTACATCGCCAAGTGCGCCTCGCTGCTGAAGCCGAACGGCGCCATGCTGATCCAGGCCATCACCATCCAGGACCAGATCTACGACGATGCGCTCAAGAGCGTGGATTTCATCCAGCGCTTCGTGTTCCCCGGCAGCTTCATTCCCTGCGTGACGGCCATCACCGATGCAGTGACCCGCGCGACGGACATGAAGGTCTATCACCTCGAAGACATTGGCCCGCACTACGCGACCACCCTGCGCATGTGGCGTGAGAATTTCTTTGCCAACATCCACAAGGTGCGGGCGCTCGGCTATCCGGAAGAATTCATCCGCCTGTGGGACTACTACCTTTGCTACTGCGAAGGCGGCTTCGCCGAGCGACAGCTCGGCGACGTGCACATGCTGATGGTGAAGCCGGGCTGGCGCGGGTAAAGTCCGCGGCACATGCTGCCGCTACGTCTCGCCATCTTCGCTGGAGTCTTCGGCATCGCTCTCTCCGGGCTGTTCTGGCTGCTCGGCAATCTGGGCGAACCGGAGCTATTACGTTCGAAGAAAGCGGTGATCGTGAAGGGCTGCGATCCGATCGAAGGCGAAGATGCGGCCCGGATCTGTCCACAGCTGTTCTGCCAGAAACATCTGCTCGATACGCGGGTGTTCGAGCTTCGCTACCGCTTTGATGTCACTTTGGATGAGCGCTCCGAGGGTCAGCATTTGATTGGCGGCACGGCTAAGCCCTTTGTCGCCAAACCTGGGGATGGGCCGGAACGTAGCTTTGTCTGTGTGCTCGAAGGGAATCGAGTGATTGAGAGTCGTGCTTTGTCGGCGGATGAGTTGCGCGAGTTTGCGGCGGGTGAAGATGGCGCGGAGTGAATCGCTCGCGTTGCTGTAAGAGGCGTCGGTGGTCCGCGTCGTTGGGAGCGACCTACCTCGTCCCGGCACCGGGCACGGCCGCACCGCATTGCGGCGCTACACCGCACGTCCCTGATGAGCCCTGCTGTTGGGACCCCATCCCTGTGCCCCAAAGCTGCCGGGACGAGGTAGGTCGCTCCCAACGCCGCCGAAAGGTCACAGCAGCTTTCGCGCTTAACTCTTCTCCGACCCGGCCGACGTCGGATGTTCATTTGAGCTCCATCGGTGTAGCAGCGACAGCAGCGGCCGCGCTTTAGCGCGGCCGCAACTGCCGTCGCAACAACGCGCAAGCGCAAATCTATTGTTGAGGGTTGGTGGTAGGAGAAGAGTTACGCGCAATGCGCATCCGACGCCTCGGCGGCGTTGGGAGTGTCCTAGCTTCTTCCGGCAGCTTTGCGGTACAGGGACGGGACCGCAACAGCAGGGCTCACCAGGGACGTGCGGTGTAGGAGCGCAAGCGCTCCGGCCGTGCCCGGTGCCGGAAGAAGCTAGGACACTCCCAACGCCGCAGACCACCGCCCCTCTTCTTCCGGAAACGCCCAACGCCGCGACAGCCAACAGAGAGCGTTGGGTTAAGCTAACCCAATGACCATCAGCACCTCCCTGCTAGCCGATCTCCGTCGTGCCGTCGGTCCGCAGGGCTATCTCGATCAGGCGGCGGACATCGAGCCTTTTCTCGTCGATCATCGCAAGCTGTATCGGGGCGCGACGCCGCTGGTCCTGCGCCCCGACAGCACCGATCAAGTGTCCGCCATCCTGCGGATGTGTAACGAGGCTCGCGTCGGTGTCGTGCCGGTCGGCGGTAACACGAGCTATTGCGGGGGAGCGACGCCGAGTGAGGACGGTTCGCAGATCGTGCTGTCGCTGGGACGCATGCGTCGTATCCGCTCCATCGACCCGTTGAACTACACCATGATCGCCGAAGCCGGCTGCGTGCTGGCCGAAGTACAAGCTGCAGCCGCCTCGGTCGATCGCTTGTTCCCCATGAGCCTGGGATCGGAAGGCTCGTGTCAGCTGGGCGGCAATCTCTCCACGAATGCCGGCGGTACCGCCGTGCTCCGTTACGGGATGATGCGCGATCTGATTCTCGGCCTCGAAGTCGTCCTGCCCGATGGGCGCGTCCTCGACGGTCTCAATCCTCTGCGCAAAGACAACACTGGCTACGACTTGCGCAATCTGTTCATGGGTGCGGAAGGCACGCTCGGCGTCATTACCGCCGCGGCGTGCAAACTGTTCTCTCGGCCGGCGTCGAATGTCACGGCCTTCGTCGGCCTCACCAACCCTCAGCACGCCGTCTCACTACTTTCCCGGCTACGCACGTTCACCGGCGACGCCGTCTCGACGTTTGAGCTGATTCCTCGCGTCGCCCTGGAACTGGTGCTCGAGTACATCCCAAACACTTCCAATCCGCTGGATCGGCGCCACGACTGGTACGTGCTGCTCGAGATCGGCATGGGCCGCCAGGCTGAATCTATGCGCGAAGCTATCGAGGCCGAACTGGCGTCGGCCATGGAGCAAGGTGAGATCACCGACGCCGCGATCGCCGCCAGCGAATCGCAGCGTGAGATGTTCTGGCGGCTACGAGAAACCATTCCTGAGGCGCAACGTCACATCGGCGCCAGCATCAAGCACGACGTGTCGGTGACCACCAGCGAGCTGCCTCGGTTCATTATCGAGGCGTCACAGCTGGTACATGCAATCTCGCCGCAGGGGCGGATTGTTTCTTACGGCCATCTGGGCGACGGCAATCTGCATTTCAATGTGAGCCGCCCCGTCGGCGGGGAGGATGAATCGTTCTTGCGACTGGCCCCGAGCATCAACCGGGCCGTGCACGATCTGATTGCACGCTACGGCGGCAGTATCAGTGCCGAGCACGGCATCGGCAGACTCAAGCGCGAGGAACTCGCACGCTATGAGCAACCGGTCGCGCTCGAGGTCATGCGTGCCATCAAGCAGGCGCTGGACCCGAACGGCATCATGAATCCCGGCAAGGTGCTGTAGGGCGCCGATCAACTGCCGACGACGCCACCGCCATCTTTGCGAATTGCGATCACGCTGGAGCGCGGCTGCAACTTGCCGCCATCGGGCCAGTGACTGCGCGGCTCGGCGGTCGTGCCGCCCTCGCCCGGATGTTGAATGCTGAGGAACAGCGTTTCGTCATCGGGCGCGAACTGACAGCCGCACACTTCGCACCCTACCGGGCCGCTCATGAACTGTTGCAAGCGGCCGCGATTCGGCCCGGTCGTCGGTGTGACCCAGCAACCGTTGTTGCTGGCGTCGGGCTGCGCGCCGTCGGTCACGATCCACAGATTGCCGGCGCGATCGAAGCCGACGTTGTCGGGTGACCCGATGGGGCTGAGGTCGTCGGCCTTGGCGTAGCCTGCATAGTAGGCGCTGTCGGCTTTCACTTGATTCAGGTCGGTAATCAAGCGCCCGCCCGCGGGATCGCCTGCGAGCAGGAACACTTCCCAGGAAAACTCCAGTGAAGTGTGATCTTCGCCCGCTTCGGTGATCTCGATGATGTGACCGAAATTATTTGCACCGCGCGGGTTCGCGGCATTCGGTGTCGTGTCGATCTCGCGACCACCATAGGTGATGCTGCCCGGCTCGACGGTGCGGTTCTCGTTGCGCGTGCACGCGATGTAGATGCGGCCAGTCGTCGGGTTTGCTTCGACATCTTCCGGCCGATCCATGGGCGTCGCGCCGAGCAGATACGCAGCCATGCGCGCCTTGATCATCACGTCGGCCTGATCGCGAAACCCAGCGGCGGCATTCAACGGCCCCTTCGGATCGAACACCAGCGGCAACCACTGTCCTTTGCCGCTCGCGTCGAAGCGCGCGACGTGCAGCGTGCCCCGATCGAGCAGGTTGCGATTGGCTGCGCGATTCTTCGGGTCGAAGCGATCGTTCGAGATGAACTTGTAGACGTACTCGAATTTGTCGTCATCGCCCATGTAGACGGCAACGCGACCGTTGCGCGCAATCACTGGACTTGCGCCCTCATGCGCGAAGCGTCCCAAGGCAGTTCGCTTGATCGGCGTGGCGAATGGATCGAGCGGGTCGATCTCGACGATCCAGCCGAAGCGGAACGGCTCGGTGGGCGTGGCCGCCAGATCGAAGCGCGCGTCAGCCATGTCCCAGTTGTACAGCGACTGCGCTTTCCACATGCGGAAGCGGCGATGCGCTTCGACGATGAACGGATCGACATCGTTGCGTGCTGTCAGTCGATCCAGATTGGCGAAGTAGTCCTGGATGTTTTCCTCGGCGGTGAGATAGGTGCCCCACGGCGTCTCGCCGCCCGCGCAGTTCGCAAACGTGCCGAACGCGCGCTCACCCGCCGGATCATCGTTCGTCCGCATCAGCGCTGCACCCCGCGCCGGGCCGCCGATGTTGATTGGCGTGTCCGCCGTGATGCGGCGGTTGTAGCGCGAGTCCTTGATGAATCGCCAGCGACCCTGCTCGCGCTTGACCTCGACGATCGACACCCCTTGCGCCGCTTTGGTGACCGCGACGACTTGCGGATTCCGCTCCACGAACGCGCGACTCACACCACCGCGCAGGCCGCGGAATCCAGGATGGCCGGGAAACATCACCCCGTCGTCGGTGTACTCGTTGTTGACGCACAGCACGCCGTGATCGCTGCTGCCATTCAATGGAAAGAAATGGATGGCATCGCAGTTCTGCCCGAACTGGCCACGCTGGTGCTCGGCAGCGCTGGGCTCGAGCAGCACGCCGGCGTCGAGCTTGGTGGCATCGAGATCGGGGACGGCTGAGGACAGACTCTCGCCCCAGCGCACCAGCACATCGTACGTATAGCCCGGCGGCAGCACGACGGCATCCGCTTTGCTTCCTTGAATCGGCGTGAAGCCCAGCGGCGATCGCTTCGACGCACCTGCATCGAGGGATGCAAGCGGCCCGCACCCGGCCAGAGCCATCGGTGCGAGCGCAGCGCCAGCTTGCAATATCTGACGGCGAGTCAGTCGTTGCGCGAGCAGGTCTTCGAACAACGGAGCGTCGGGGGCACGTCGGCGAGTCATTAGCGGTGGCGTCGATTGCT
The DNA here is from genome assembly GCF_003104955.1 of Steroidobacter cummioxidans. Classification (NCBI taxonomy): domain Bacteria; kingdom Pseudomonadati; phylum Pseudomonadota; class Gammaproteobacteria; order Steroidobacterales; family Steroidobacteraceae; genus Steroidobacter; species Steroidobacter cummioxidans. Next base: position 17,502 of record NZ_LSRW01000007.1, on the reverse strand, counting down.
GCGGGGTGAAGACACCCGAGCGTACCCCAATCACAATGCATTCGTATTACAGCAAGCCGCTTTGCTTGCGGAACCACTCCAGTTGCTGGCGGTAGTAGCCGTCTTCATAGCCCAGCGTGACGCGTTCGCCATTCTCCTGCTGCTTGAAGCGCGTGATGCCGTGCTCGGCGTCGGGGTAGATGAAATATTCGATAGGCTTGTTGTCAGCCTGCAGTTTGCTCAGCTCGTCGACGCTCCACTGCGTCGGCGCGCTCGAATCCTTGCCGCCGAAGATCCACAAGCTCGGCACATCCAGCTGTGCCAGCGTCGTCACGGGATCGTACAGGCGATCGATGAACGGCGGATCGTTGCGGCCGTACTTCCACCACATGTACGGACGCACGATCCACAACGGCATATCGGTGCCGACGATCATGCCGAAGATGGAGTCGCTGTGCTTGGCGGTATCGAACCAGGGCTTGCTGCGCGACTCTTTCAGAGCCCGCGAGAAATCGGACCAGCGATTGTGGCCATGGTCGACGATGTCGCCGATGATGGCCGCAATGCGATCCATCTCGGCGATCTCCTGGTCGCCGAAACCATTTTGTCGGAACGCATACACGTAGCCCCAGCGGTCCTCGCCGAGCACCGGCACGGCGACGCCGTAACCGACGAATATGCTACGGATGTGGCCGTCTTTCAGCGCCGCGAGCGGTGCGATCCAGCCGCCCTGGCTGTAACCGGCGAGATTGACTTTGTCGCCATCGATTTCCGGCCGCTGACGTACGTACTGAACAGCAGCGACAGTGTCGTCGGAGAGCACATCGAAGTTCGCGGTGTATGTTCCTTCCGAACCGCCGGTGCCGCGCTTGTCATAGACGAATGCGGCGATTCCATTCGCGGCGTAAATATAGGGATCGGAGTAATGATCCACACCGCTGTAAGCTTCGGAGCCATGCACCGGGATCATGACGGGAAACGGTCCCTGGCCTTCGGGCAGGATCAACTTGCCGCGCAACGTGAGCTTGCCGCTCGCGAACGTAACCATTTCCTCACGCAAAGGCACGCGTGTCGCATTACCGCTGGGTGATTTGACCGCGCCAGCTCGCTGCCAGGTCAGTCCGGTGACCTTACCGCCGCCATCGCGCTGAAACTGCACGCGATTGGTTACTGGCTCGCGCTCCGCCCAACCCTCGCCGCCCTCGAAGTTGCCATTCTTATCCGCGGGCCAGAGCGCGCCCGTATCGCCGTTCAACAGTTTGAATCGCAGACTGGTCGCGTCGCGCGGCCCGACGACCATGAGCGTGCCGTCGTCGAATTTATATGCGCCGGTGTAGCGAGTGTCGGCCGGCTGCTCGCGATCGATCGCAAACCATGCCACGCCGATCAGGAGCAGCAGCCCCGCCAGGGACCACATTATTTTCTTTCGCATGCGAGCCCGTATCTCCATGGGCCCGGTGTGGGCCATCCTGGCGATGAGACGCGGCGAATTCGAGGAAGGTTGCGAAGCGCGTCGGCGCTTTTGTTACGAGCCTTTGCGCGCCGTGACCATCAGCCATTCCACGCCTGAAGGAATCTCTTGACCCGGTGCGTCGTAACGGAACGAGCTCACCCACGCGGTCAACGCCTCTTGCACACAGGCCGGACCGTTGGGTGCCTGAATGTCACCCGTGCTGCCGTCGCTCAACACGGTGAATTCAACAAAATAACTGCCGCTCGCTTCGCAGTTGGCCGCGACCGTGAGCGGTCGTGCATCGATGAGCCGCAACGAGGACTGGGTGGGCGTCGTCGTCGGCGTGGTTTGACAGCCGCTCAACGCGATTCCCCCGAGCACCAAAGCCGCGAAACCAAGGTGTCGGCGAATGTGGTACGACGCGAAATTCATCGGTGAGGCCTCGCACTTCCAAGCAGCTGCAAGGGAATTTGCTAGCTCCGCCCCAAGCCGTCAAGCCGCAGCGGCTTGACTCACGCATAGCCAGCTGGTTATATATCGATCCATAGCCAACGGGTTATCAATCGCTCATGTCGAATGCTCACGATGTGCTGTTCAGAACGCTCGCCGACCCGACCCGGCGCGAGATCTTCGAGCAATTGTGTCGCGAGGGCGAGCAGACGGTCGGCGCCTTGACGGCGTATGCCGGCATCTCGCAACCGGCCGTCTCGAAACATCTGGGCGTGCTGAAGCTCGCCGGACTGGTGCGCGATCGCCAGGAAGGTCGTCAGACCCATTACAGCGCGCAGCTCGGTGCCCTGAGCCCGCTGATCGATTGGACCCGGCAAATGGCCAGTTTCTGGGAAGGCCGGTTCAACCGGCTGGAAGATTTGTTGAAGAGGATGGATCAATGAGCACCGCCGCCACCGAAACCCTGGTCGCCGTCGTCGAGCGGGAACTGCCGTTCCCACCGGAAAAGGTCTGGCGCGCGCTCACCCAGCAGCACTTGCTCGAAGAATGGCTGATGAAGAACGATTTCCAGCCGGTGGTCGGTCATCATTTCCAGCTGCGGGGCGATTGGGGTGGCGTGCTGGATTGCGAAGTGCTCGCCGTCGAGCCGCACAAGACGCTGTCGTACACCTGGAATTTCCCGCACGACGACCCGGCCTACGACACCAGGACCGTGGTGACGCTGACGCTCACGCCGACCGGCAAGGGAACGCATCTGCGCATGGAACAGGCGGGTTTCCGCAAGGAACAGAAGCAGGCTTACGGCGGCGCCAAAGCCGGCTGGGCGCAGTTCCTCAGCAAGCTCGAACAGCTTTTGACCCGGGAAAATTGATATGGCACCCGCCGCGAAAACTACCAAAGCAAAAGCGAAGACTGCCAAGCAGGCCGCCCCGAAGAAAGCGAGCACGGGCGCAACGGAGCAGTCCGCTGCCAAGCTCATCGATGAGCGCATCCGCGAGCTCGATGGCTGGCGCGGCAAGACGCTGGCTCGCATGCGCGAGCTGATTCTCGAAGCGGATCCGGAGATCATCGAGGAATGGAAGTGGAGCAATCCGGTGTGGTCGCGCAATGGCATCATCTGCACCGGTGAGTCGTACAAGAGCCACGTGAAACTCACGTTCGCGCGCGGCGCCAGCGTTCCGGATCCGTCGCACCTGTTCAATTCCAGCCTGGAAGGCAACCTGCGCCGGGCGATCGACATCAAAGAGGGCGAGCAGGTCGACGCCCGCGCCTTCAAGGCACTCATCAAAGCCGCGGTGGCCCGCAATAGCTCGCCGGCGAAGCAACGTTAAAGGAGATTTCTCTTGAGCAAATGGATTCGACAGACCCATCGCTGGCTGTCCGTTGCCTTCACTCTCGCCGTCATCGCGAACATCGTCGCGATGTTTCAGAAATCGGACGCGACCTGGATCGGTTTCCTGGCGCTGGTGCCGCTCATCCCGCTGCTGTTTACCGGCCTGTACATGTTCGTGCAGCCGTATGTTGCCAGGTCGAGGCAGGCCTCGTGACGACCAAGGCGCCCAAGGCGAAGACCAAGACCACCAAAGCTAAAGCCAAATCCCCACCCAAGGCGAGCGACAAGGTCGTCCTGCTCTCGGGCGGCAATCCGCAGATCGCGAAGGGTTATGGCGATGAGCCGATCCAGGCTTATATCGCCGCCATGCCGGGTTGGAAAAGCGAGCTCGGCAAACGCATCGACAAGCTGGTCACGAAACACGTGCCCAAGGTGCACAAGGCCGTGAAATGGAATTCACCGTTCTACGGCGTGGAGCACGACCTGTGGTTTCTCAGCTTCCACTGCTTCACCAAGTACGTGAAGCTGACCTTCTTCCGCGGCTCATCCCTCAAGCCGCCTCCGTCCGGACTCAGCAAATATCCGGCCGTGCGCTACTTCGACATCCGTGAAGACGACGAGCTGGACGAAGCCCAACTAGCGAGCTGGATCAAACAAGCGGCTGCGCTGCCGGGCGAGAAGATGTAGTCAGTTATTTTCGCGGCCGGCCGATAGTGACCTTCATTTGACTGCACACCCAAACCCCCATCGTCCCGCTGAATCCAAGTTCACTCAAGCCAATCTGTTCGGACAGCTCCATGCTCGCGCGCGCAAAACCGACGCGCGCGTTCCCTCGCACAGCGAACCAGCTTTGCGCCAAGCCGTACTTGCTCATCGCCGCGCCGATGAACGGCAATGGTAGCGATCCGCGTGATGGTGCAACTACCGACTGCAACTGCAGCTGCGGACTGCTGCTGCTCAATCGATCGGCGCCCCAGTCGATGGCTGTCATCTGCTTCGGCAGCGCCCAGATCGTACGCCCTGCGGCCAGAGAAGCTGCGCTATCGACGTAGATGTGAGAAATCCAGAAGCCCACGCGACCCTTGCGCGAGACCAACGCGGGCGCGACGATGAGCTCGCGATACTCGCCGACCGGGCTTTTTCGATAGTTTGCGAGATACAGGATCGCAAGCGTGCGGCCTGGCCATACGGCAACGACGTCTGCATCCGGCGGCACGAGCCGTTTTGCGACGTCTCTATCAACCCGCTTTACTGCAACGATCGCATCACCATGCAAAGTCCACGGCGCAGCTTGGAAATGCGGATCGTCGAGCGCCATGCCAATGCGCCCTGACGTTGCGATCGCAGGTCTCACCCTGGCGTGAGCGCCGCGCTCAGTGTCGCCATCGGCCCATGCGGTCTTCTGCAGTCCTTTTGCTTCTGGCGAGAAGCATTGCGCCGACAGCGACAGCACCGGCGGTGAGCAATGCGGCGCCGGCAGCGGCTCCTGCGGGAAACGTACGCACTGTCGTTTCCGCGAGCTCGGCCGCGTGCGGTTTCATCAATTCCACCCGCCGCTTCGTCATCTCCATGCCGAGCCGACCGAGCTGATCGCGCAATAGTCTCTCCGCCGCTGGCAGCAACTGCGTCTCCTCATCCGCGACGTGATGCATCACAAGACGCATGAGCTCGAAGAACTTTTCATCATAGGCCGCCTCATCCGTCGGGCCCTCGCGGCCCGCCATCCCGCGCAGCTCGCCGATGATCTGGCGCATTCGGGCATGCTCGGCCTCGCTCTCATCGATCTCCTCAGCATCGCTCATCACCTCACGCAGCGCCGGATAGAAAATCTCCTCTTCCAGTTGCGCGTGAATCTCGATCAACAGGCAGGCATTGGTGACCAGGGCCCGCTTCCTGGTCGGCGGCGTTTCCGGGCGATAGCGATGAAAGACCGCGAGCACATGCGAATGATCCAGCTTGATCATCGTAGTGATGCTGGGCGTAATGCGATCGGCAACCGCGTTCATGCTCATTCCCCCGCGAGGTGATTCGGGCGTGGTGATGAACAACCAACGACGGCCCCAAGCTCTTGTTCCCGGCATACCGTGCCACCTACAACCGGAGCGGCTTTCTCCTGCGTAGGAACCTATTCGCATCACGAACGTTGCCGAGCCAGGAGAGTGATCCACCATGCGTGCACGTCGAGCGGCGACTGCCTGCGTTCTGTTTACGATACTGTGCGCCAGCTGCGCCACCCAACGAACCGCGGACATTCACGTCAACATGGCGCCCGGCGCGGACCTGTCGGCGTATAGCACCTTCGGCTTTCCGGAGCAGACTGGTACCGACCGCGGCGGTTACTCGACCATCGTGACGGACTATTTCAAAACCGCGGTGAAGGAGCAGATGGAGCTGCGGGGTTACCGGTATGTCGAAGAGAACCCGAATCTGCTCGTGAATTTCTATGCGAACGTGCACGAGCGAAGTGAGGTGCGCGCCACTCCGACAGTCGCTCCGGCATTCGGATACTACGGTTATCGCTATGGCCTGTACGACGCCTGGCCGCTGTATGCGCAGGACATCGAGACTGTGACGTACCCGTTCGGCACCGCCAACATCGACGTGGTCGATGCACAGAAACGTCAATTGATCTGGGAAGGCGTCGCCGAAGGGCGTTTACACGAGCAGGACATGGAGGATCCGCGCGAGGCGATCTCGAGCGCTGTAACTCAACTGTTTACCCACTTCCCGGGCCACGCACGTTCCGCTGACGCATCAGCAGCACAGTAAGCGCGCTAGGGACGCGGTGAAATGCTGATCTGCGGCAGCCGATCGTCGTAGAAAGCGACGCGCCCTTTCAGCGCCAGGTGCTCTTCGTACGGATCCTCGTACGACCACACGGCGTCCTTCAGCTCTTTACCGTCAGTTTCGATGCTGAAATAACGCGCAACACCTTTGAATGGACACTGCGACGTGGTGGACGACGAGTGCAGCCGCTTCATATCGACATCGGTGCGCGGAAAGTAATAACGCACCGGACTGCCATCCTCTTCGACCTTGATGACATCGGCTGAATCCGCGAGCGTCTCGCCGGCCGCGGATACCTTGATCCGTTCGCTCAGGTGCCGCTCCGCCACTTTGTGGTCGGGATGTTGCCGATGGCCCGGGGATCTGGTCATGGTTGTCGCTCCATGAATGGATAGCCAAGCAACCGGGTAGCTCCCGGCTCGGTTCCATGCACGGGCAGGAACACTCTCAGCGAGCCAGCCGTTGCCGAGCAAATCCGGGGGCAATCATGGCAAGGCACTCAGAGTTGAACGGCAAAGTCGTAGTGATTACTGGCGCATCCAGCGGTTTCGGCCGAGGTGCCGCAGTGGAGTTCGCCAACCAAGGCGCGCAGGTCGTCCTGGCCGCCAGGCGCGGCGAAGCGCTGGATACAGTTGCCCGTGAATGCGAGGCCGCGGGCGGCACGGCAATTCCGGTGTCCGTCGATGTCAGCAATGAACAGGATATGGAACAGCTGGCGAAGACGGCAATTTCCCGATGCGGCCGCATCGATGTATGGCTCAACAATGCCGGCGTCGGTGCGCTGGGCCGCTTCGAGGACATCCCCATCGATGTGCACGAGCAGACGATCAAGACCGACCTGCTCGGCACGCTCTATGGCTCGTATTTCGCTTATCGCCAGTTCCTGCAGCAAGGCAACGGCACGCTGATCAACATCGCCTCGGAGCTCGGCAAGACCAGCGTTCCCTACTACACCTCTTACGCGGCGGCCAAACATGGTGTTGTCGGCCTGAGCGATTCGCTGCGTCAGGAAGTCAAACAAAACAAGGTGGCTGGCGTGCATATCTGCACCATCCTGCCGACTGCACATGACACGCCGTTCTTCGACCATGCTGCCAATTACACCGGACATGAGATTGCGCCACCGAAGCCGCTGCACGATCCACAGAATGTCATCGAAGCGATCGTCGATGTCGCCAGCGATCCGGAGGACGAACGCATCGTCGGCGGCGACGGCGTGTTGAAGGTCGCCATGGCGAACCTCATGCCGGGCACGACTGAAAAGATGGAAGCCAAGGTGATGCACAAAACGCAGTTTGAGAAGGCACCCCCTGGCCCGGACTCCCCAGGCGCGGTGGAGCAGCCCACGGCACGCGGTACCGCGGTAGATATGAATCGGCGCAAGCAAAAGCAAAGGAAGGAGTAACCCAATGACCCCATCTCCTCAGTGGCGCGACCACCCGCTAGCCGGCGATGACCTGTATGGCGATCGCGAGAACCTGCGGCGCTATCGCGACAACGAGCGCGACGAGCATCGACGCTTCGCAGCCGAGTATGAGTACGAGCACGAAGGCGGCTTGCCGCGTCAATTGGCGCTGATCGACTACGATGAGTTCGATGTCGATTTCACCGGCGGTCAATATCGGCCCGGCCGGCGTCATGCCACCGAGGGCGGCTTCGCGTATGGCAACTATGGAGGAGTCACACCGAGCGGCCGGCGCTATGAGGGCGCGAGCGATGAAGGTCTGAATTATCCGCGACCTAGGATCAGCCATCGCGGCCATGGTCCACGCGGCTATCAGCGCCACGATCAACGCATTCATGAAGACGTTTGCGAACGACTCACCGATGACGCGCACATCGACGCATCCGACATCGAGGTGAACGTCGCTGACGGCGAAGTGACGTTGAGTGGAACGCTACGATCCAGAAATGCAAAACGCCGATCTGCATACCTCGCAGAGCAAGTGCGCGGGGTGAAGGACGTGCACAACCTGATTCGCGTCAAGGACGAACAAACGCGCTAGATCAGGTGTTGTCTCACGCAGGCTCTACATCGACGAGATTCATTGCGGACAGCCACGCGTGACGAGCCAGCGCTTCTAGGCGCCGAACGATGTCCACGCGAGTCATCGCCTCGTCCGCACTCCCTGCCCCGGTAGCCACGGCGCTGAGCACCGCTCTGCGATGAGCCGGCAGCAAGTCACGAAGCGCCTTCGCACAATCTTCGAGCTGAACCGTCGCCTGCGCGATTGATGTGACGTTCGCGGTTGCTTTCCTGTCGTCGCGCGACTTGCCTACTTCATCGGCGATCAGCGTCGCGTTTCTCATTGCTTCCGCACAGAGCTCCCTGGCGCGCACGTCCTCCGACTCGCCCGATGCCGAGCCCAGGCCGCCTTTCTCGCCCGCAATCTCGGCCAACCGAGAGGCGTCATCGAGCGCATGCAATGTGCTGACGAGTCGTTCCTGCTCTTGTTCCGAATCGGGCGGACCGCTTGCTTCCGAGATGAATTCCCGCGCCTCGCGCAACGCATCGCCAGCCAGTCCGACTGAAACAGCGCGCCCAGTCGTCAACGCCGCGTCGACCGATTCGCAGATCGTTCCGAGAGAGCGCGCTACGGTTCGTCGCACTGCTTCTTCCGCTGCCAGCGGTGTCTCCAGCGCAGCCGAATCCAGAGAGCGCGTCAGTGGCGACCGACGCTCGGGCAATATCCGCTCCACGAAGCGCGTGAACCTGTCGATCAGCGGCAATAGCACGGCAACGCCGACGACGTTGTACGCAGTGTGATAGGCAGCGAGCAATGTCACACCGTCCACGCGTGTCGAGGCGCGCACCAACAATGGAATCGTGACAGGAAACAAGACCAGCGCAATCAACGCTGCAATCACCTTGAACAGGATGTAAGCGAGCGCAAGTCGCTTGGCAGTGCTGCTCGCCCCTATCGCCGCCAGCGCCGAGCTGGTCGCCGTGCCGATGTTCTGTCCGATGATGAGTGCGCAGGCCTGGTCCAATCCCACAGCTCCCGCGAAGTGCGCCGACAGTGTCACTGCGACCGCCGCGGTCGACGATTGCATCACTGCCGTCATTGCCAGGCCGAGTGCGACCAGGATCAGCACGCCAACCAGGCTCGACCACCAACTCGCACCCGAGCCAAACACTGCGGGAAGATCGGAGGGATGGAGCTGCTCGGCCAGCCCGCCCATGCCCTGCTGCAGCGTCGTCAATCCAAACAGCACCAGCGCAAATCCCGCCAGCGCGGCCCCGCTAGCCGACAGACGACCTCGACCCAGCACCTTTATCAAAGCGCCGATGAATATGAGCGGTAGCGCGGCGGCGGTGAGCGAGACACGCACGCCGATGAGCGCGATCAGCCAGGCAGTGCCCGTCGTGCCGACGTTCGCACCAAAAACCAATGCGAGGCCCTGCGCGAAAGTGAGCAATCCCGCGCTCACCAAACCGATGGTCGTCATCGTCGTGGCGCTCGACGACTGCACGATCAAGGTAACGAGGGCACCCCAGAATGCCCCCGACAACGGCGTCGCCGCGAATTTCTGCAGCGTCGTGCGCAGCCCCGAGCCGGCCAGCGCCTTGAGGCCACTCGTCATCACGCTCATGCCCAGCAGAAACAGACCCACGCCCCCGAGGACGGCGATCGTCGTCGACATACAGACCACCCTCAGCGCTCGCTGCGGGCACTATACGCCGCGAGCGATCGTGGCCTGAAACGCAAACGGCCGCAGGCTCGAAGAACCTGCGGCCGCCAAGCTCACGAACTACTTAGTGGTCAGGCGCTCAGTCGCTGCGGAAACGCTCCGACGTTGGCGACATTTTTCGCCACATCCAGCAGTGTCGGCTGACCATTCTGCGACAAGCCTGCCGCATCGAGCAGCCCCTTCTCCGCCAGCCACTTCTTATTGAACAGACGCGACTGATACTTCGCGCCGTTGTCGCAGAGAATGGTGACGATGGTGTGACCGGGGCCGAGTTGCTTAGCGATCTGCACGGCCGCGGCGACGTTCACGCCGCTGGTGCTGCCGAGGAACAAGCCTTCATCGCGCAGCAACTGGTACACAGTGCGCACGCACTCGATGTCAGTAACATGCAGAGCATCGTCGATCGGCGAGCCTTCGAGGTTCGCGGTGACGCGACCGATGCCGATGCCTTCGGTAATCGAGCCCGGACCGGTGGCCTTCAGCTCGCCATTGCGCAGCCAGTGATACAACGAGCTGCCCTGCGGGTCGGCCAAAGTAATCCGCACCTGCGGATTTTGTTTCTTCAGGTAGCGCGAGATGCCGCCGAGCGTGCCGCCCGTGCCCGTGGCTGCGACGAACGCGTCGATCTTGCCATCCGTCTGAGCCCAGATTTCCGGACCGGTCGTCTGCTCGTGCGCGTCGCGGTTCGCGGTGTTATCGAACTGATTGCCCCACACCGCGCCAGGAATCTCGCCAGCAAGTCGGCCGGCGATCTTCTGGTAATGATTCGGGTCGCTGTACGGCACCGTCTTCACGCGCAGCACTTCGGCGCCGAGCGTTTCGATCATCTGATACTTTTCGTTGGACTGGTTGTCCGGCATCACGATGATGCAACGATAGCCGCGCGCATTGCAGACATGCGCAAAGCCAATGCCGGTGTTGCCGGCAGTGCCTTCGACCAGCGTGCCGCCCGGCTTCAACGTACCGTTGCGTTCAGCCGCTTCGATGATGGCTTTCGCGGCGCGATCCTTCACCGAGCCGCCCGGGTTCATGAACTCGGCCTTGCCGAGGATTTCGCAGCCGGTGAGCTCACTGAGGCGATTGAGGCGGATCAGCGGCGTGTTGCCGATAGCATCGGCAAATCCCTGACGAATCGGGGCGCGACGAATAATTTCATTTGAGCTGCTCATGCGGACAGCCTTCCTTCATCAGTGAGTGCGACTTCGACGGAGCGCGTGTTGAACCAGTGCAAAGCCTCGTGCAGACGAGTCACCTCGCCCACGATCAGCAATGCCGGCGATTCCACGCGAGCTTCGGCGGCTTTCTGAACCAGATCTGCAATCGTGGCGGTCACCACGCGTTGCGACGGACGGGTTCCGTGTTCGATGAGCGCGGCGGCGCGTGTTTCGGGCACGCCATGCTCGCGCAATCGGGCGACGATGTTCTCGATCTGGCTCAGTCCCATGTAGAACACCGTCGTATGACCGGGACGCGCCAGCGCGGCCCAATCGACGTTATCGGACTCACCTTTGCAATGTCCGGTAACAAACGTCAGCGCCTGTGCGTGATCGCGATGTGTGAGCGGGATGCCCGCGTAAGCGGCACAACCCGCCGCGGCGGTCACGCCCGGCACGACTTCGAATCGAATGCCTTCGGCAGCCAGCGCTTCCAACTCTTCGCCACCGCGGCCGAAGATGAAAGGATCGCCGCCCTTCAAACGGCACACGCGCTTGCCTGCTTTGGCGAGCTTCACCAGCAACGCGTTGGTATCTTCCTGCGACACGTGATGATTGCCCGCCGCCTTGCCGACGTAGATGCGCTCGGCATCGCGACGCGCGAGATCGAGCACGTCAGCGGACACGAGCCGGTCGTAAACGACCACATCCGCGTTCTGCAGCGCTCGCAGCGCGCGCAAGGTCAGCAATCCCGGATCGCCGGGGCCTGCGCCAACCAACGCCACTTCACCCGCAAACTTGGATTGCTTCGCAAAGCGTGCGAGCGACGTGCCGATGCGATCGAGCACGCCCTGTCCCGCCGCGTCCTCGCGACCGGACAACACATCGGCGGCAATCGAGCCGTCGAAGAAATTTTCCCAGAAGCGCCGCCGCGTGCTGGCGTGCTCGAGCTTTGCCTTCACCGTCGGACGCAGCTTGCCGGCGAGCTTGGCGAGATCGCCGAGTCGCTGCGGCAGGTACGATTCGAGCTTCTCGCGCAGACGGCGGGTCAGCACCGGCGCATCGCCGCTGCTACCCACGGCGATGACGACAGGCGAGCGATCGACGATGGCCGGCATGATGAACCGCGACAGCTCGCGATCGTCGACGACATTCACGGGAATGTTCCGACGCTCGCATTGATGCGCGACCCACGCGTTGACGGATTGCTTGTCGGTTGCCGCGATGGCGAGGCGCATGCCGTCCAGCAACTCGGGCTGGAACTCGCCGGGCACGTAGGCGATCGCACCCGCTGCGGCCTTCTGCGCCAGCGACTCGATCAGTTCAGGAGCGACGACAGTGACCTTCGCCTGCGTACGCAGGAGCAGATCGATCTTGCGCGCGGCTACTTCCCCGCCGCCCACGACCAGCACGGGTTCGTTCGCGAGTCGTAGAAAGATCGGGAAGTAGTCCATAGTGGGCGTCGTCCTGCGACGCGCTGGCGTCGCGCGCTTACTGGCCGGCCGCGCGGCGCGGCTCGACCTTGAGCGGAATGACCCGGCGGCGCGGCTGCAGGCCGCACTCGCGGGACTCGGGATTCTCCCACCACCAGCGGCCCGAGCGCGGGTCGGCACCGGGCTCCACTGCCCGAGTGCACGGCGCGCAGCCGATGCTGGGATAGCCCTTGTCGTGCAGGGCGTTGTAAGGCAGGTTGCGAGCCTTGATATACGCCGATACGTCGGCCTCGGTCCAGTCCAGCATCGGGCTGATTTTCCACAGGCCGTAGCGGTCATCCCAGGACTTGGGCTCGCCCAGTGCGCGCTCGGCGGACTGTTCGCGACGCACGCCCGTAACCCAGGCTTTGCGGCCGGCGATGGCGCGCTTGAAAGGCTCGATCTTGCGGATACCGCAGCAGGACTGCCGCTCGTCGGTACCCAGGTAGAAACCGTTGATACCATTGTCGCGCACGTACTGCTGGATGGCTTCGGCCTGCGGGTAGAACACCTGAATGCGGCGCTGATAGCGGCGCTCCAGACGATCCAGCAGCGACAGGGTCTCGTCGTGCAAGCGGCCGGTGTCGAGGGTGAACATCTCGATTTCCGGCGTGTAGGTGCTGATGATGTCGGTCAGCACCATGGCCTCCAGCCCCAGGCTGTTGGAATAGACCACGTCCTGGTGCTCGCGAACCGCCTGCTCCAGCAGGGCGCGAGTACCCTCGACGAGGGCTTGCAGGCGAGGCGACAGTGCATCGGTCATGGGTCAGCGATCCTTATTCTCTGGGGTGCACTGTAGCTAACCCACTTATAACCAGTGAAAGACTGGTTTGTTCTGTCATGATGCGGGCCCGTTATGACTTCGCCGCGCTTCGATCGTTATAGTTAAGTTCATGAAACTACAACAATTACGGTACCTTGCCGCCATTGTCGAGAACGACCTCAACATCACCGCGGCGGCCGAGCGCCTGCATACCTCGCAGCCGGGCGTCAGCAAGCAGCTGAAGCAGCTGGAGGACGAGCTGGGATTTCCCATCTTTCTGCGCCAGGGGCGCACCCTGACGCGCGTCACCCCGGCGGGTAAGCGGGTCATCGACCGGGCCCAGAAAATCCTCAAGGAAGTCCAGAGCATCAAGCGCCTGGCGGACGAGCAGAAGGGCGACGGGCGCGGCTCGCTGGCCATCGGCACGACCCATACCCAGGCCCGTTATGTACTGCCGCAGGTCATCCGCCGGTTCCGTGAGCGCTATCCCGACGTGGAGCTGCACCTACACCAGGGCACGTCCGAGCAGATCGCCGACATGGCGGTGCGCGACCGCATCGACTTCGCCATCAACACCGGCTCGCAGGAGCTGTTCACCAATTTGGTGCTGCTGCCCTGCTATCGCTGGCATCGGCGCATCGTCGTGCCGCAGGGCCATCCGCTCGCCCACGAAGGCAAGGTGACCATCGAGACGCTGGGCAAGTATCCGATCGTCACTTACGTGTTCGGATTCTCGGGCCCCTCTTCGTTGCAGCAGATCTTCGCGCGCCATGGGATCACGCCCCATGTGGCGCTGACTGCGCGCGATGCCGACGTGATCAAGACGTACGTGCGACTCGGCATGGGCGTCGGCATCGTGGCCAGCATGGCCATGGATCCGCGTGAGGATTCGGATCTGGTGTCCATCGATGCGTCGCATTTGTTCCCGGCGCATTCCACCTGGGTGGGCTTCCATCAAGGCGCCCTGCTCCGCGGCTACATGTACGACTTTCTGCAGCTGCTCGCCCCCCATCTGACCCGTCGGCTCGTGGATCGCGCCGGCAATGCGGCCACGCCGACCGATGTGGAAGCGTTGTTCACGGACGTGGAATTACCGGTCTATCGCTAGACCGACGAATAGGGATATTGCGCGCACACCATGTCTGCCAACCCAGAAAGACCCAAGAGCCGCTCGCTGAAACCACTGCGCGAGCTGTGGCCGTACATCAGCAAGTACAAAGGCATCCTGACCCTCGCGATGATCGCGCTGCTGGTCGCAGCCGCCGCGATGCTCGTGATCCCGATCGCATTCCGCGATCTCATCGATCGCGGCATGGCGGCGCAGGATGCGGCCACCATCAACACTTACTTCGTGGCGTTTTTGGCCGCGGCTGCCGTGTTCGGCATTTTCGCCGCCCTGCGTTTGTATTTCGTGACGTGGCTGGGCGAGCGAGTCGTCGCCGACCTGCGTGAGGATGTTTATGCGCGCGTGGTGCGCATGGATCCGACGTTCTTCGAAGTCACTCGGACCGGCGAAGTGCTGTCCCGACTCACGACCGACACGACACTGGTGCAAGGCATCGCCGGTGTGAATCTTTCCATGACCTTGCGCTCGGCCGTGCAGCTGGTCGGCGCGCTGGCGTTGATGATCGCCACCAGCCCGTCGCTGGCCGGCATGATCGTCGTGCTCATTCCGCTGGTGATCGTGCCGATCATCGCGGTCGGCCGAAAGCTCCGTAAATTGTCGCGCGAGTCGCAGGACAAGATTGCCGATACGAGCGGGCTTGCCGGTGAGACGCTGAATGCCATTCAAACGGTGCAAGCGTTCACGCTGGAGGACCTGCACACCAAGCGCTATGCCAGCGCCGTTGAAGAGTCGTTCCGCGTGGCCCTGCAACGAACCAAGGTTCGCTCTGCCATGTCGGCGATCGGCACGATGATGGTCTTCGGCGCGATCACGTTCGTGCTGTGGCAGGGCGCGCACCGCGTGCTCGACCAGGAAATGACCGGTGGCGAGCTGAGTCAGTTCCTGATCTATGCCGTGTACGTCGCGATCGCGGCGGCGACGCTGAGCGAGATGTGGGGTGAAGTGCAGCGGGCCGCGGGCGCGATGGAACGCCTGGTCGAGCTGAAAGTCGCGACACCGAACATCGTCGCTCCGCTCAAGCCGCAGCAGTTCCCCACACCGCCGGTCGGACGCATCACCTTCGAGCACGTCTCGTTCCGCTATCCGTCGCGGCCGGAATCGGCGGCACTCGACGATCTGTCGCTGGCGATCGAGCGGGGCGAGACCGTCGCGTTCGTCGGCCCGTCAGGCGCGGGCAAGAGCACGACGTTTCAATTGCTGCTGCGTTTCTATGATCCTGCGTCCGGCCGGATCACGATCGATGGCGTCGATATCTCGCAAGCGAAGCCGGAAGACGTTCGCTCGCACATCGGGTTGGTGCCGCAGGAAACCGTGCTGTTCGGCGCGACCGCGCGAGAGAACATTCGCTACGGCCGTCCCAACGCCACCGACGCCGACATCGAAGCCGCCGCCCGGGCCGCCGGTGCCGATGACTTCATCCGCGAGTTGCCTGAGGGCTACGACACTTTCCTCGGCGAAAAAGGCACGCGCCTCTCCGGGGGTCAACGCCAACGCATCGCCATCGCTCGCGCATTGTTGAAGGATCCGCCAATTCTGTTATTGGACGAAGCCACCAGCTCCCTCGATGCCGAGAGCGAGCGCTACGTTCAAGAGGCCTTGGAACGCCTGATGGAACATCGCACGACGCTGGTCATTGCTCACCGTCTCGCGACGATTCTCAAAGCCGACCGCATCGTCGTACTCGACCACGGCCGCATCGTCGACATCGGCACTCACGCGCAGCTGCTCGAAAGCAACGAGCTCTACGCGCGCCTGGCAGCACTGCAGTTCGCAGATCTGAGCGGGAGTGCGCCGGCGACGGCTCAACGAGCTTGAGGCGGAGGGCCGAGGCGGTTGCCACCGTCGACGAGGATGAGCTCGCCGGTGACAGTGGGGCCGCCGGTGAGCAGCCAGACGGCGACGTCGGCGATGTCCTCGGGGGTGCTGGCTCGTTGCAGGGCCGAGCTGCTCGACCAACGCGCGCGGGCTTGTTCGTATTTGGCGCCGATCGCTTCCTGCAGCCAGCGCGTCTCGACGAAGCCGGGGCACACCGCGTTCACCCGAATCTGCGGGCCGAGCGCGCGCGCCAGGCCCATCGTCATGGTGTTCAAAGCGCCCTTCGAGGCGGCATAGGCAATTGAACTGCCGGTGCTATCGATGCCGGCGCGGGAAGAAACATTCACGATGGAGCCGCGACCTTGCTTGCGCATCGCCGGCTCGACAGCGCGCACCATCTGGAACGCGCCGATCACATTCACCGCATAGACCTTCTGAAAATCTTCCGCCGACAGCGCTTCCAGGTTGGCGTGATTGAACACCACCTTGGTGGTGCCGGCGTTGTTGATGAGGCCATCGATCCGGCCCCACTTCTCCAACGCCGCGTCG
The DNA here is from genome assembly GCF_003104955.1 of Steroidobacter cummioxidans. Taxonomy (NCBI): domain Bacteria; kingdom Pseudomonadati; phylum Pseudomonadota; class Gammaproteobacteria; order Steroidobacterales; family Steroidobacteraceae; genus Steroidobacter; species Steroidobacter cummioxidans. The sequence goes on along the minus strand of NZ_LSRW01000007.1, from coordinate 928 downwards.
GCCATGCGTCGGCAATCGGCATCTTCAGCAACGTTGGCGCGCACTAGCAGCGCTTCGACACCGTGCTTCTCACACTCGCGCGCCGTCGCCTGCGCCTCGGCTTCGCTCTTCGTGTAATTGATGACAGTGCGCCAGCCACGCTTCGCCAGTTCCACGGCGCAGGCAGCGCCGATGCCGGTCGCCGAACCCGTGACGATGCAGACATTGCCGGCGCTCATGATCAACCTCTAGCGAAATGCGACACAGCGAGTGTGCACTGGCGCGCCCGCTCCTGTCACGATTGGCGCTCCAGCAGCGGCTTGATCAAGTCGATCGGCAATGGAAACACCACGGTCGAGGTTCGTTCGCTGGAGATATCGCTCAACGTCTGCAGATACCTCAACTGCATCGCGCGTGGCTCGGTGCCGAGCGCCTGCGCGGCCTCTACCAGCATCGCCGCCGCCTGCTTCTCGCCTTCGGCATGAATGATCTTTGCGCGCCGGGTTCGTTCCGCCTCGGCCTGTCTGGCAATGGCGCGGATCATGTTCTCATTGAGGTCCACGTGCTTGATCTCCACGGTCGCCACCTTGATGCCCCACGCATCGGTGGCGTGATCCAAGATTTGCTGGATATCCAGATTGAGCTTCTCACGCTGACTGAGTATTTCATCCAGTTCGTGCTGACCGAGCACCGAACGTAGCGTGGTCTGCGCCAGCTGGCTGGTCGCCTCGACACGATTCGCCACCTGGATCACGGCTCGGGCCGGATCCACGATGCGAAAGTAAACGACCGCGCTCACCCTTACCGAAAACGTTTGTCGCGCGAAAAAATTGACATCCTGCGTGGGCACATCCAGCACGACGGTGCGCAGATCCATCTTCACCATTCGCTGCACGAGCGGCAGGATGACGATGACCCCGGGCTGTCTCTTATACACATCTGACGCTGC